>JAUWAW010000009.1 GCA_030601865.1 Candidatus Nealsoniibacteriota bacterium | reverse complement strand
CCACCAAGGAATTAGACAGGGTCGCTGAGGACCTTGTTTTTAAATATGGAGCAACCCCTGCTTTCAAGGGTTATAAAAATTTTCCCGCCACTTTATGTACCTCAGTGAATCAAGTAATTGTTCACACTGTTCCCTCAGGTTATCAACTAAAACAAGACGACATTCTTTCTTTAGATTTGGGCATAAAATACAAGGGCTTTTTTAGTGATATGGCTATAACTGTGCCTGTTGGGGATGTTAGCCCCGACACTTTGCGGTTAATTAGAGTAACCAAGAAAGTCCTGAAATTGGCTATTAAAAAAACCAGGCCGGGTAATACCATTGGCGACATTGGCAACACCATTCAAAGATATGTGGAAGGCCAGGGATTTAATGTAGTTCGCGACCTTTGCGGCCACGGCATTGGCAGGGAATTGCACGAAGAACCTAAAATTTTAAACTATGGCAAGCGCCATAAAGGAGAAAAAATCAAAGAGGGAATGACTTTTTGCCTAGAACCAATGGTCACAGTAGGGGACTACAAAATTAAGAAAACTCCTGACGGCTTTGGCTACGAAACCGTCGACGGTTCTTTGTCTGCGCATTTTGAGCATACGATGGCTGTAACCAGTGCTGGAGTAAAAGTTTTAACTATAGTACAATAAAAGAATGACTTCAAAAAAATCAAAATTTCCATCGGAGCTGAGGTATGACCTGGTTAGTAAGGATTGGGTGCTTATTGCCACGGGCAGAGCGCAACGGCCGGAGACATTCAAAAAGGAGAAACGTCATGAAGAGGAACTTCCTCAAAAAGAATGTCCGTTTTGTAATGTGGCCAGCCAGGAGAGGCCAACTTTGATTTTTTCCAAAGGGGAAAAAGTTGCTCTCAGGCCAGGAGGTAAAATTCCCAAAGGGTGGACCACGATTGTTGTACCCAACAAATATCCAGCAGTGATGCCGGGTAAGAAATTAGACGAACACACCGAAGGCAAGCTCTATAAAAAAATGAATGCTGTTGGTTTTCATGAGGTGGTGGTCACGCGCCACCACCGGCGGCAGCTAGCTCAGTTTTCCCAGGAGCAAATTAAAGAAGTAATGGATGTTTATCAGGAGCGATATTTGAGTTTGAGCAAGGAAAAACTGGTTAATTATGTTTCTATTTTTCATAATCATGGCTCTCAGGCCGGCGCTTCTGTCAGCCATCCGCATTCCCAGATTATTACCACGCCCTTGATAGATGTTGATTTGCAAAGAGGGCTAGCCAGTTCGGAAACGTTTTTCAAAGAGAAGGGGAGTTGTATTTATTGTTTGATGAATAACTGGGAGAGGAAGGTGAAGGAGAGGGTTGTTTTTGAAAACGAAAATTTTTTGGTTTTGTGTCCTTTTGCCTCAAAGGTAGCTTTTCAAATCATTATTTCTCCGAAAAAACATTTAGCTTATTTTGAGAGAGTAACAGAAGAGGAGAAAGAAGATTTGGCTGAGGCCTTTGGTAATGCTTTGAGCAAGCTTTACAAGGGCTTGCGTGACCCTGCCTACAATTTTTATTTACATACTGCGCCCTGCGATGGAAAAAAATATTCTTTCTATCACTGGCATTGGACTATTTTGCCCAAGACAGCCATTCCAGCCGGCTTTGAAATCGGCACGCGCATGGAAATTTCAACCATTGAACCGGAAACGGCGGCTGAGTATTTGAGAAAACAATAACCCTACGAATTACGAATAAACTACGAATATACGAATAATCATTCCTTATTTAATTCGTATATTCGTAAAAATTAGTAATTCGTAGGAGTTTATGAAACCTTTAATTGTTGCTAATTGGAAAATGAACCCAACCACGCTTAAAGGAGCTAAGCTGCTTTTTAATTCAATAAAAAGAGGAGTGAAAAATGTTAAAAATGTAAAAGTAGTGATTTGTCCGCCTTTTGTCTACTTGCCGCTGTTGGGAGGTGGACTCGCCCTTGGAGCGCAGAATGTGTTTTGGGAGAATAAGGGCGTGTTCACGGGTGAGATTTCTCCAACCATGCTGAAGGATTTGGGCTGTCAATATGTTATTATTGGCCATTCAGAAAGAAGGCGCTATTTTGGAGAGATAGACGAGGTAATTAATAAAAAAATAAAAGCAGCCATTTCTGCCGGATTAAATCCTATTTTATGTGTTGGGGAGACCGCCGAGGAACGGGAAAAGGGCAACACTGGTAAGGCCTTAAAAAGACAATTAGTTTCTGCTCTTAAAAATGTTTCAAGTTCCAGGTTACGTGTTTCAGGACTTGTCATTGCCTACGAACCCATCTGGGCTATTGGCAGTGGCAAACCTTGCAGTCCGGACGAGGCCATGGGCGCTGGTATATTTTTACGCAAGTGTTTGGCTGGACTTTATGGACGGGGTGTCTCAGAAAAGATTTCCATCATTTATGGCGGCAGCGTCAGTGCTAAAAATGCAGCAAGTTACATTACCCAGGCTTGCCTCCAGGGCCTCTTAGTCGGCGGCGCCTCTTTGGAGCCCAAGGAGTTTGTCAAGATTGTCAAAGCAGCTGTCGGGTTAGTTGACGGTTGTTCTTAAATCTGTTAGGATGAAACATTATGGAAAAGTTTTTACAGGGTTATTTTTATAATCCCAGCCGGGGTAATTTACGATTAGAAGGAGTAATGGAAGAGATACTTGGCTATATGTCAGAGGAACCAGAGAAATTTTATGATGTTATCGTTGGCTGCGATTCTTCTTCGGACCAGGAGCCGTATTTTCCGGTGGCAGTGGTAATTTTGAGAAGGGGAGAGGGAGGCCGATTTTTCCTTAGGAAAATAAAGTATTCTCCCCTTAAAAAGAAATTTTATAACTGGCGACAGCGGGTTTTGGAAGAAGTTTTACTTTCTTGTGAACTGGCTTTGTTTTTGCGGGAGAAGTTAGAGAGAAAAGTTGGCGAGCAGGCAAAGAGATTGAACTATCAATTCCGCTATATTCACGCAGATATTGGGGGCCAAGGCCAAACCAAAGATATGATTAAGGAGGTCACTGGTTTAATCAAAGGAAATGGTTTTGAGCCCAAGATAAAACCCGAGGCCTTTGTCGCTTCGGTCGTGGCGGATAGATATACCTAATTATGACAGCAGAGCAAATCCGTAAAAAGTTTTTAGAGTTTTTTAAAAAAAAAGGACATAAAGTTCTACCCTCAAGCTCGTTGGTGCCTGAGCACGATCCGACCGTGCTTTTTACCACAGCTGGGATGCAGCCCCTGGTGCCTTATCTATTAGGCGAGCCGCATCCTTTGGGCAGGCGGCTCTGTAATATTCAAAAATGCCTGCGGACTGACGATATTGATAAGGTGGGGGATTCAAGCCACTTAACTTTTTTTGAAATGTTGGGCAATTGGTCATTGGGGGACTACTTCAAAAAAGAAACAATTGAATGGAGTTTTGAATTTTTAACCAAAGAACTTAATATTCCTTTGGAGAAATTAGCCATTAGTGTTTTTGAAGGAGAGCCAGAGAATAATATTCCTCGTGATGAAGAATCAGCAGAAATTTGGCAGAAACTTGGTATGCCGAAAGAAAGGATTGTTTATTTGGGCAGAGAAGATAACTGGTGGGGGCCGGCTGGTAAAACTGGTCCTTGCGGGCCTGACACAGAAGTGTTTTATTGGACAGGCAAAAGCCCTGTTCCTAAAAAACTTGAGCCAACCGATAAAGGTTGGGATGAACATTGGTTTGAAGTTTGGAATGATGTTTTTATGGAATACGAGAAAACAGAAGAAGGCAAATTTGTTCCTTTGAAACAGAAGAATGTAGATACTGGTATGGGACTGGAGAGAATGTTAGCTGTTTTAGAAGGTAAAGAAAATGTTTTTGAAACAGAATTGTTCCTACCGGTTATTGAGGAGATTCGCCGTTTGGCCTCAAAAAAAGATGAAAGGGCTGAAAGAATCATCGCCGACCACCTTAAGAGCACGGTATTTTTAATTTCAGAAGGTATTCTTCCTTCTAATATAGAAAGAGGTTATGTTTTAAGACGGCTTTTAAGACGGGCTATCAGATATGCTAAGCTTTTGAATTTAAAAGAGAAATGGTATCTTGATTTAATTAAAAAAGTGATTGGCATTTATCAAGATACCTATCCAGAGGTAAGAACAAAAGAAACTGACATTATTACGGTTTGGCAAAAAGAAGAAGAGTGTTTTGCTAAGGCATTAGACAAAGGTTTAACCCGGCTTGAGAAAATACTGAAATCAAAAAAAGAGAAAATTATCACTGGTAAAGAGGCCTTTGATATTTATCAAAGTTATGGGTTTCCTTTGGAGTTGACCGAGGAACTTGTTAAAGAAAAAGATTTTGAGGTGGATAAAGAGGGATTTTATCAAGCCCAAAAAGAGCATCAGGAGATTTCCCGACGGGGAGCGGAGAAAAAATTTGGCGGACTCCACCCACCCACCACCCACGAAGACAAGTATCAAATGGCTAAATTGCATACTGCCACCCATTTACTACATCAGGCCTTAAGGCAAGTTTTAGGAAAAAAAGTTCACCCGGTTAAATCCAGCAAAGCTGGTGCTTCGCCAAAGGCGAAGCAATTTAACAGGGTAAAGCAGATGGGCTCTGACATAAGGCCTGAGAGGTTGAGATTTGATTTTTCGTTTGAAAGAAAAATGACTGATGAGGAAATTAAAAAAGTGGAAGATTTGGTTAATCAAAAAATCAAACAGGACTTAGAGGTGAAAAAAGAAGAAATGGAATACGAAAAAGCCCTCAAATCCGGCGCGCTGAGCTTCTTTAAGGAAAAGTATCCAGAGAGGGTAACGGTTTATTCCATAGACAATTTTTCCAAAGAAATCTGCGCCGGCCCCCATGTTAAAACAACCTCAGAACTCGGTAAATTCAAAATTACCAAAGAGGAATCCTCGGCTGCTGGCATCCGTCGCCTCCGCGCCATTTTAGAATAGAGTATATAGAGTATGTTTAAGGTGAAACCTTAAACAGTTTATCGCCAAGATGGCGATTTTTTGATAGAATAGAATAATATGAGGAAAATAATTTTAGCATCAGGTTCACCAAGGAGAAAAGAATTACTCCAAATGTTAATTGGAGAGAATTTTGAAATACAGACAAGTTCTTATGAAGAAGAGCATTTTGATTTAAAACCAAAAGAATTAGTTTTACATCATTCATTGGAGAAGGGAAGAGATGTTGCCCAAAAAAGCAATGAAGGTGTTGTTATTTCAGCAGACACGGTGGTTTTTTTTGAGGTCCTGGAATACCTAGAATAAGTCTTGACTGGGATCAAGGAGGCTCTGAGCTAATTTTCAGAGCCCCCTTTTATTTTGTTCAAAATGACAAAAAAGCCCATTGGTGAGCAATTTTAATTATATGTTTAAGGTAGAAGCTTAAACAGTAACTTTCTTTTAGGCCAAGTTTATGTTATTTTAAAAATATAAGAACCTGCCTCGCTAACGCTCGTCAGAACCTTGATTCGTTAAGGTATAAATATATAATCTTGAATTAAGAACCTGCCTCGCTAACGCTCGTCAGAACCTTGATTCGTTAAGGAATAAATATATAGTCTTGAAATATGGAGATTCAAGTTATTAAAGCGCTGAATCAATCAAAAAATATTTTATTCCCTTTGCTTTATTAACCAATCTGCGGTAAGATTAACCCTGTCAAATAAAAATTCTCCGAATTTTTACGGCAAAGCCGTATTCGACGGGGTTAAAAATTATGCCACGAAAAATTATTGATATTATTCCTCCAAAAGAGCAGGGCAAGCATTTACCTGAGCCCCCCTCTGCTTTTTTTGAGAAATTTAAAAAACCTCCCCAAAAACCCTTTAAGAGGCCAAGAAAGATTTCTTTTAAAAAGGGCTTGATTTTATCCTTCATTATTTTAGTGCTTTTAGGGGTTTTTGCCTACTTTACAGTTATGGGCATCCAGATTGACATCTGGCCGGTATCGGAAACCTTAGAGTTTGAAGAAGATATCGTTGTTGAGGCAGCCGTCAACGGAAAATTCATAGAGGAAGAAAAAATGCTTTCTCAACAATTTCCTTCTTCAGGAATTACCTTGAAGGAAGTAAAAGCAGAAGGGACTATCCTGGTTTATAATAAGTATCACCTCCCTCAAATTTTAGTAGCCACCACTCGCTTTCTTTCGGCCAATGATAAATTATTTCGTTCTCAAAAGCGAGCTTATATTCCCTCAGGAGGTTCCTTAGATGTTCAAGTTAAAGCAGATAGTGCGGGTGAAGAATATAATATCGGCCCCTCTACTTTTTCTATTCCAGGATTAGCCGGTAGTCCCAGATATACAGCAGTTTATGGAAAATCCTCTTCTGCAATGACAGGAGGATTCAAAGATAAAGTTAAACAGGTGACTGAACAAGATTTAGAGACAGCCAAAACTACCTTAATAGAAAAAGTGAAAGAAGACCTTAAAAAGGCCTTAGAATTAAAAGCTGGCAACAGGTTTATTTTGTCAGACGAAGCCATTACTCAAGAGGTGCTGGAGGCCTCTTCGTTAGCACTTAAGGGAACAGAAATTGACCAGTTTAATTTTAAGGTTAAGATGAAAGCTAAGGCCTTGGTATTTAAAAAGCAATGGTTGAAAGATTTTGCCCGAGAGTTTATTCAGACAGAAATGGGAGAGGGAAAGCAACTGAATGAGGGGAGTTTGAAAATTGACTATGAGATCAAATCTGTTGAATCGGGCAAGTTCGTCCTTAAACTAAAATTTTCAGGTAAGATTTATGCCGATATTAATACCGCTTCTCTAAAAAGAGCTCTTCAGGGAAAACCATTAAAAGAGGCGCGGCTTTTTTTGAAAAGAAATTCCCAGATTTTTAAAGCTGAGATAAGGCTTTGGCCATTTTGGAAAACAAAAATACCTTCCTCTTTGGAGAAAATTAAGATTGACTTGAAAATTGAAACATGGTAAAAAGAGATCAAAATAAGATACGCAAATATGGTCAAGTTATTGAAGCTTTGCCCAGTCTTCATTTCCGGGTGAGATTAGAAGACGGCAAGGAAATCCTGGCTCATCTGGCTGGAAGATTGCGAATATACCGTATTAGAGTTTTACCCGGCGACAGGGTAACAGTGGAAATGAGCCCTTATGACCCGGAAAAAGGAAGAATAGTTTATAGAGGAAAATGAAAGTACGTCCATCAGTTAAAAAACTTTGTAAACATTGCAAAATCGTCCGGAGAAAAGGTCGGGTTTATGTCATTTGCAAGAACCCGAAGCATAAGCAACGTCAAGGATAATCTAAGATTATCCTTAAAAATAACCAATGACCAAGATACAAGATACAAACAAATTCCAATAACCAATGACCAAAATTCCAAACCGTTTGATTATTGGTTATTGAAACATTGGTTATTGTTTGTTTCTTGGTTATTGTATCTTGGTGATTGTTTTACGGAGTAAAAGTTATGCCAAGAATTGCGGGTGTCAATATACCCGAAGACAAACAAATCAAGATAGCCCTGACTTATATCTATGGTATAGGTCATTCTTTAAGTGAGAAGGCTTTGCAACAAGCCAAGATTGGGCCATCTCTTTTGGCTTCAAAACTAAACTCTCAACAGCTTAATAAACTGCGAGAGATTATTGAAAAACAATATAAGGTTGAGGGTGGGCTAAGAAGGGAAGTGATGCTCAACATTAAGCGGCTCAAAGACATTGGTTGCTGGCGAGGTATTCGGCATATTAAAGGCTTGCCGGTGAGAGGTCAGCGGACCCGAATTAATTCCAGGACAGTGAGAGGAAATGTGAGAAGGACCGTGGGTTCGGGCAGGAAACTACCCCCAGCGCCTAAGTGATACTATGGGTAAAAAACGAATTATCAAAAAAACAGAGGAAGAGGTCTTAAAAGAACGTGAGAAAATTGAAGCAAAGATGAGAAAAGAGACCAAGGTTGGCCCTCGGAAACTAAAAGAGGGCAAGGTTTATATTGCCTCTTCCTACAACAACACGTTAATGACTTTAACAAACCCGCAGGGAGACGTCTTACTCTGGAAAAGTGCTGGTAGTATTGGCTTTAAGGGAACGAAAAAGGCTACTCCCTTTGCTGCCTCAAAAGTGGCTGAGGTCTTTATTGATGATGCCAGGAGATTAGGGGTAGAAAGGGTAGAGGTTTTGGTAAGGGGCATTGGCTCGGGCCGTGAGTCGGCCCTACGCTCTTTGGCTAACCGGGGATTAGATATTGTTTCCATAAAGGATGTAACGCCCATACCTCATAACGGTTGCCGCCCGCCGAAGGCAAGGAGAGTGTAATTATGGAAAACGCAAAATGCAAAATATGTAGACGACTTGGAGTAAAGCTTTTCCTCAAAGGCGAAAAATGCATGTCGCCCAAGTGCCCCATGATAAAAAAATCTTATCCCCCTGGCCAAAAGAGTAAGAGGAGAACTCGGCGCCTGTCTGAATATGGACAAGAGTTGGCAGAAAAACAAAAGCTCAAAAATTGGTATAATTTAAGAGAAAGACAATTTCGCAAATATGTCAAAGCAGTTTTGGGAAAACGGGGTAAGGTAGAAGATGCCAGCCACCTCTTTATTAGTAAATTAGAAAGTCGGCTGGATAATGTGGTTTTCAGGCTTGGCTTTGCCTTGTCCCGTTCCCAGGCCCGCCAACTGGTAAGTCATGGCCATTTTTTAGTTAACGGAAAACCAATCAATATCCGCTCTTATTCTGTAAAAAAGGGGGACATAATTCAAATTTCACCCCTCTCTCAAAAAAAAGCGATTTTCCAGAATCTTCCCGTCTTGTTAAAAAACCATCAGCCGCCCTCTTGGCTTAAATTAGATGTAAAAAATTTAAAAGGAACAGTTATAGGTTTACCAACATTAGAAGAAGTAGCCCCCCCAGTGGAAATATCAGCCATTTTTGAGTATTATTCAAGATAAATCGCGTCGGTTTGAGGGGAGGCAGCCCTTCGCTTACAAAAAAATATGATTCCATTACCAACAAAGCCAAAAATTATTGAAAAAAAGCAAAATAAAGCAACTTTTGTCATTGAGGGTTTATACCCGGGCTATGGGGTGAGCATTGGCAATGCCTTGAGAAGGGTTTTACTTTCTTCTTTAGAGGGAGCGGCCGTGACCCAAATGAAAATTAAAGGAGTGAGGCACGAGTTTTCAACCATTCCTGGAGTTTTGGAAGATGTAATTTCCATTATGCTCAACTTAAAGCAACTAAGGTTTAGGTTGTTCGTTGATGAGCCCCAAAAAGGACGATTATTAATAAAAGGCGAAAAAGAAGTTAAGGCCTCTGATTTTGACCTACCTATTCAAGTGGAGCTAGTCAATAAAGAAGCTCCTGTAGCCACCTTAACAGATAAAAAGGCAGAGCTGGAGCTCGAAATTCAAATTGAGAAAGGCATAGGTTATAGTTCGGCCGAAAGAAGAAAAAAAGAAAAATTAGAAAGTGGAGCAATTGCTCTGGATGCTATTTTCACTCCCATCAGAAGGGTAAGTTTTAAAATTGAGAATATGCGAGTAGGGGAGAGAACTGATTTTGATCGCCTCTTCTTAGAACTTGAGACAGACGGCACTATTGTTCCGGAACAGGCGTTTATTGAGGCCTGCCAAATTTTGGTCAAACATTTTTCTTTGCTGAAGGAAGGAGTTAAAGTTCCAGAGATTGAAAAGGCCGCTAAGCCCGCCAAGCCAGTTAAAAAAGCCAAACCCAAACCCAGGCCCAAACCAATCAAGGCCAAGCCAGCGGCAAAAAAGACGAAGAAAAAGAAGAAGTAATATGTATAAACGAAAAAGCGGTAGAAAACTTTCACGAAAGAAAGATCAAAGGAAGGCCTTGTTAAAGTCATTGGCTCGCTCTCTTATTTTATACGGAAGAATTAAGACCACCGAGGCCAAAGCTAAGGAGCTTCGGCCTTTTGTAGAAAAGCAAATTACTCGTGCTAAAAAAGGAGATTTAGCATCGCAAAGGTTATTGGCTAAATTTTTTTCAAAAACAGTGGTTAAAAAATTAGTTGATGAGATTGGCCCAAGATACAAAACAAGGAAAGGCGGCTATACGCGGATTATTAAACTGGGCCCGCGCAAAACCGATAGCGCCAAAATGGCAATAATTGAATTTGTAAAATAATCGGAAATTTGACATTTTCGCCCTTTATATAGAAAGGCGAAATTTAAAAATACTTACTGAGTATTTTTCTTTATTTTCCTATATTCTTACTGCCAAAATTGCGAAATTAATTCGCAATTTTTTGGTAACTGCGCATTGACGTTTTTTGTTTAATAGATTAAAGTAATAAAATGGAACGTAAAACTCATACCATAGATGCCGCTGATAAGGTTCTGGGGCGGTTGGCAACGGAGATTGCTACGCTCTTGAGAGGAAAACACAAACCCGAGTTCGCGCCTTATAAGGACATAGGTGATTTTGTAATTGTTCAAAATATCCGTAAAATTAAAGTAACCGGCAAAAAAAAAGAGAAAAAGGTTTATTATCATCACACCGGCTATTTAGGCAGTTTAAAAGAAATCCCATTTAAAAAAATATTTTCAAAAGACCCAGGCAAGGTTCTCAAAAAAGCGGTCTGGGGTATGATGCCCAAGAATAAGTTGAGAGCCAAGCAAATTAAGAGATTGAAGATTGAAAATCAAGAATCACGAATTAAGAATTAAGATAAATATTCGTAATTCATAATTCATAATTCGTAATTCAAAATTATGGTAAAAAAAACCTTAACAAAGAAAAAGGTAACGAAAAAAAAGGCCGTAAAGAAAACGGCAAAGGAAAAGGTTGCCAAAAAGCCCAAGCCAATAAAATATTATGAGGCCATAGGCCGGAGAAAAACAGCCACAGCTCGGATTCGACTTTTTACGCGGGGGACAAAAGAATTTTTAATTAATGACAAGCCCTATGAGATTTATTTTCCGGTTTTAGAACTTAAGCAGACAGCGGCCGCTTCTTTGGAGACAATGAAATGCCTGGACAAATTCAGAATATCAGTTAAAGTAAGGGGGGGCGGCTGCCACAGCCAGGCTGAAGCAGTAAGGCATGCTACCGCCCGGGCCTTGGTTAAATTTAATCCTGATTTTCGGAAACGTCTGCGCAAGGCTGGTTTTCTCACCCGCGACCAAAGAATGCGAGAAAGAAAAAAGTTTGGCCTAAAACGGGCCAGGAGAGCACCACAGTGGTCAAAAAGATAAAATGTTAAAAGAACTCATAGACAAATTTTATTTGGCCCAACAGAGAGATAGACAACAATTCCATTTTTATATTAGTGATGCAGGCAAATGCTCTCGTAGTATCTTTTTTAAATTCAAAAACGCTCCCCGTGCAAAAATGGAGCCCCGCATTTTAAGAATATTTGAACACGGAGAATATCTTCACCGCAATATTTTCAACATCTTATATCGTCTTAAAATTGGAGTAACAACCGAAGTGCCTATCCCTGCTCAAGCAATCATTTCAGGCAGAGCAGACGCCATACTTTCTATCAATAATGAGAATTACGTTTTAGATATAAAAAGTATGAACAGCGGGATTTTTAGAAATTTGGCAGCTCCCAAACAGGAAAATGTTTATCAAATTCAACTTTATCTTCATTATTTCAACATCAAAAAAGGCATACTGCTTTATATAGACAAAGACAAACAAGAGCTCAAAGAATTTATTGTTCATTACGACCCCAATCTCACCCAGTCTCTTTTAAAAAACTTTGAAGAACTGAAAAAGAAAATTGATGCTGATACTGTTCCTCCAGTACTCCCTGACTATCCGGAGTATTGGCAATGTAGTTATTGTCAGTTCAGAGAAATTTGCGACAGAGCTGGTAGAGAAGAACTTAGCTGGACAGAGTTCAAAAAGAAAATGACGCCGGAGCCGTCACCTAATCAACTTTTCTGAACTGTATAAATCTCCTTCTATCAAGATTATAAAAGGCCTGCCCCATTGCGCGGGCCTTTTTTTATTTTGACACAGTTTCCAAGGCTTGATAATTTTGAGGTTTTGAGATAAGATAGAATATCATGTCGGAGAAGTTTGTAATTGAAGGCGGCAAAAAATTAGAGGGAGAAATTGAGGTGAGAGGGTCAAAGAATGCGGCTGGGGCTGTGATAGCAGCAACCTTGCTTACCGATGAAGAATGTATTATTGATAATCTTCCTTTGGTGTCTGATATTTTAAATCTTTTAGATATTTTGCAAGAGATGGGAGCAAACATTGAGTGGTTATCAGAGAGAAAGGTTAAAATCAGAGCAGGGGAGAGGATTGACCCGGACAAAATAGATTTTGAAAAATTTTCCAAAAGCAGGGTCTCGGTACTCCTCATCGGATCCCTTTTGCCCCGGTTTAAAGAATTTAAAATCTCAAGGCCGGGCGGCGACAGAATTGGCTTACGGCCTATCACTACCCATTTGCGCTCGCTGCGTGAATTGGGGGCCGAGGTAGAGGAAACCAATAGCTTTTATTATTTTAAAGGAGCTAATCTCGCAGGCAGGGAGATTGTTTTGCCCGAATTTAGTGTCACGGCTACTGAAAACTTACTGATGGCCGCTTGTCTAGCAGAAGGGCAAACTATAATCAAGGTGGCCGCTCAGGAACCCCAGGTGCAGGATTTGGGGAAGATGCTAAAGAAGATGGGCGCTAAAATTGAAGGCGTAGGCACACACACCTTAAAAATCCAAGGAAATAAAAAATTGAAGGGAGTGAAGCACAAAATTATTCCCGACCCGCTTGAAGCTGGAACGTTTATAGTTATGGCAGCGGTAACCGGAGGAAAAATACGGGTAAAGAATGTAACTCCTGAACATTTAACTCTTTTTTTAAAAAAACTTGAAGAAATAGGAGTTGGCTTTAGAAAAAACAAACATTCCCTTGATGTTTATGAAGGAGGAAAGTTGAGGGCAACTAGAGTACAGGCCTTTCCTCATCCTGGTTTCCCCACAGATTTGCTGCCTTTGGTGGTGCCTCTTTTAACTCAAGCTGAGGGCAAAAGCTTAATCCACGACCCCTTATATGAAAATCGGCTCAATTATACTCAGGAGTTAAGAAAAATGGGCGCTGACATTGAAATAGTTGACCCTCACCGAGCTTTTGTTTTTGGTAAAACCTTGCTCAAGGGAGGCAGAATTGAATCCTGGGATATCAGAGCTGGAGCTAGCTTGGTGGTGGCCGGTCTCATGGCTCAGGGAAGAACCATAATAGAGAATATTGAGCAGATTGACAGAGGATACGAGCGCATAGAAGAACGACTTCAACGATTAGGAGCGGATATTGAAAGAGTGAAAGATTAAAATAACCAATAACCAAGAAACAAGGATACAAACAATAACCAAACATCAAACACCAATCACCAAACATATATAATTATTGATTATTGGTTATTGTGATTTGTTTGGTTATTGTTTCTTGTATCTTGGTGATTGTTTTACGAAGTAAAAGCTATGTTCATCAAAAAAATCGGTATAGATCTCGGTACGTGTAATTCCTTGGTCTTTGCCCCGGGCAAGGGCGTGGTTTTGAATGAACCCTCGGTGGTAGCTGTTTCCCTTGATGAAAATAAAATTTTAGCAGTAGGCCAGGCAGCCAAAAAAATGATTGGGAGAACGCCCGACACCATCAGAGCCTACCGGCCCTTAAGGGATGGAGTGATTGCTGATTATCGAGTCACCCAAGCCATGCTCAAATATTTCATTGATAAAACCGGGGGACGTTTTCGTTTTCTCAAACCAGAATTAATGATCGGTGTACCAGCTGGTATTACTTCAACAGAGCAGAGGGCAGTAATTGAAGCCGGGGTGGCGGCCGGGGCTAAAGCCGCCTATGTGGCCAAAGAACCGATTTTGGCGGCTATTGGAGCTGGCATTCCGATTAATTCTTGTTCGGGTCATTTAATTGTTGATATTGGCGGTGGTACCACCGAGGTAGCGGTTATGTCTTTGGGAGGAATTGTAACTGCTCATTCACTGAGGGTGGCTGGAGATGAGATGGATGAGCTTATCTCAGATTATATAAAGAAAAAGCATAATTTAGCCATTGGAGAGCAAACAGCCGAGGAGATAAAAATCAAAATCGGCACTGCTTTGCAGGAAAAAGAAGAAAAATTTCTTGAGATCCGGGGCCGAGATTTAATTTCAGGCCTTCCCCGCACCATTAAAATTGCTTCTAATGAGATAGCCGAGGCCATCTCAAGTGTCCTGGGGGAAATTATTCAGCTAATCAAATTAGTTTTAAGAGAAACTCCACCCGAACTTTCAGCTGATATTATGGACAAGGGTATGGTGCTTTCTGGCGGAGGCGCGCTTCTGAACAATATTGACAAGCTCATTGCCCACTCAACCGGCGTACCCTGTTTTTTAGCCGAAGACCCCTTAACTTGCGTGGCCAAGGGCACCGGGGTGGTGCTGGAAAACTTAGAGGTCTACAAAAAAAGCATCATGAGAAAGAAATAACGCGATACTAATCTACCGTATATTAGCATCGGTTTATGCTCATCGGTCATCAAAAGCAATGGCAATATTTAAGAAACTTGGCTCAAGGCAAGAGAATTCCTCATGCCTTGTTGTTTTCAGGTCAAGAAAGTTTGGGAAAAAGAACTGTTGCTTTGGAGTTTGTTAAATTGTTGAATTGCCGCGTCTCTCGGGCAGGGCAAGATATTGATAAAGGGCAGTATCCTGATCTTGTCATCATTGAACCAATCAAAAAAGCAATCCAAATCTCTCAAATAAGAGAACTTAGTTGGCGGCTATCTTTTCGTCCTTATTTCTCAACTTTCAAAGTAGCCATCATAGACCAAGCTCATTCTATGAACCAGCAGGCGCAGTCCTGTCTTTTAAAAACCTTGGAAGAACCCAAAGGCAGAGCCCTTTTAATTTTAATTACCGAGCATCCTGAAAGTTTACTTCCTACGGTTCTTTCCAGAGTAGAGAAACTCCCTTTTTATTCAGTAAATGTCCAAGAGATGGAGAAATATTTTCCCAAAGAAATTGTCTCTCTTTCGTCTGGCAGGCCTGGCAGGGCCATGAATTTTCTTTCCAATCCAGAAAAACTTAAGGAGTACAAACAACGGATAGAAAAGATTGCCAAAATATCTTCTTCAGATTATGTTGACCGTTTTCAATATGCTAAAGAACTTAGCCAGCAGCCTCAGAAATTAAACGAAATTTTAGAAACCTGGCTAAGGTATTTCCGAAAACTTTTACTCTCCGAGAACCATTCTCGCTACATTAATATTCTTAAGAATATTGAAAAAACCCAATTCTTAATCTCCAGCACCAACGTCAACCCCAGATTGGCCCTGGAGACATTGATGCTAGAGTTATAGCAACTTACCAATGCTTGGTATAAGTATGTGAAGAAGCAAAAGAAATGAACACAAAAGCCCTTTGGCTCCTATGAGCCATTGCTTTTTCTCAAGGGGTGTCTCCCGCGACGCTCCTATTTTTTTGCCACAAATTAATACTTGCCCAAAATGTTTGTCCAGAAACTAATACTTTGCTAAACTAAAAAAAGAACAACTTCCCAGTTTCTTCACGATCGTGAAGAAACTGGGAAGAGGAAGTTTGACTTTGTGGTAGGGATTGGTAAAATGAAAAAGTAAATAAACTATGGAATACAAGGAAATTATAGATAAAATTAAGCCGGAGATGGAGAAGGTGATTGGTTTTTTGGAAAGGGAGTTACAAAAAATCCGTACCAGTCGAGCCACGCCTTCTTTAGTAGAAGATATCATGGTGGGTTGTTTTGGCCAAAAACTCCCTCTCAAGCAGGTGGGCACCATTACCCTGAGCGGCCCCCGCCAAATTATTATTCAGCCCTGGGATAAGTCGTATCTGGAGGCCATTGAAAAGGCGATTTCTCAATCAAATTTGGGAGCCGGGGTTTTCGTAGAAGGGGGAGCGGTTCGGCTCTCGCTGCCGTCTTTGAGCGGGGAATATCGTCAGAACTTACTTAAAGTTTTATCAGAGAAAATGGAAGAGGGACGCAAGACGATTAGACGTTGGCGCGAAGAGGCCTGGAAAGAGGTGCAGGAAAAAGAAAGAGCAGGAGAAATTAGGGAAGATGATAAATTCAGAGCCAAAGATGAACTGCAAGATTTAATTGATGAGCATAATAAGAAGATTGAAGAATTAGGAGAGAACAAAAAACGAGAAATAATGGAGTAATCGCTTCGGGCTACCTCCCCTCAAACCGACGCGGTCAATTTCCCCAGCGAGGAAATTGCCGCTCATATCTCGGCCTCGCTCTCTCGCTCGCTCCACTCGCTCGAACCGTGCCCGCTCGGCCTCCGATGTGCGTTTTGAGGGGAGGTACCCTGCTTAAAAGAAAAAATGCTATTTATAATTCTTATTGCTTTTGTTAGTTTAATTGGTCTGTTGGTTATTCACGAATTTGGTCATTTTATTTTGGCCAAGAAGTTTGGAGTAAAAGTTGAAGAGTTTGGTGTAGGTTTGCCGCCCAGGATTTTTGGTAAAAAAATTGGTGAAACAATTTATTCTGTAAATCTTTTGCCCTTTGGAGCTTTTGTCAAAATCTGCGGAGAAGACGAATCAGTAGATGATGCAGCCAGTTTTCGCAAAAAACCATTTTGGCAGAGAGCTTTAATTCTCTTGGGCGGGGTGCTTTCTTTTTGGCTCGTAGCTGCCATTTTGTTAGGTGTTGTTATGGGTTTAGGAGTGCCCAACGTTATAGATGATGAAGCCAATGGCAATTTAATAAATCCCAAGGTGCAAATTGCCGCTATTGCTCCTGATTCGCCAGCAGAAAAAGCAGGCCTCAAAGTCGGCGACACAATAAAACAGTTTAATAAAATAAAAGAAGTTCAAGAATTTACCAATTTACACAAAGGCGAAGAAATTATTTTAACAATTGAACGAGGAAAAGAAATTCTTGAATTTTCTTTGGTCCCACGGATTTTGCCCCCGGAAGGAGAGGGAGCCATGGGAGTGGCTTTGGTCAGAACAGCGATTAAAAAATATGCTTGGTATCAGGCGCCAGTGAGGGGACTGAGCTCAACTGGTTATTTAACTGTGGCCATAGTTAAAGGATGGGTCCAGGCCTTGGGAAAATTAGCGCGCGGTGTTCCTACCGGAGTACAATTAATGGGACCGGTCGGCATTTTTTCTTTATTTACCCAGGTTTCTCAATTAGGAATAGTTTATTTTTTGCAATTCATTGCCATTATTGCTGTCCATCTTGCTTTGTTAAATGTTTTGCCTATTCCAGCACTGGACGGCGGCAAACTTTTGTTCTTGACTATTGAGAGGATACGGGGCCGGCCAATAAATGAGAAGATAGAAAGAAAGATTACTGTCTTTTTCTTTACTTTGTTAATTGTTTTAATAATTTGGATAACTATAAAAGACATAATGAGGATTTTCTAAAAAATTATGTTAAATAAATTATTTTCTTATTTTTCTAAAGATATTGCCATTGATTTGGGTACAGCCAATTCCCTGGTTTATGTAAGAGGGCGGGGTATTGTTATTGTTGAACCGTCGGTGGTGGCCATTAATAAAAAGACAGACCAAATTTTAGCTATTGGCGAGGAGGCCAAGAAAATGGTGGGCAGAACACCTTCCCATATTGTGGCTATTCGTCCTTTGGTTTCTGGCGTGATATCTGATTTTGAAGTGACAGAGCAAATGCTCAGATATTTTATTGAAAGAGCCCATAAAAAAAGATTTATTTTAGGTCCGCGGCCCCGGGTAATTATTGGCATTCCTTCTGGAGTAACCGAGGTGGAGAAAAAGGCAGTCCAGGATGCAGCTAAAGATGCTGGAGCCAGGGAGGTTTTTTTAATTGAAGAACCGATGGCCGGCGCCATTGGCGCTCGCTTGCCGGTTCAAGAAGCGGGTGGGAATTTTATTGTTGATATTGGTGGAGGAACAACCGAGGTGGCAGTAATTTCTTTGGGCGGAATAGTTATATCAAAGAGCTTAAGAATAGCCGGAGATAAACTTAATGAAGATATCATTCATTTTGCCCAAGAGGAGTATAAGCTTTTGGTGGGGGAAAGGACAGCTGAAAGTATCAAAATCGGCATTGGTTCTGCTTCTCCTCTTAAGGAAACAAAAGAGATGCCCATGAGGGGAAGGAATCTAGTTACCGGTCTTCCGGAAGAAGTTATGGTCTCTGATGAAGACATTAGAAGGGCTTTGGAGAAATCAGTTAAACAAATTGCTAATGAAATAAAAGCAACGGTGGAGGAAACTCCTCCTGAGCTTTTGGCAGATGTGATGGCCAGAGGTATTTATCTTGTGGGAGGGGGCGCCCTTCTCAAGGGCTTGGATACCCTGATTACCAAAGAAACAAAAATTCCTACTAAAATTGTTGAAGACCCTTTAACAGCAGTAGTGCGGGGAGCAGGCCAAGTTATAGAAAAAGTAGACGAGCTCCACGAAGTTTTAGCGGAAGTGGAAGTGGCTGGGCCCCCGAGATAAATTGCTACATTGCTACATTGCTCCCACCCTTTCCTTAACAATGTGACAATGTGACAATGTAACAATATAACAATGGTAACAAAGAAAAAAGTTAAACACATCGCAAAACTCGCCCGGCTTGGTTTAACCGAGAAAGAAATCGAAAAGTTTAGGAAAGAGCTTTCCTCTATTTTGGATTATTTTGAGCAATTAAAACAATTGGATGTTACAAAAGTTGAACCTTGTTCCCATCCTTTTTTTCTTGAAAATGTAATGAGAGAAGACGAGGCAAAGCAAGAACCAACAGACAGAGTAGATAAACTAATTGAAGCAGCACCAGAAAGAAAGGGCAGGTATGTAAAAGTGAAGTCAATTCTATGAATTTAACTATCAAGCAAGCCCACCAAGGTTTAATAAAAAAAGAATTCTCTGCCCTGGAATTGGCCAAGGACTATTTAAAAAAGATTAAAAAAATTGATAAAGAAATTTCTGCTTTCTTGACTGTCTTGCAAAAATCGGCTCTTTCTCAGGCAAAACAAATTGACGCGATGATTGCTCAGGGGCAAAAAATTCCGGTGTTGGCAGGAATTCCTTTGGCAGTCAAAGACAATATTTTAGTGGAAGGGGAAAGATGCACAACTGGTTCCAAGATTTTACAGAATTATGTAGCGCCCTATGATGCCACGGTGGTAAGAAAGCTCAAAGAGCAACAGGCAGTAATTTTGGGCAAAACAAATATGGATGAGTTCGCTCTGGGTTCTTCCTGTGGCTCGGCAGCCGCCGTGGCAGCAGACATGGCAGTTTATGCTCTTGGTTCAGATACCGGCGGTTCTATCCGGCTGCCCGCCCACCTCGGCTACGCCCGCCCGCAGCGATGCAGCGTCTTCGGGCGAGCCGAAGGTGTTGCCGGCCGGCCGGCTTGTTTTTGCGGGGTCGTCGGTTTAAAGCCGACCTACGGCGCAGTTTCTCGCTATGGCTTGATGGCCATGGCTTCTTCTTTGGACCAAATCGGCCCGATTACCAAGAGCGTAGAAGATGCCAAGATTGTTTTTGACGTCATTAAAGGCAAGGACGAAATGGACTCTACCAGCGTGGAATTTAAGAATCAAGAATCAAGAATCAAGAATCAAGAATTAAGGGTAGGAATTCCCAAAGAATACTTCATTGAGGGAATAGATAAAGAAGTTGAAGGGGTGATTAAAAACGCCATAAAGAAATTTGAAGAACTTGGAGCTAAAACGATTGAGATTAGTCTGCCTTATACAAAATATGCCCTGGCTTGTTATTATCTAATAATGCCGGCTGAAGTCTCAGCAAATTTAGCCCGCTATGACGGAATAAGGTTTGGCTACTTCGTAAATAAATCAGATGCTTTATTAGATGTCTACTTACAGTCCAGAGAACAAGGTTTTGGCGAGGAGGTAAGGCGTCGGATAATGCTGGGTACCTATGTCTTGTCGACCGGCTATTATGAGGCCTATTATTTAAAAGCCCAAAAAGTGAGGACTTTAATTAAACAGGATTTTGCAAAGGCATTTGAAAAAGTTGATGTAATTTTAACGCCGGTCTCGCCGACTCCAGCTGTTTCTGTCAATTTAGCCGGCTTGCCAGCTATCTCCATCCCAGCTGGCCCCGTTAGAGACAAAGTCTCTAACGGGGCTGGCATTCAGCTTATTGGGAAACCGTTTGAGGAAAGCGTAATTTTGGCAGCAGGCCAAGTTTTTGAAAAAAGCCAAAACTCTGCTGCTACATAGCAGCGGACTTTTGGCCGAAATAAAAAATGGATATTCAAACAATAATCTCATACATTACTTCACCCGAACTTCAAGAAAAGTTATTTCTGGTGCGCATTGTCTTCATCGGTTTTACTGCTTTCTTTTTTGTGGCTGTGGTTTATTATTTCTTCAAAACCGAATGGGTGAGAGAAGTTATTTTACGCGATTTTGCGCAATTTTTCTTCAAGCGGGCTTATGGGCTAAAGAAACCTGCCCGACAATGGGATAGGGTTAAAAGAAGATTAGAGACAGGCGTGGAGTCGGAATGGAAACTATCCGTTATGGAAGCAGATGATATATTGGATGATATTTTAGCAAAAATGGGGTATGTGGCAGAGACCTTGGAAGAGCGGTTGAAGCTGGTGCCAGTAACTATTCTGCCCAACCTTGATGAGATTCAGAAGGTTCATAAAATCCGCGACAACATTGTCCATGACCCTGATTTTCGTTTGACCATGGAACAGGCCAGAGCCGCTTTAGAAGTTTATGAAAGAGCTTTCAGCGATTTGGAAGCGTTTTAGGGCCCTTGCCCTGAGGGCTTCGACTGAGCTCAGCCGAATGTCCCCGTCGAAGGGTTGATTTTCGTTAAAAATTAATATAAAATATAATATGACAAATGATATTGCGGGGTGGACCAGTAGTAGGTTGTCAGGCTCATAACCTGAAGACCTGGGTGCAATTCCCAGCCCCGCGACTAATTAAGCCGGTGTAGCTCAGTTGGTTAGAGCGAAGGACTCATAAGCCTTAGGTCGTGAGTTCAAATCTCACCACCGGCACAAGTTAGCCCCGACCTTGCGTTGGGGCTCTTGTAATTCCTTCAGATTTTTGCTATGTTATTTATATAGGCGGGCGTAGCTTAGCCCGGTTTAAAGCGTCAGTTTGTCGAACTGAAGATCGTGGGTCCAAATCCCATCGCCCGCGCCAGTAAAAAACAGAGTATGATATATATTTAACTATGGCAGAAACCAAAAAAACAGCAAAAAAGGATGAATTTAATCTTGATACAGAGGAGATGGCAAAGTTAGGTTTGCATTTTGGACATCGGGTCTCAAGAGTGCATCCTAAGATGCAGCCCTATATTTTTGGCGTCAGAAACACTGTCCATATTATTGACCTGGAAAAAACAGCTGAAAAATTAAAGGATGCCTTAAAATTTATTGAAGAACTTATTTCTCACAGCAAAGTCATTCTTTTTATTGGCACCAAGACCCAAGTTAAAGACATGGTCAAAGATTTAGCTGAAGAATGCAGATTGCCTTGTGTTGTAGAAAGGTGGCTGGGTGGTACTTTTACTAACTTTGCAGTAATGAAAAAAAGGGTAGAGTATTTTAAAGATTTAGAGAAGAAAAAAACTTCAGGAGAGTTGAAGAAATATACTAAGAAAGAAAGAGCCAAGATTGACCAAGAACTTCAACGTCTTAAAATAAAATTTGAGGGAATAAAAAAAATGGCTGGACTACCTGATGCTATTTTCGTGATAGATATGAGAAAAGATGCTCTGGCGGTTAAGGAGGCGCGCATGAAGGAAATAAAGGTGATTGGCATTGCTGACACCAATGTTGACCCCACTTTAGCTGATTACCCAATTCCAGCCAATGACGACGCAATTTCGTCGGTGAAGTATATTCTGGAAAAGGTCAAAGAGGTCATCTTAAAAGCAAGAGCAAAAAAATAATGGCAAATCTTGAAAAATTAAAACAACTTAGAGAAGAAACCGGTATTTCAATGATGGAGTGTAAGAAGGCATTAGAAGAAGCCCAAGGCGATATAGAAGAAGCCAAAGAAATTTTAAGAAAAAAAGGTAAAGAGTTTGCTGAGAAAAAAGTAAAGAGGGAAACAAAGCAGGGGATTATTGAAAGTTACATTCATCCAAATAAGAAAATTGGAGCAATGATTGAACTTCATTGCGAATCCGATTTTGTAGCCAGATCAGAAGATTTTAAAAACTTGGCTCATGAGCTCTGCTTGCAAATTGCCGCCATGAATCCTGAAAAAATTTCTTTGATGTCGCAACCCTGGATAAGAGATGAAACAAAGACGGTAAAAGACCTAATTAATGAGTATATCGCTAAATTAGGGGAGAATATTATGGTCAAGAGGTTCATTCGTTACGAAATATGAGCAAATAGCAAATAATTATGTACGAATTAATTTTCCTCATTATTTTAGTGGGAAGTTTGGGCGGAATAATTCTGATTATTATTCGCAAAATTCCGATTTTGGCTGAATTGCCTGTTCAGAAAACTACTGAGGCGGGTTTCTTCTTTAAATTGAAAGCAAAGATTAAAGATATCCGTTTTATTAAAAATTTCTCTTTTGAAAGAATTTTGCAAAAAATTCTTTTGAAAACCGAGAAAAAGACTAACGGCTGGTTGATGAAATTGAGAGAACGGTCGGCCGCTCAAAAGAGTTATACTTCTGATGATTACTGGCAGGAATTGAAAAAATCCTTTCGCATTTCTTCCGGCTTGCAAAAACAAGGATGCCGCACCGTAAAAGTGAAAGAAAGCCCAAGCGACAAAAAAATTTCCAAGCCAAAAACCAGAAAGCCCAGAGCGAGAAGAAGAAAAAATAGGCCAGTGTAGCTCAACAGAAGAGCAATGCCCCTGTAAGGCATGGGTTGTCGGTGCAAATCCGGCCGCTGGCTCATACCTTTTTAAATTTGTGTCAAAGTCCTGCGATCGCAGTAAAGTGAAACGTTTTCAATAAATAATATGGAGAAAAAAAATATAAGGTTAAATTTGGTATTACTTTTTGCGTTTATTTTAGGAGTTCTTGTTGATTATTTATTTTATGGAAAGCCGCTGGGCATTTCTTTTTTTGTTTTTATTTCCCTTTTGCTTATCTTTTCTTTAACTTTAGCTAAAAAGTTTGGGCAAAAATTACCTAAAATTCGGTATTGTCTTCTGCTGCCGATAATTCTTTTTTCGGCAATGCTCTTTTGCCGTTCAAGCTCCTTTTTGACCTTTTTTAATGTTTGGGGCAGCTTGTTTTTAATTATTCTTTTCCTTGCCTTATTTTTAGAAAAAAGCCTTTTAGATTTTAATCTTTTAGAGTACTTCATCGTTCCTCTTGGTTTTGTTTTTAGCTCTTTTAGGAAAGCGGGTAAATTTATTGAGGTAAATAAAGAAAGATTTCAGAAAGATAAAAAATTTGGCTCGCCAGAATTTTGGAGTATAGCGAAAGGTATTGTTCTGACTATTCCCATTATCGCTATTCTAATCTGGTTGCTTTCTTCAGCGGATATAGTCTTCCAAAAATATTTAGAGAGCTTGATAGACATTAATATTAATATTGATGCAGCAGAATTAATTTTAAGGATATTGATTGTTTTGCTGGCTTCTTATCTCTTTATTGGCTTTTTTGCCAAAGCCTTTACTGGTAAAAAAGCTGATAAGGGAAGAGAACACTCCTACGCACCGTTGCGTAGGAGTGAGACAGGTAATGGGGCTAGATCTTTAGGGCCAATTGAATCTTCAATTATCTTGGGGGCAGTGGAGCTATTGTTTTTGGTCTTTATTGCCATTCAGTTCTTTTATCTTTTTGGTGGCAAAACCTATGTTTGGGGAATTGAAGAATACATAACCTATTCTGAATATGCTAAAAAAGGATTTACAGAATTAATTGCGGTTTCCATTATCTCTTTTCTTTTAATTTACGGCATAGATAAATTTGGTAAAAGAGAAGGTAGGAGGCAGAAACAACTTTTTAAAATTTTGAGTGCCATCCTTACTTTGGAGATATTTGTAATAATAGCCTCTGCCTTTAAGCGGCTTTCTCTTTATGTTGATGGATATGGTTATACTTTTTCTCGCCTTTTAACTTTTGTTTTCCTCTTCTGGTTTTTCTCTGCATTTTTACTTTTTCTTTACAAAATTATTTCTGAGCAAAAAGCAACCCATTTTATATTCTCTCTATTTTGGTTAACGGTTTTATTCTGGTTGGGATTAAATGTTTTAAATCCAGATGCCTTTATTGCCAAGAAAAATATTGAGAGATATGTCCAAGGGAAAGAATTTGATATTTGCTATTTAGGTCGGTTGTCTGATGACGCTATTCCTGAAATAATAAAAATTTTTGAGATGGAGATAGATAAGAAAATTAAAATAGATCTAGCAAATAATTTGTATTATATGTGTCAAAAGGAAGATCAAAAATGGCAATCATTTAATTTATCTCAGCATAGAGCATCCACAGTTTTACAGGAAAGACAATGTAAATGGATAAGAGAATATTGTGAAAAATGCGACGAAAAGTTCAAAAAATGTTTAGATTGATCCTTGACACAGAAATTTTAATGAGTAAAATGGAAAGTAGATAAAGAAAATTATGGCCACCCAAGCTGTAAAAAATTCAATAACTCTCCCAACAGATACTATCCGAAGACAGGGTGGGATGGTGATTTTGCCTTTGAGGGAATACAAGAAGTTATGCGAGAGGGCAGTGCCTACCTACTATTTACATGGCAAAGAGGCAGAAGAATTAGATAGGTTAGTAGAAGAAGGATTAAAAGAACACGAAGAAGGAAAGACAATTGAGGCGTCCTCTTTAGAAGAAGCTCTGAAAATTTATGAGAGAAAACAGAATAAAAAGAATTGAATACTCAAATAAATTTCTCAAAGCTTTAACAAGATTACCAAAAAGGATAATAAGCAAAGCTAAAGAGAAAGAAATTATTTTTAAAGAGAATGTTTTTGACCCACGTCTAAAAACCCATAAACTTTCAGGAAAAGACAAAAAGTGTTGGGCCTTTTCAATAACTGATTCTTGCCGTATAAAATTTATTTTTCTCCCAAATAGGGAGATTTTATTTTTAGAAATCGGCCTGCACGATATTTACAAATAGTTAAACATAAATAAAATTGCCCTCATTGGTGCAGAGTCTGACGAGGGCTTGGTTTTTGGCGACCCTTGACACAAAGATTTTGATGAGTAAAATGGAAGATAGAGGAAAGTACTTTGATAATTGAATAAGTTCGGTTTTTTAGAGTTGCTCCGATGCAAGGCCGAAAGGCCGAGCACCCCCTCACTCAAGAGTTTTGAGTGAGGGGGTCAAACCAAATTTGCTTTCAGCAAATTTACTTTGAGAGTTTGATCCTGGCTCAGGATGAACGCTGGCGGCGTGGATAAGGCATGCAAGTCGAACGGGCCAGTGCTTCGCACTGGAAATTTCAAGATACAAGAAACAATAACCAAACAATAACCAATTATTCAATAACCAATAATCAAACAATTTAGAATTTTGGTCATTGGTGATTGGAATTTGTTTGTATCTTGTTTCTTGGTTATTGGAGCTTCCAGCGCGGAGCGCTGGTTAGTGGCGAACGGGTTAGTAACACGTGGATACATACCCTAGAGATGGGCATAGCTCGGAGAAATCCGGGGTAATACCCAATGGTCCCCTGTCTCGCCGACAAGGCGGGCGCAAGGGTAAAGATTGCACTTTGTGTTTTCGCTCTAGGATTGGTCTGCGGCCTATCAGCTTGTTGGTGGGGTAAAAGCCTACCAAGGCAATGACGGGTAGGGGATGTGAGAGCATGTTCCCCAACAGAGACACTGCGACACGGGTCTCACACCTACGGGTGGCAGCAGTCGAGAATATTTGGCAATGGGCGCAAGCCTGACCATGCGACGCCGCGTGCTTGATGAAGCTCTTCGGAGTGTAAAAAGCTTTTCTGGAGGAGGAACCTTCGGGTGACAGTACTCCAGGAATAAGGGGTAGCTAAACTCGTGCCAGAAGCTTCGGTAATACGAGTGCCCCAAGCGTTATCCGGAATCACTGGGCGTAAAGAGTCCGTAGGCGGCCAGACCAGTCTTTGGTTAAAAACCCAGAGCTCAACTTTGGGGGTGCCAGAGATACTACTTGGCTAGAGGGCGTTAGAGGCTGATGGAACGGTCGGTGTAGGGGTGAAATCCGTTGATATCGACCGGAACACCAAAAGCGAAGGCATTCAGCTGGGACGACCCTGACGCTGAGGGACGAAAGCTAGAGGAGAGAAGCAGATTAGATACCTGCGTATTTCTAGCTGTAAACGATGGACACTGGCTATTTGAAGTGTCGACCCTTCAAGTGGCGAAGCTAACGCGTTAAGTGTCCCGCCTGGGAAGTACGGCGGCAACGCTAAAACTCAAAGGAATAGACGGGGATTCACACAAGCGGTGGACCACGTGGCTCAATTCGACGATAAGCGAGGAACCTTACCAGGGCTTGAAACTCGTCTGAAAGCTTTCTGAAAAGAAAGTGTTCTCACAAGGACAGACGAGCAGGTGCTGCATGGTTGTTGTCAGTTCGTGTTTTGAAATGTACGCTTAAGTGCGGTAACGAACGCAACCCCTACTCTGTGTTTTACGTGTCACAGGGGACTGCCCAGCACTAATTTTTTGAGCGCAAGAACAAAGATAAAAGATTTGTTCTACTCATTTAGCCGACTTTATTGGCTAAGAGTAAGTTCGAAAAATTAGTGCTGGGAGGAAGGTGGGGATGACACCAAATCAGCATGGCCCTTTGATGCCCTGGGCTGCACACGTGGTACAATGGCCGGTACAATGGGTTGCCAAGCGGTAACGTGGAGCTAATCCCATCAAAGCCGGTCCCAGTCCGGATTGAGGTCTGCAATTCGACCTCATGAAGTCGGAATCGCTAGTAATCGCAAATCAGCCACGTTGCGATGAATACGTTCTTGAATCTTGTACTCACTGCCCGTCACATTAGGGAAGCCGGCAGTAGCCGAAATCTCAGCTTGTCTGGGCCTAAGCTAAGGTCGGTAACCAGAATGAAGTCGTAACAAGGCATCGGTAGGGGAACCTGTCGATGGATCATAACAATTTACTTTTTCACTTGTTATCAGGTGAAAACGTCGACTAGTGTTGAAAATCGAGAATTCTATTTTCAACACTAAGGGTGTTGATCGATGAACCCCAAATCTCGATCCGGAGCAACTCTAAAAAACCGATTGAAAAACAAAAAACCTTTGACAGGTTTTTTGTTTTCGGGTAAAATCAATAGATGAAACTCTACTACCGGGTTGTTTCAGGACTTCTTAAGAGAGCAGGGGAGAGGGTATGCCGGGAATGTCAAGGTTTTATAGACAATGGCTCAAAAATTCTTGACCTTGGCTGTGGTTCAGGTATGATAGGGCAGGCCTTAAAAGATTTTTTTGGAGCAGAAGTTTTGGGAGCAGACATTAAAGATAACCGCATAAATGCTCTGCCTTTCCGTCTTATTGACGGCCATACCCTGCCTTTTAGAAATGATGAATTTGACGTTTGTTTTATCAGCTATGTTTTGCATCATGCGCAGGACCCGGTGGCGTTGCTTAAAGAGGCAAGAAGAGTTTGCAGAAACAAGATTATCATCTATGAAGATTTGCCAGAAGGGATTTGGGCAAGGTTGAGATGCTATGCCCATAGGACATTGTACCCAATTTTAGGAGGAAGCAGGACAAAAACTTTTAATTTTAGAACACAAAAGCAGTGGAAAGACCTGTTTAGAGATTTGGACTTGAGAGTTTTAGCAAAGAAAAATCCATTGACATTGTTTTTTGGAAAAAAATCTTGGGGCATTAAAAAAATCATTTACATTTTAGAAAAAACGGGCTCGCCCCCACACCTAACCAGCACATAATTACTATTTTGCGCAAAGCCCTCACACCTATGCATAGGTGTGAGGGCAAAGCGCAGTGGTGATTAGGTGTGGGGGCGCGTAGTTCAGTGGTAGAACATTTCTCTGATAAAGAAAAGGTTGAAGGTTCGATTCCTTCCGCGCCCACCCGAATAAAATGGGGCTTACGCCCTATTTTTTGTGGTGCTCGCTCGCTTTCGCT
>JAUWAW010000006.1 GCA_030601865.1 Candidatus Nealsoniibacteriota bacterium | reverse complement strand
TTTTTATTTATCTTTAATCCTGCGGCGCTCAAGCCGAGCGGCAAGACCCCAGCGCCGGGTGATGGCGCCAAGGAGCTTGCGCAAAGGTTTTCTTGTTTTTTTCACTTGCCCCTTTGAACCCCTGGTTTTATTCTGATAACTTAATTTGTCTAAAATTCCTTTCATAGCTCCATTATGGCTTTTTTGCAGGGGGTTTTCAAGGTTTCAAAAAAACAGCCTAAGACACAAAAGTTCTGTCTTGGCTTTGGTAGCACTGTAATATGCTTCTCATCTCGGACACAGACCTCCGCAAAGAGAATGGACAGACAACCATTCGTGTTGCGGAGGTTCTTTACCCTATCTTGCAGAAAACTACAAGGCTTAGGCACTATTATTTTATTATATCACAAATCAAAAAATTTAAAAAATTGAGCTGATTCCATTTTTCTTTTAGCAATAGAATAGCCACGGCGCGAGTCCGTGGCTTAATGATTAACCCCTAAAGATTATGTGAGGCTGAGTAAAGGACAGATTACATGGGGACTGATGGTCTTTCCACCTGGTTGCCCATCACGTATTCCTTCCATGTTTTGAAGGGCAAGCCCTTCCAAGAGCTTTTACCGTCTGGCCAAAACTCTTTTGGGGCAACCCTCAAGTGCTTCTCTGTCATCTTATCGAATTCTTCAATAAGAGCCTCGTTATCCTCACTTGAACATTTGTTCCAATCAGGAGTTTGCCCGTTCATTTCCATTGCGCAGGGGCTATGGGAACCCCTAACGAGGGCGCATTGGTTGCCTTCTGTGTCCATCATAACCCTGCCTAATGGCATACCAAAGCCATAGAATGGACAGGCGGGTCTCGGCTTGTTAAAGTTCGGGGTCAATGATTTTGTCTTACGCAGGCTTAGCATAATTACTGTCCTCCTTGAGTTCCTAAATGCATTGTAAAATGAAGTGCAACATTTTTAGCCCTAATTGGACTAACAATTTGCACTTCCCATTCTGTCAAAGAACGGGGAAAATATAGGAGTTTCCTGTACTTTCCTCGTGCTTTGTTTTAAGAGGTTGATAATATAAAAACTTTAGGGGTATTACACTTGAGGATACAATACGTCCCTAACCTAAATTCTACGTTATAACTATAGCAAATTGTCAAAAAAAGTCAAGCCCTAAAACAAAAATCCAAAAAAAGGGGGCTAAAATCCTATCCTTCAAATTCTAATTTTCTTGATTGGATTTCTTTTCGGCTTTTTATCAAGAATAGAGTTGACCCCATTTTTTCACGACTTAATGATAAACCCTACCTTTCTTATAATTCTTTATAATCATTTCTGTCCCTTCAAGTATTTTCTCTGGTAGGTTGTTTAAACTAAACCATCTCCATCTCTCACATTTGTCTGGCTCCATTAGTTTGGGATTACCACCTTTGTAAACTGCTTTTACACCAATTGTTACGTAATGTACACCGTCTGTTGAGATATAACGTAAATCGTCACTTACTGAAATAAGCTTGAATTCTTCAACATCTAAATCGGTCTCTTCTTTTACCTCTCTTTTAGCTGTTTCAAAAATTGTCTCTCCAAACTCCAAATGACCGCCGGGACAACTCCATTCCCCTGCTGCGTGGGCACCTTGCCTTAAACCTAACAGCACTTCTCCTTTCTTATTTTGTATCATTACTCCTATCCCAATTCGTGGATATTTTTTATTTTCCATAATTTCATCCCTCAATTAATTTTTTGAGTTTTTATCCAAAAAAGGATTTTCCATATCGAAAGTAATCTTTGGTGTCTGGTTATTGATAATATCATCTGATAATCCGTATTTTTTAGCGTAAATGGCAGTGACAGAACAAAACAACGCCTTGGAGTAATCAAAGCCCAGTTTTTGAGTCATTGCCTTGACCGCCTGTTCACTTGTTGCTTCAACCTCTACAAACGGCTCTAAAAACGGCCATTCATCAATAGTTATCTCACACTCGCCGCATTGCCATTCTTCTCTTTTATTCTCCTGATATGCCTTTTTTTGGCATCCAGCTAATTCCAGCAGCTCTACTGCGTTTTCAAAATCGTCCACTTCCAAACAAATTTCTTTTTGGTTTTCAATTTTGCCCGCATCCGTAATTTTCAAACTCATCGTGATTTTATCACCTTCATCTCTGACCCTTAACCATGTATGCTGCATTTCCAAACCCTTAGGCAAATTAAAAACAACCCGCTTTTGCAAATATTCGGGTTTGAGCAATTTAGCGCCAATGCTTTTCAGCTTTTGCCTGACAGTATCTTTTTTAATATCTAAAAATGTTGCCTCGTATTCTGTTTCCATATTTACCATTATATCATCTTTTTCTCTTTGTCCCAGTATAAACATAAAAAAATAAGCCCAGGACACAAAAACTCTGTATCTTGGGTTTTGGTAGCATTTTTTGATGAGGTTTTTCGTTTTTCACTCCTTGATAAATACGTACTGAAGTTTATCTACGACTTCTTGCCACGATGTTGGACACCGTAAACAAATCCTTTGTCGTAGGTCTTCTCATCTTTGGACGACGGCATAGGAATGGCATCTTTGTTACCTTGTATCATCCTCTCAACGAAGCCAGCCGACTGACCAGCCTTCACACCCTTCTCATATGCCTTATCAGCACTGGTCTGCCTACTTTTCATGTATCTCACCACCTTTCCTAATGCTACCTTAACGACACCATTATAGATGTTGTATTAAAGTTTAACACACTAAAAACTCTTGTCAAGAATTTTTTCAAAAAGAAGATTTTCTCAAAAAAATAAAGTTGACGCTATTTTCTCTACATTCAACTAACCCGTTTAATTACTTCATCAATGATAGAAATGTCTTTTATTTTTGAACGAAAGATTTTATCTTTTATTTTCTCAATCTCGCCAATTTCTTCCAAGATAAAATCAGAAAAGGTAAAAATGAAAGGATGTATCCAATCCTCAACTAATTTTTTGCCAAAAACCAAGTTTGAACGTCTATGATGAGTGTTCTTCGGAAGCACCGCAACAACAGGCTTCTTAAAATATTTTGCAATAACCAGCTCTTGGGCTGTCCCTGCACCTAATTTCTGTTCCGAGTTAACAATGACTAAATCACTTTCTTTGATATGTTTGCAATCAATCCCTACTACGCTCAGAAAATCACTCTCGTCCAATTGACGATCATAGGGATCAATAAATTCAGCCTCAAAAAACTTTTGTAATACTTGCTGATATCTTTTTCTCCAGTCATCAAAGTTCTCTGCCTCATCCTTCCCCTTTGGTACTTTCCCCGCTAAATATATTTTCATAATTTTATTTCTCAATTAATTTTTTGAGTTTTTATTCTATATTAAATAGGCCAAACATCAAAATCAGCTAAAATCATGAGGCTTCTGTTCATAACAACGATTTATCTTATGTACTTCATCAATAGATAGGTTAGCAATGAATGGCGGGTAAATACCTTTTGAATCAGTAACTTCTTTGCCGAACCAAGCAGGGATTTCAAATTTTTCGCAGACCTTAACGCTCGGAAATTCTACTTCAACCACATCCAATCCTTTTAAGTTATCTTTGTAAACATCAACTTCAGCAGTCAGTCCCTGTGGCAAAAGATAGAAGTAGCGCATTTTGCTAATTTTCTGATTGCTATTTTCCATTAATTGCAAAAACTCACCTTGCGAGATTTGCTTTGTTTCCTCTCTGCAATAACCTGTTTCTTGCGAGTTTTTGGCGAAACGCTTAACTGTATAGGTAAAAACGCCTCCCTTTTCTCTGATGCGGATATCCTTGATTTTTGGGTCTTTGTGATCAATATATGCCTGAACAATCTTAATCGAACGACACTTCTTCAGATCATCTGGCAGATACTTAATCAACCAAGCCAATTCTAATTCAATTTCATCTCCCATAATTTTATTCCTCAATTAATTTTTTGACTTTTTGAATTGAAAATAGAGTTGACCCCTATTTTGACTATTCTTCTATTCTACTATTTCAATATCAAATTTTCTCAACAAGACCTCGTTCTTTTTTTTGAATAAAATCTTGAGATCCTCAATCGGCTTGTTCCAAATATTATTTAAGGAAATCTGCATTCTACCAATATCAAGAATCATTTGCTCTCTCATTTCAATGAAATCTTTCTGTAATTTTTTGGTGTCTTTTCCGGCAGCAAAAACTTTTGGCCAGTCTTTATAATCTTGAATTTTGTCTTTTTTGGGAACTAAAACAACGTCTTTTTTCTCAGAAAGTATTTTACCAATTTGTACATCGTGTACAATAATGTTTCTATATTCTCTAATCTTTTGAACAAATTTTTTGTATTGCCCCCAATATTCCAAGTCTTGAAAATATTCATCTAATACATTTTTTCTACTAGGAAGTTTTATCGGTGCTGGTTTTCCTTTTTTAAGATAATTTTCATAAACTTCTGAATAATTATTGTTATACCACTTCTCACATAGCTTTAAAAAATCTTCTTTTTTTAACTCTTGCAGAATCTCACTTTTTTGATTTGTGCACTCAAGAATCAGAAAATAAGTTTTGAGTAAAAATTCCTCTGCCAAATCACCGGCTGAAGCTAAATGGATATAAAAATCTTCAAAAGATGAAAGCTGAAAATTTTTCAAGTGATCAAGGGAATAAATTATGTTTATAAACATTGAATAATGAACATTTGAGATTATACGAATTTCTTTTGCTACCCTTTTCCTCGGCCTTATTATTTCTTCTTCTATTTTTCCTTCTGGTAATATTCTGTTTGTGTGTGGCACTATAAAGTAACGCCAAAACATTTCACAGTTAGGAAATCTCTCTTGAAAATAAGACCACCATTGACGTTCATGTGAATCGCCACAATTAGCAAAAAATGTCTTATCGATTATTTTATTTAATTCTTGTTTATTAATTCTTAACATATTCTACATTTTTCCTTTCATTGATTTATGGAGAACGGATTCAAATAATTCTTGGAATTTTTGTTTCTCAATTCGTTTCTCAACTAGTTTTTGATCCCTTCCTTTGTTCCATAAACGTTTTGATTACATTTTCCATATCTTTAAAAATATCAGACACTGACCAACCCTTCTTTCTAGTTTTTTCTAATTCTATACGTTGAAGGCTCAAATGTGCCAGCTGTTTATTTGCTTTCTTCTTTGCTTCCTCAAGCATTTTAGTTTTGAGCGGTCTTACTTTTTTCCAATCAATGTCCTTCGGAAATAGATCTTGAGCTATTAAATCATCGGGGTGTGTCTTTTGATCCATATAAAAGAAATCAACCAATATTCTAGTATGGACAGCTAATGATTCTATTAACAAATTTTGTTCAAATGACGGCTTGGAACCCTGGATAAGCCTTCTACAAGTTTCACGCCACATCCATACTTCATACAGGAAAATTCTTTCTTTCTCTGTATTACTTGCATTGATCATATTTGTTATCTTTACAATAATTATTTGCTGTAAATTTTATTCCTCAATTAATTCCACGACTTTTGTTTAAAAACTTCAGGGCAAAAATTCAGAACCGTCCCTGTTTTCTCTTGCTTTCATATCTTCTCTGGCACACATACTGGTGTAAATAATGGTAGTTGATTACCTCCAAAATCATTACCGCATTTTATTATTATGTTCAGATAAAATTTTTCTTCAGGTCTATCTTCAGTAAAATATTCTATTTCGGGTTTAAAAATTAAATAAAATTTTTCGTTATTTTTTAATTTGTCCAAAAACCACTTGGCATCTATGCCCTTCATTCTAATCCAATATTTTTCTTTTTTTGCAAGAGGAGTGTTGTCAGTAACCCTAAAGGGTGGTTCATCATATATAATATACCCATCAGATGACTGAAGAGAAACATTTTTCAAAGAAGTTAATAAATTAACTTCTCCATTATTTTCTATTTCGCCAATAAAATCAACACTCGCTACTTCATTTAAATTCATAATGTATTTTGTATTTTCTCTATTCTGGATTGGATGATTATTTAAATCATAATAAATAAATTCAACATTATTAAAATCTAAACTTGGTTTTGATACAATGATTTGCTCTTTTTGAGGTGTAAAAACAAATAATATCATAGCAATAAAGCTAGCTATAATTCCTAAAAGTAATATGCCCCACGGTTTTTGATACCATCTTGCTTTTCCAATTTTTTTAATTTGCTCTTTGAATTCTGACCCTAAATTAGAACTCGTTCTAGCCATAATTTTATTCCTCAATGAATTTTTTGACTTTTTGTTTGGCTTGTTTAATTTACCAAAAATAGAATTGACAGCATTTTCAGAGATCTAGCTGTTAATTAAGTGAAATTATAACCCTGATACTTTCTTCAAACATTCATTGTATTCTTCACTTCTCTTCAATGACCCTAACAAAAAACATTTATTTCTCCACGCAAGTTTTGAGTTTTCATTTCTAATAATGGCTTGGTCATAAGAATTTAATGCTTCATCATAAGAACCTAATCCTACATAGGCATTGCCAATGTTAATCCAAATTCCATAAAAGCTAAAATTTTTGTCAATTGCTTTCTCCAAAATTTTAATCGCATCTTCGTATTTAGTTAAACTTATAAGCAAGGCTGAATAGCCAATCGTTAATCCCAAATAATCTTTTTCCTCAGCAGTATAGTACCTACTGGTTGAATCATGATAAAAAAGACTGTGACTATCATTCTGTAAATTATTTAAGTCAAACACATTAAGCTGGTCTATCTCTATTACATCTCCTTGAATATTGTCACCTGAACCAATCAATCCAAAAAGAATACTGATTATAATACCGAGTATCGCGAGCCAAAAGAATATCCTGCTAGTAGGACTCCATTTTTTATAGACTTCGACAAATTTCCTCAAACGACAACATCTCATATTCCAATATGCCCCATAACACCCAACCCTAAGTAAGAATGAAAATGGTGTGAAAATGGTGTCAACTCTATTTTATTTTGACTGAAATTATCAGAAAAGTCAAATTACGGGCTGTGGATAACTTCGGTTTTGTTTCGGGTGGGATATGCTATAATAAAAATGGCTGTGGATAACAAAATTAATATGCTTACCAAAAAACAAAAAGAAATATTTGATTATATAAGAAGATACATAAACAAAAAGGGTTATGGTCCGAGTTTGAAAGAGATGAAAAAACATTTCGGCTTATCCTCTCTGGCAACGATTCATGAGCATTTAGATAATTTGGTGTCAAAGCGTTATATAAAAAGAGTAAAAAACCAGCCGCGGTCGATTGAATTGAATAACAAAAAGAAAAAATCCGAGCTGGTAAGTATTCCCCTACTCGGCATGATTGCTGCTGGTTCACCAATTGAAGCAATAGAAATTCCAGAAAAAATTAGGGTGCAAAAAAGTTTGTTATCAAGATCGGGCGAACATTTTGCTCTAAGAGTACAGGGCGACAGTATGGTTGACGAAGGAATCTTTGATGGCGCTGTAGTGGTTATCCGTAAACAACCTACAGTTGAAAATGGAGAAACGGCTGTAGCCCTTGTTAATAAAAACGAAGTAACGCTTAAAAAAATCTATAGAGAAAAAAATCGCTATAGACTACAACCAGCCAACTCAGCCCTAAAACCCATTTTTGTTAAAAATCTCACAATTCAAGGCAAGGTAATCAGTATTTTTAGAAACATTGAAGAGATAGAACAAAAACAGAAATTTGAATTTAACAAAATTATCTGTGGCGACGTTTTGGATGAGATGAAAAAGATCCCAGATAATACAATGCATTTAGCTATTACTTCACCACCCTATAATGTAGGTAAAAATTATGATAATCATAACGACAAAATGAGCTATCGTGATTATTTAGATTGGCTTTTTAAGGTTTGGGCAGAAACTAAAAGAGTGTTAGTGCCCGGTGGAAGATTTGCCCTCAATATTGCTCCTACAGGAATAAGAGATTTTGTACCCCTTCATCATGACTTTGCTAACCAGTTTAGGCAACTTGGAATGAAATTTAGAACCGAAATTATTTGGTATAAACAAACAATGCTCAAAAGAACTGCCTGGGGAAGTTTTAAAAGCCCTGCTAATCCCCATATTGTGCCGTCGTGGGAATACGTTTTGATTTTCTCAAAAGATAAAAATCGTCTTGATGGTACCAGTAAAATGGCTGATATTACCAAAGACGAATTTATGAATTTCTCTGACGGCTTTTGGCAAATTTGGCCCGAAACAAGAAGAAAGGGACACCCCGCCCCTTTTCCAGAAAAATTGATTTACAGGTTGATTAAATTTTACAGTTATAAGGGCAACAATATTTTAGATATGTTTGGAGGAACCGGAACAGTGGCTGCAGTTACAGCAAAAACAGGCAGAAACTTTATACATATTGACATATCTCCTCAGTATTGTAAGGTTGCCAAGGATAGACTAAATAAAAAGACAAAGCGGTGAATTAGTGGTTATTACCAACCAAAAAGGCGCCCTCAAAGCGCCTTTTTGGTTTGGCTTTTTATCCTATTTTTTCCACCTTATATGTCCGTTGATGTTATGTTTTTTATAAACTTTTAAAACTTCAGAACAAAATTGTAATAATTCTTTATTATCCTCTTTCTTGGCCACATTGTATAATCTTACAAACATCTTTTTGCCAATTTCGGTTTGCCCTAACTTCTTCTTTAAAAAATTACAACGAGAGCAAAGTGTTTGACCATTGTCCAGTGTTGCTTTTCCACCTAAATCTTTTGACTTGATATGGTCGGCATGAAGTTCCACTCCCTCAGCCTTACCACGGCCACATATAACGCATTTATACCCATCTCTTTTGAAAATTGCTTCTTTAGTTTTTGGGCTAAAATCCTCTAATGTTCTTTTACTAACAAGATTAGGATCGTATTTATAAACCCCTTTTTTAACTTTTATCAGGTATCCATCTTGATGTAATTTTCGAATACCTCTATCTGGGTCCCTAAAAACCTTGCCGGTGCGCTTTTTCCATTCGTCGGTTACCCAATCAATAATTTCAGGATGCTTAATATTCCTATTTTAGTTTATAAAATTGCTTTGGCATTTTATTTTTTTAGTTTTAGAGGGGGAATTTTTGTGTTTTTGGGATGCCAGTAGCAGGTGGGGCATTCCCAGTATTCGGCGTGGGCGTAGGGTTTGGGGTCTTTAGGTTTTTTGGAATCGTTTTTTGACTTCTTTCTTGGGTTTGGGCATATTTCTCAAATTTCTTGAACTTGGGGATAATTGGGCTTGACAAGTTATGGTAATTTGGTAATATAAGAATAAAGTTGCAGCCGAATACTTCCCTTTCGCAGTCACGTCTGCGGAGAGCAAAAACTCTTGGGTTGGTCGCCGTAATGGCTAGGCTGTTCCCCCTTAAACGGGGGTTTTTCTTTGCCTAAACTTCTTTAATAATCTTGCTTCGCTTGGCTTTTTCGTAAAATTCTTTCATTATCTCATCTCCTTCTAAAGCATCCCGAACAAGACCAGCTATAGTATTAGCTAGGCGCGCAAATTCATCGGATTGCTCTCTGATGCCACGTACTTTCCGAACTTTTACCCTTAATTTACGTAAGCCAGCAGCAAATCGGTATCACTCTGACCGCTTGAGACCATCTACAAACACAGTCGCCTGATACGGTGATTTTGCTTTTTCTAAAATTGCCTTTGCTGTGGTAAGGATTGTGAGATCAATATAAGCACGTGTGTCATATTACCTTTTGTATCTTGTCCTGTTTCGTCAACATAAGTATAGAGTTTTCGCATAGTTTTATAGGTCTATATCAATTTGTTTTCTTTGAAGCTGAAGGCAAAGGTTTTGGTGATGATGGTTTAGTGTATTATGCCTCTTTTTTGGGGGTTTTTCAAGAGACGGAGCAAGTAAAAAGGCCCACAAAAGAAGGGCCTTTAAGGGGAAAATCGGGACGTTTCTCATTTTTCTCAAGATCTAAGCTACAATCAGAAACGTCCCCATTTTTCATCTAAAGCTTTGCTGTGTTCTTCTGTCATCAAATTTTCTTGATTATTTCCACCCCTGTGCAATTACTCGCCACATTACCTTATCTTGCGGCACTTGGATTGGGCCTTGGGGGGTTTGTTGGGTGATTTGAATTTGACCTTTTTTGTATTCAATGACGAGTTCAAAAAGGTTTTCTTTCTGGGTTGACTCAATTGAGGCAATTTTATAATCCTTTTTGTTAAGTACCTGGTTCTCACCAAGCTCGTTTTCTGGATTCCATAGTTTGCCAAGTTCCATTTCTTTTTGATATTCTTCAAAAAGTTGGGTCATTATTTGAGCCAAATTTTCATCAGCATAAGTAATTGTCTTAATCCCTAAATCATTTTTTGCTTCTTTTCTACCGATAAAATACTGGTGGGAGTAAAGTTTTTCAGTTAAATAGTCAACAATTTTTTTAATTTCTTCTTCTGGCATTGGCTGTTTGTGGGATTTCAGAAGCCGGGTTGCCAAAATACGAATAAGGTTGTGTGTTCGGTTGACATTGCCGAGCGCCAGAGGATGAATTTGAGGTTTGGCATCTATAAACTTCCTGAAAATTTCTGCCAATTCTTTTTCATCTTTGATGCCCACTTTTTTAGCTAAGTCAAAATAAGACATTACTTCTTCGGTTGAAATAGGAATCCTGTTTTGAGGATTTTTTGGGTCTTGTGGATTGAAAATATTGGCTGTTGAAGGGTCAATTGGTGAAAGCTCGGACAAATCACTCATTACAATTTCATCAGCGCCCAAAGCAATCATAGTGGCTGCTGAATGGGCTTTATATGGCACTAAAACAGAAAACTTATCGCAGTATTCGCGAATCATTGAAACCAAACGCCAGGGCACCATTGTATCGCCGCCGGTTGAGTATAAAAATAAGTCAATTTGCGGCACTTTTCCGATTTGCCGTAATTGCTTGCTGAAAATTGGAATTATATCCATAGCAATCCGGGCATTAACCGGACCCTTTCTATCACTGGTTATGTAAGTAATAACCTTTGAATTGCGCGCTTTCTCAATTTGTTCTATTAATTCTTTTTTAGGCATATTTTTTACTATATATTAGCAGATTTTTAGCTTATTTTCAACTTCTTTTTTGGGTTTATAAAATTGGTTGGGCATAGGTTTTTGGGTTTATTACAGGCCTACCAGATAAGTTTTTAAGAAGGTTTCAATGGCTTGGACGGTTTCTGTTTTTAGTTCTCTTGGGCTTTCAGCAACCCAAACAACAAAATTGTAAAGTTTTTTGTTGTCAATTTTCAGCCATTTTTTGTTTAGGTAGAGAAAAACAAATAAAGTAGTCATGGCAATTCTTTTGTTGCCGTTTTGAAAAGGATGGTTTTTAATCATTAAATAAAAAAGAATTGCCGCTTTTGACAATAGTCCTTTGTAAAGCGGCTTTTTGGTAAATGTTTGAAAAGGCACTAAGAGACAACTTTCTAAAATATTAGGAAAACGAGTGGTAAAATCAGGAATTGGCTCATCATAGGTCATCACTTCTCTGGCTAACCAGAAGGCAATCTGCTTAACGTCCAAAACGGACAACTTTTTTATCATGTTCGACCAAGCAATTTTAATGTTACACCATATTCTTTAACGACCTTTTTAACCGCTTTTTTAATTTCTGCCTTTTCTTTTGCGCTCAATTTTGTTTTAAATACGCCTCCTAAATCCTTTTTGTCAATAACGTAATTCCTGCCAACTTTTTTGGCCTTCATTTTACCCTTTTTAATTTGTTTAAAAACGGCTATGCGGCTAATGCCCAACATTTTTGCCAATTCAGTTGTTGAAAGAAATCTTTTGTTTTTCATAAATTTTATGTTAACCACTACAGAACAAGTTAACATAGGTTAAAAGAATAGTCAAGGGAGGGTTTCGGTTTATTATGCCTCTTTTTTGGGGGTTTTTCAATACTTGCTTGGGAAAACAAAAAAGCTCAGGGGAGCTTTTGGGGAAACTTAATGTCTCAAACTTGAGGTTTAGGAGATTGAGCAATTCTGCCAACTTCAGGCCAAGAATTGCCCAATCTCCTACTATTAGATGTTATTTTAAGGTACTAATTAGGGTCCCTGTCCTCTTCTTCGCCGGCCGGGTCGAGATTGGCACTTCCTTTTTTCGCTACGATGATTGGCGTTCCAGGTAGCGCCATGCTTAATTTGCTTATCTCTGCTGCCATCTCAGCCAACAACTGGAGGAAACCTTCCCTTTCTTCCTCGCCCATGGCCCGGTATGCTCTATCTACCTGCCCAGGCAGGCAGTCCTCTACTTTCTCGCAGTAAGGATGACAATCCGCCATGCTTGTTTTTATGCCACCTACTATCTCTGCTATTTGCTCTGGGTTTACCCCTCTGCCACAAACCTCAAGATACTTATCTTCAGGAAGAACCCGGGACAGAATTTTATGCCCCACCTCCAAACCGAGATACATCCATGAGAGGACGTCGAAGAGATACTGACTGTTGGCATTGCCTGCTAAGAGCTTGACTATCCTTTCAAAAAAGAAATCAGCGTCAAAATCACTATCACCCTTTATGGCTTCCCTTAGACGGTTTTGCACTCCTTGCAACAAACCTTCACTAACACCTACCGCTTCCTTCATAAGAAACACTCCTTTCTGACCTCCGAATCACTTCCGAATTTTGACCCAAAACCCTTGAACCGGGACAGTTTATTTTACACACTGTACTTATTTTATCAAGTCCTTTTTAATGTTATTAATATCATCAACAGTGAGCCAGGCGGACATTGCGCCAAAGCCGGTCTTGTGGGATAAGTTATTGGAGTTCAATTTTTGTTTGGGCCTCTGGCAACGGATTTTCTGGCAACGGATTTTCTGGGGGCAGGGTTTGCTGGGGTGAACCCTGCTTTGGTTTTGCGCCAACAACCTTTTTGCCCAACCCATCAAAGGCCCTCAATACTTCCAGAGGCACAGCAAAGATAATGGTATTTGACTTATCAGAACTTATATCGTTAATTGACTGCAGGGTTCTTAAATGAAGAGCGCCCGGAGAACCGGCCAAAATCTGGGCCGCTTTGGCCATATTGTCAGCAGCAATCACCTCGCCCTGGGCTTTAATAATGATGGCTCTTTTCTCCCGCTCTGCCTCTGCCTGCTTGCCAATGGTTCTTTTCATTTCCTCGGGCAGGATAATGTCTTTTAGCTCCACGCTGTCAACTTTAATACCCCAGGGGTCGCTGGCTTTGTCTATAACGACTCTGATGCTTTCTGAAACCCTGTCTCTCTGGCTCAGGAGTTCGTCCAAACCAACCTGGCCAACAGCATTGCGCATAGTTGTTTGGGCTAACTGGGAAATGGCATAGCGATAATCCTCTACCTCTAAAATCGCTTTTTCCGCCTCGCGCACCTTGTAATAGATAACAGCGTTAACGGAAACCGAGATATTGTCCTTGGTAATTGCCTCCTGGCTGGGAACGTCAACTGCCTTAACCCTTAAATCAACTTTGCGATAGGACTGAAAAACGGGGAAAACCAATCTCCAGCCCGGCTGCATCAAACCGATGTACTTGCCCATCATAAACTTGACTCCCTTTTGATACTGGCTAATCTGCCTGATGGAGATGATGATAATGAAAACAATTACTCCTAAAATTGTCCAAAGTGTATTTAACATATTCTTAAATCAAAATATTTTTTCCGACCTTGATTATCTATTATGTCCTATTGCCGCAGATTTTTCAAGGTCGTTAGTTGTTTTAATTTGTTTTTGGAGCAGGGCGGCTTTTTCAAATTGGAGGTTGCGTTGGGCAAGGTCCAGCCGCTCTTGTAATTCTCTCAAATATTCTTTGGCAAACTCTTCTTTTGGCTCTTGTTTCTCTGAAACTAAACTTAATTTAACCTTTTTGGTAATTGGCGAGGGCGTGATATGGTGCTTTTTATTATATTCTTTTTGAATGCGGCGGCGGCGCTCCACTTCCTTGATGGCCTGCTGCATTGAACCAGTGGCCTTATCAGCATACATAATAATATGACCATCAAGATGCCGAGCAGCTCTACCCATAACTTGAACCAAGCTGGTCTTGTCGCGCAAAAACCCTTCCTTGTCGGCATCCAAGATTAAAATCAAAGAAACCTCGGGCAAATCCAGTCCTTCCCTCAAAAGATTGATGCCTACTAAAACATCGTACTTGCCGCGGCGCAGGTCAGCCAGAATACCTGGCCTCTCTAAAGTTTTTATTTCTGAATGTAGGAAAGTTGCTTTAATCCCCTGGTCTGAAAGATGCTTAGCCACTGCCTCGGCCAAGCGCTTGGTCAAGGTCGTTAGCAAAACCCTCTGGTCTTTGGCAACTCTCTGTTGAATTTGACTCGCCACATCCAGCATCTGGTTCTTGGAGGTTTTGAGTTCAATATCCGGGTCCAAAAGCCCAGTGGGCCGTATTAACTGCTCAACTACCTGCGATGACCTGTCTTTCTCAAACTGGGCTGGCGTGGCCGAGACATAAACAACCTGATGAATTTTTTTCAAAAACTCCTCAAACTTTAAAGGACGGTTGTCCAAGCAAGAGGGCAAACGAAAGCCATGCTCAACCAAAACCTGTTTTCTTGCCTTGTCTCCCTGATACATTCCCCTAACCTGCGACACACCGATATGAGATTCATCCAAAAACAATAAGAATTCGCTCGCCCTGTTAAATTGCTTCGCCAAAGGCGAAGCACCGCCTTCGGCGGATTTAACAGGGTAAAGATAGTAATCTAACAAGGTGAAAGGTGAGTCCCCTTTTTTGCGGAACTCCAGATGGGCCGAATAATTCTCAATGCCATGACACCAGCCGGTCTCTTTAATCAAGGAAAGGTCATAGAGTGTTCTCCGTCTCAAACGTTCTGCCTCCAGAATTTTTTCCTGCTTTTTTAGTTTTCGCATTCTTTCCTGAAGCTCTAAACGAATATTAGACAAAGCGATATTAAGTTTCTCTTTCTCGGTTAGCCAGAATTTGGCCGGCCAGAAATGAACGGATTGGACCGGCTCTTTCTTGCCAAAGGGCGCTTCAATTTTGAGTAATTGTTCAATCTTTTGAGCCACATTCTTAATGCGATAAACATAGTTACCCGATGATTCCCAGACATCAATAAAATCAGCCCTAATCCTAAAAATACCCGGCTCAAACCGGTAGTCATTTCTTTCATATTGCAGGTCCACTAAACGAGCCATAATCCCTCTTTTTGTTATTTTTTGGCCCTTTTTGAGTAATAATTTTAATTTCTGAAAGGTTTGAGGTGAGCCAAGGTTGTAAATAGCAGAAACCGAGGCAATAATGATGACATCGTCCCTGGTAAGCAACGACTGCACTGCCTGGTGCCGCAAGCGGTCAATCTCTTTGTTAATCTTGGCATCTTTTTTGATATAGGTATCGGTCTGCGGGATATATGCCTCGGGCTGATAATAATCATAGTAAGAGACAAAGTAATGCACAGCATTTTCAGGGAAAAAGCCCCGGAATTCTTCGTAAAGTTGAGCAGCTAATGTTTTATTCGGCGACATTATGAGCGTCGGTTTCCCTGCTTTTTTGATGAGGTGAGCCATAACAAACGTTTTACCACAGCCAGTAATGCCCAAAAGTGTTTGGTGCCTGTACCCTTTCTTAAGACCAGCAGCCAACTTATCAACTGCTTCTTTTTGGGTGGGGGTTATTTTAAATGGCGAAACCAGTTTAAACATATTTAAACATATCTCTATACTTAATAAGAAAGCCATGGCTTTCTTATTAAGTATGTTTACTCGAGTAAATGTTTCTTTCTTCTTTTTTTGTGAAAGGTTACGGCAAAGCGATGGGCTTCGTCGCGCACTTGTAAAAATAGGTTTTTGATGTTTTCTGGCAGGTTATCAATTAAGACAAAATTCTTGGAAAACAGAGAGAAAAGTTTTCCCGAATACTTTTTTCGTTTTGCTAAAGCAATTACTGGAATATCAATTTTTCGCGCTGCGCTTAACTGGCCTTTGCCCCCGTCTAGCAAAATTAAATCTGGCATGTTCCACTCGCTGTGCCTCATTCGGCGCAAAAGCACTTCTCTCAGGGCTTTAACATCATTTTGGCCTTTAACCCTTTTGATACGAAATTTGCGATAGTCGGATTTCTTTGGCCTGGTTTTTTCAAAAACAACCATTGAGCCAACCGTCATTGTGCCGGAGATGTTTGAGATATCATAGCCCTCAATCCGTTTACCCCCACACCACAACGGGGGCCGGCTCCGCCAATTTGAGCGCCAGAGGCGCTCTGCCCCCGTTTGGTGTGGGGGCGAGTCCCTGCCAAGATATATTTCAAGTAAGACCTTGAAAGTTTCAATCATTTTCTGGTATTTCTTTTTTCGTCTTTTATTAAGGCAGGGCGCAAGGCAAAGTCCCAAATCATAATAAAGACAAGGTTGTTTTGGAAGAATTCGACAACTACGATAAGGCATAATTTTTCTTATTTCTTTCAAAAACTTTTTTAGTTCCCTGCCCTGAACAAAAGGCCCTAAATAGCGGGCGCCTGCTTTTCTTTGGTGTGTAATAAAAATTCGTGGAAAATCCTCTTGCGTTATACCAACAAAAAAATAATTTTTGCCATCCTGCCATTCAATGTTAAAGCGCGGCTGAAATCTTTTAATCATCTGCTGTTCCAAAATCAAGGCCTCTCTTTCTGAGTCGGTCTCAATCCAATCAATATCTTTTGCCCTGAGCAATATATTTTTTCCAAAAAACCCTGCCCTACTCTGAAAATGCGACTTGACCCTTTTTTGCAGTTCTTTTGCCTTGCCAATATAAAGAATGCCTCCGCCTCTATCCTTAAAAACATAAACCCCGGGCCCCTTGGGCAGTTCTTTAATTTTTTGTTTTAACTTTACCATATTGCTTTTTTAAGATAACACGGCTTTAAAAATTTGACAAATTAGTGTATAATAGATATTTAGATATTTTTATGGAAAAGGACTTTATTGAGTTGAAAGGGGTAAGGGTGCATAATTTGAAAAATATTGATGTAAAAATCCCCAAGAATAAGTTGGTGGTAATTTGTGGTATTTCGGGTTCGGGCAAGTCGTCTCTGGCCTTTGACACTATTTATGCTGAGGGCCAGCGAAGATATTTGGAAAGTTTGTCTTCTTATGCCCGGCAATTCTTGGGTGGACTGAAAAAGCCAGAGGCAGAAAAAATAAGCAACCTCTCCCCTACCCTGGCCATCAATCAAAGCACTGTTTCTTCTAACCCGCGCTCCACGGTGGGCACTATCACTGAGATTTATGATTATCTACGGCTTCTTTTTGCGCGGGTGGGCAGGCCCTATTGCCCGAATTGCCATGTTTTGATTTCTTCCCAAACCCCACAAGAGATTGTTGAGAAAATTTTTGAATTGCCTGCTGGCCCCCACACCAAACGGGGGCAGGGTACCAAAGGCACCCAGATTGGCAAAGCTAGCCCCCGTTGTGGTGTGGGGGCAGGCTCAAAAATTCTAATTTTGGGCCCAGCTATAACACAAAAGAAGGGCGCGCATCAGGGAACTATTGAGCAAATTTACCGAATGGGTTTCTCTGAAATAAGAATTAATGGCATTTTGTATCCAATTGAGGAGGCAAGAGGACTAAACTTAGACAAGAACAAAAAACATTGCCTCGAGGTGGTGGTCGGGAAAATTAGTTTGCCCCGCAACGCGTCTGCCTTGCCCGCCCGCCAAGGCGGGCGGGCAAGGTCTATCTCAAAAACCGAGAGACAAGCCCAAAAGAGAAAAGTCCGCGCCCAGAAAAAATATCTTAAAGAACAAAAAGAAGAATGCTTGGACTATGTTAAAAAAGCCCTGCAAATAGGCAATGGCCTCTTAATCTGTTGGGTAGAGCCAGGCAGACGTCGCACCAGAGCAAAAAAACAAACTTACGACATAAGCTTCTCAGAACTTTTCTCCTGCGCCAAGTGCGGCTTCTCTGTGCCCAAGATTGAGCCACGACTATTTTCTTTCAACAGCCCAGCAGGCGCCTGTCCCAAGTGCCAGGGACTAGGCAAAAAACCAGAAATTGAGCCAAGTTTAATTATAAATTACAATCTTTCGCTGGCTGAGGGCGCCGTTCTCATCTGGCATCGTCTCTCCCGCTTCTCCCGCCGCGCCTTGGGCGTGCCTCGGTTAAGATGGCAATTAGAAGACCTTTCCCGCGAATTAAACTTCTCTCTTTATACCCCTGTCAAAGACCTGCCCCAAGACATAATCAATATTGTTCTTTATGGCGGGGGTTCACCCCCACACCATAACGAGGACAAGGCGCCTTTGGCGCCTGAATTGGCAAAGCCAGTCCTCGTTTGGTGTGGGGGTAAATATGAAGGCATCATCCCTAAACTGGAACGGCTTTATCTGGAAACAAAATCAAATTATATCAGAAAGGAAATCGGCCGCTATGTAAAGGAAAAAGAATGCTCGCTCTGCCAAGGCGCCCGGCTGAAAAAAGAATCCTTGGCAGTAAAGGTAGAAAAGAAAGATATTGCCCAGGTTACCTCCCTGCCAATAAAACAAGCAAAGAAATTCTTTGAGAACTTAAAATTAAAAGATGCTGCCAGAAAGATTGCTCAGCCAATTATTAAAGAAATATTAAGACGTTTGGAATTTTTAGAAAATGTCGGCGTGGACTATATTAGTTTAGACCGTCAGGCACAAACATTGTCAGTAGGAGAAAACCAAAGAATTCGGCTGGCCTGCCAGTTGGGCGGAGGATTATCAGGCGTCACCTATGTTTTGGACGAACCAACCATTGGCCTGCACCAAAAAGAGATCAAGGCGCTGGTTGCCTCGTTGAAAAAACTAAGAGATTTAGGCAATACAGTAATTGTGGTAGAGCATGACTTATCTGTGTTAAAAGAAGCGGACTGGCTCATTGAAATTGGACCAGGCGCTGGGAAAAAAGGTGGGAGAATTGTTTTTGAAGGGACTTTTCCAACCCTGAACCGTGCCAATACCCTGACAGGTAAATATCTTGCGGGCAAATTGAAAGTAGGGACTAACTTACCCCCCACCACTTTCCGCAGAAAAGTGGTGGGGGTCCCTCAACTCCAATTGAGCGGTGCCTCGCAATTCAACTTAAAGAACGTCAATATCAAAATCCCCTTGGCACGGCTGGTCGGCGTGGCCGGAGTTTCGGGCTCGGGCAAAAGCACCTTGATTATTGAAACTTTGGCCAAGGCGCTTTTACAAAAAATCCAGAGACGAAGGATAATAGCGGGCAAGTTCCGCACAATCTCAGGTACTGAAAACCTAACCCGAATAATCCTGGTTGACCAAAGCCCAATTGGCAGAACTCCCCGCTCCAATCCAGCTACTTATGTTGGCTTTTTCTCACCCATCAGGCAATTCTTTGCCAAAACAAAAGAAGCCCGCTTGCGTGGCTTTACTGCTTCCCATTTCAGTTTTAACACCACAGCCGGCCGCTGCCGCAAATGCCAGGGCGAGGGCTACAGAAGAATAGAGATGTATTTTCTGCCCGATATTTATGTTGAATGCCCGCTCTGCAAAGGAAAAAGATTTACCCCAGAGGTCTTGGAGGTCAAATGGCAACAAAAAAACATCGCCGAAATTCTACAAATGGAAGTGGCAGAGGCAGAAAAATTCTTTTCTCAGATTACCCCAGTCCAGAACCGACTAAAACTGCTCAAGGATATTGGCCTGGGTTATATTCAGTTGGGCCAGTCCGCGCCAACCCTTTCTGGAGGCGAAGCCCAACGAATAAAATTAGCCAAAGAACTTTCCTCAAATATAAAAGAAAGGACTTTGTATATTTTAGATGAGCCAACAGTTGGCCTGCACTTTGATGATATTAAGCGGCTACTCAATATCCTTAAAAGGTTGGTGGAACAAGGCAACACCGTCATCATCATTGAACACAATCCTGATGTTTTAAAAGAATGCGACTGGCTCATAGAATTAGGGCCACAAGGAGGGCTTGAGGGCGGCCGGCTCATCTTTGAAGGGCTACCTTCACAACTCAAAAAGGCCAAAACCCCCACAGCCAAATTTTTGTAAATTAGGGAGCAATGGCTCTTTTTATCATAAAATTAATGTTTTCGTTGGTATTTTGAGGGATAACCTTGATATTGGGATGGCGGGATTTCCACACCCGAAATATCTGGTCAGCAAATGCCTGGCCAACTGTCTCAACACCTCTAAAATCAAGTATAATTGTTTTAAACTTATCCAGCCCGCTCAAAACTCTACGGGCTTGGGAACGGGAAATATAATTAGTGTCTATTGTATAAAGTTTTACTCTGACCTTGGTTTTACTGAACTCATATGAACCCTCGCTATGCTGGCGAAAAATTCTGCCAAGTTGTCTTTTTGATTTAGTTTTTATTTGAAAGATTACCTTAGTGCCTTTCATTGATTTTGTATCCTCAATAAAAATATCCTCCAGCATATTATTAAATGTCAATTTCTTATTGGAGCTCTGGATAATTAGAATATCTGCCATTTTTGAGGTGAAAAAAATACCCTCTCCGCTATGTTCTTTAGGAGCTGTTGTTTGCTTCCCCTTCAAAAGATCTTGAATTGCTTCAAGCTCGTTATTCAACCTTCTTTTGTTCATTATATGCTGGAAAATACCGACCCCCCTATCAATTACATCAAAACGGATAACGTCAACATCCCTTTTTATTTTAATCTCTATGGTCTTTGAGCGCGAATGCTCAATGGCATTGTTAAGCATTTCAGTAAAACCGTAATCCACTATGGTCAAAACATTGTTCGGCAGTTCTAAAAAAATGCCGCTATCTCTTTTTATGCTGTCTAAAACAATATCCTCTGAGACACCTTTATTGGGCAATACCTTGCGAAAACTAAGCAACTTGCTTTTTGCTTTTAGCAAGGCCTTTTTGTCGGCCAAAACATACCGCGCTCTGTTTGTTTTGCCAATAAGCACAATCTTTCCTTCATTTCTAAGTTGACGAAAAAATCGGTTCACGTAAACACGTGAAAAAACCGTCCGTTTTACTATTTCAGCGGCGGTAATTTGTTTCTTTTTTTTCAACAACTGCAGAATCAACGATTTGATATCCGTTTGTTTCATATTTGTTTACAACTTTATTATATATCAAAAATTAGAAGTTGTAAACTTGTTTGTGCCCCGAAAGATAAAAGCTAAAACCCTGCACCAATTGACATTTGAGAGGGGTTTTGGTAGTATTTTAATCAGTTCTTTCATTTCATAATAAAGGATTATGGGGTAGAGGACATCACAACTTCAACGGATTTTAAGGGAGGTAAACCAATGAAGAAGTGGATTTTTGGCATCTTGGGTTGTTTTGTTGTTGTTTTTAGTTTCGGGTCTGTTCTCAAAGCCGAAGAGCAGAAAGTTGAGCAGGAAAAAATTTCTGCTATCAAACTCCAAGAGTCAGCCGTGATTGACGGTATCTTAGACGACAAGGTCTGGGAAAAGGCCTTTCATGACAAAAGGGTCTACATAGATGACCAGTTGTTAAGCAGTGAGCCCTTCCAGGATGAACCCACGGAAACATGGGTTTACTACAATGACGAGGCCTTGTTCTTAGCTTTTAAGTGCTATGACAAAGAGATTATTTATCAGTATACGCAAAAGAAGTCAACCCCAGATTTGGCCCGCGGTACTGACGATACTGTTGGATTTGCCTTGCTGGTTGATACTAACAAGCATTACGACCTGGAGACGCAGTATTGGTATATACTAAATCCAGTTGGTGCATTTTGGTTCCGACCAGCAGTAGGACGTGCAACGAAAGAAGAGTTTGCCGGCAAATGCTACGGGCAGGCAAAAATCTACGAGGGGTATTGGACAGCTGAAATAAAACTATATTGGACAGCTGTTGATTATCCGATGAGCGATGAGCCGTATGACATATTATTAAAACCTGACCGCAGGCACAAAAAGTTAGGAATGCCTGCGCGCCTTGCGCATTACCCCAAGACCTTCGCGGGGCCGGATACCAGGTTGAATTTCTGCCGGTTCGTTGGCTTCCAGCCGCCGCAGAAAGGTATAGAAACAAGGATAGCGCCGACTCTGTTTGCGGGCTGGAACCAAGTAGAAAAAAAGTGGGAGCGGCATTTCGGCTTAGATTTTCGGCTGAGGCCCACCTCCCAGACCAATTTCTTTTTGACGGTCAATCCTGATTTCTCCAATATTGAACAGTATGTTGGACGAATTGACCCAATCTATGGGCCCAGAATGCTTCAGGATTATAGGTATTTTTTCCAGGAAGGGCGCCAGATTCTAAAGCTGTCCCCCTATAACTTCTATTCGAGGTATATAGGAGATATTGATGCTGGCCTCAGTGCCTATGGCAAGATATATGGCCTTTCGTTGGTAGCTCTGAGCACTTTCTATCGCGGTGGCGATCATAACTTGGTCTTGAGAGGTTATGGTAACCCGACAGAAAAGGACCATCTTGGCGCTGTCTATATCAGACATCGGGAAACCGAAAACAGTGTCTTCTGGACTGATTATAGCCGAACCGGCTCCTTCTACGAAGTTAAGGCTGATTTTGCCCAGAGCTGGGTTAGTTCAGATGCACGGGGCCGCAAGTATTGGTCGCAATACAGTTTGTTTAAGAAAGAATGCCTGTTGAAGACCGACCTGCGTGGTGATTTGCAACTCTATGCCTTTGGAGAGGATTACCAGGATGATTTAGGGTTCCACCCGTTCAAAGGTATTAGAGGCGGCAATTTGACTGTGAAAAACGAAAAGGTCTGGCAAGAGGGCAAAAGATACTACCAGCTTTGGAGTATGTTTGAACTCTTGAACCGTTATGACGGTTCAATCTTTCGACGGACTGCTGATGTTTATCTCTGGCACCGTCGCGGTAACCACGGGTACTATGCCAATATAGAGGGCGGACGTTATGAGGAGAATAAGGATGTCCTGTTCCGTCTGATGCATTGGCGTAACTACGGCAATCAGGAACGGTTTTTCAAAATCACCTACACGGGTGGTCGCCGCACCGGGAAAGGCCTGAACCAGTTGGACCCGTCGTTTGCATATCGTTTCAAGAAACTCAGAGCAAACATTACCACTCAATTCCTGTGGTATGAAGAACTCCAAAAGCAATTAATTGTCAACTTGAATTACGAGCTGACAAAAACGTTTGGCCTCGGCAGCAGATTAGTTTGGAATGAGCAGGGCAAAAATATCTATTTTGCCCTCCATCGTAGTGGTTTCTGGGGCGCGGAGTTCTTCGTTATCGTTGGTAACCCCAATGCTCAAGAGTTTCAAAGGCGGATTATCGGGAAAGTAGTGATGGCGTTTTAGCTGGCTGGCTGGCCATAATCTATCTAAAAAGGGCATGGTTTCTCCATAAACCATGCCCTCTCTTTTTTTCTCTATTCTGCAGAAGAAAATAGGGGTCGGAAAATAGAACTGACCCCTATTTTCCTATTCAAAAACTGCACAACTCGCATATCGGGGAACCTATGATGGTTTCTTGATTTTGACATGCGTCGGAAATAGACATTTTCCAATCATTGCTCTGGCAAAATTCTTCAATGCTGGAAAAATGTGACTTGTTCTTTCCCGCGCAATCTTCCGGGCAATTGCATGGATTTTCATTATAGGCCATATGGTTTTCACAAATCCCGTTCCCGCACTCTATACAAAGTCCCATGCCAGATTCAGACGGCTGTCCGATTTGATAACATATATCGGCGATTGAAAAGCGCGTATCCGGAATTGGCGTCCATTCTTTTAATCCTTCACAACATTGGTCCGGGTATTCATCTTGCACAGTTGAGAATACTTCTCCATCTCCGGCGCAAACTATTTCTTCAGTTTCTTCTCCGTTGGGCTCTTCTTCGGGTGTTAACGTTGATTGATAAACCCAATAACCTAAGCCCGCGGCAAGAATTATAATAATGATGGTAATTAATGTTTTAGACATATTACTTTTTTTATCCGTTATAGGATGCCAATTTTACTGCCGTGCCGTAGACCAACAATTCAGCAGCTCCAGCCATTACTTGAGAAGTGGTAAAACGGATGCCAATAACAGCATCAGCTCCCAATTCCTCGGCTGACTTTATCATTCTGCTGAAGGCCTGCTCCCTGGCTTCGTTCAGCGCCTCGGTATATTCTTTAACTTCTCCGCCGATAATATTTCTTAAACCGGCCAAAATATCTTTGCCAATGTGCTTGGCCCGAATAGTATTGCCTTTTACCAGGCCGAGTATCTGTTTTACTTCTCTACCGGGGATTTGATTAGTCGTGATTAGTATCATAAATTTTTTTCTTTTAACCTCTCTGAAATGAGAGAGATTAAAATAATAAGCACCCCTAAAATTATGGCCACTATCCCCCATTTTATTATTGGGTGAATTTCTACATCCTCAAAGAATTTATACAAGCTGAAACCAAGTAAACCTAAAACTCCTGCAGAAAAAATTGTTAATCCTAAAATATTTAGTGGCTTCATAATCTTATCTCAGTTTTAACGACCTTTATTTTATTCTACCAGAAAATCGCTTAAAAGGCGAGTTTTTCACTCATAGCGCAAGGCCTCAATGGGATTGAGTTTGGCTGCTTTTTGGGCGGGCCAATAGCCAAAGGCAATCCCAATACCGGCGGAGACGGTAAAAGCTAAAATAATTGAGAATAAAGAAATTTTGGTAGGCAGGGCGGTAAAAAATGATATCCCGTAAGCCAAGCCGCTCCCTAAAATTATTCCCACAGCTCCGCCAAGAAAAGTAAGCATTACGGCCTCGGTTAAAAATTGTAAACTAATATCTAATCTTTTAGCCCCAATAGCTTTGCGAAGGCCGATTTCTCGGGTTCTCTCGGTTACCGTTGTCATCATCATATTCATAATGCCAATGCCGCCGACAATCAGAGAAATTCCAGCAATTGCCGCCAACAAAATGGTCATTGTATTGGTTATTGAAGAAGCAGCCGTAAGAATATCTTGCTGACTTAAGACATTAAAATCAGCCAGCTCGGGCTCTGCAATATTATGCAGCCGCAAAAGAAGATTGGTGATACCTGACTGGACTGAAGCCATTGTTTGAGCGTTTTCAGCTTGAATACTAATCGTTGAAACATAATCAGCTCCAGCCAAAAATTTCTGAGCTGTTGTTAAAGGAATAAAAATAATATCGTCTTGACTGCCAAAACCAGTGCCGCCCTTAGATTGGGTTACGCCAATCACTTTAAAATTTATACCATTAATCCTTACTGTTTGGCCTAAAGGATTAGTATTTTCGCCAAAAAGATCGTCTCGGGTAGTCGGCCCCAAAACTGCTACTTTTGACATACTGCGGACATTTTGGTCAGAAATAAAAGAGCCCAAGCCAATTTCAACATTTTTCACTAATGGATAAGCAGAAACTGTTCCTATTATTTGAGTATTAGTATTTTGACCTCTTGCTACAACCTGATATCTTCGAGAAAGCTCTGGTGCTACGGCCTGCACATTGGGAATTCCTTGGACTATGGCTTCAGCATCTTCAATAGTCAGGGTTTGAGCGCTGCCCATACCAGCTTTAACCTGGGAAAAACTTTTTTGGAATCCGGGCATAACTGTAATTAAATTTGACCCCATTGATTGAATCCTTGATTCAATTGACCCAGCTGCTCCCTGCCCAATTGAAATCATAGCAATAACCGAGCCAATTCCAATAACAATACCTAAAATAGTCAGCCCGGACCTGGCTTTGTTCATAGATATTGCCGAATATGTTTCTTGTAATAAATCTCGCATCTTCATAAAATCTCGCCATCCCGAATACGAATAATCCGTTGAGCGTGTTTAGCGACATATAGTTCATGGGTAATAAGTATAACAGTGCGTTTCTGCTCTGAATTGAGTTTGTGAAATGTGTCTAAAACGACTTCACCTGTTTTTGTGTCCAGGTTTCCTGTTGGTTCATCAGCCAGAATCAATGAAGGATTGTTAACTAAAGCTCTGGCAATAGCAACCCTTTGCATCTGGCCGCCCGAAAGTTGATTAGAGAGGTGAAAAAAATGAGATTCTCCAAGTCCTACATTTTGAAGCGCGGTTTTTGCTTGTTTTTCACGTTTATCTCTGGAGACACCAGCATAGACAAGAGGTAGAACAACATTACGGAGCACAGTTGCTCTAGGCAAAAGGTTAAACGATTGAAATACAAACCCAATTCTGTTTTTACGAATATCGGCTAATTCATCATCAGAAAGCTGAGAAACGTCTTTTCCTTCAAAAAAATATTTGCCGCTGGTTGGTGTATCCAAACAACCCAAAATATGCATTAAGGTTGACTTGCCCGAACCCGAAGGCCCCATAATAGCCACGAATTCGCCTTCTTTAATAGAAAAAGAAATGCCCTTTAGGGCTTTGGTTTCCATGTTGCCTGATTTATAAATTTTGCTAATATTCTTAGCTTCAATCATAGTTTGACAAACTCTTTACAAGTATTTTTAACGCATCATTTTCATCATTCCCTGCATTTGAGTCCCACTTCCGGTTTTTGGGGTAGACTTTGAGCTAATAGTTTGAGCCACCACTAGATCGCCTTCTTTGAGGCCGCTGATAATTTCAGTAGAAAGGTCATTAGAAAGCCCAATTTCTACTGGCTGCGGTTTGGGCGGTTCTGGCAGAATTGTTCCTGAAATATTGGCTAATAAGTGCTGGCTCATTTTCTCCGGCGCTTTTATTAATTCAACATAGTAAAAATCTCTCTTTGATTTAATGGCGCTATTGGGTAAAACTAAAACATCCTCTTTGGCATCAGTAATAATATCTGCGGTAACACTCATTCCGGGCTTAATTTGTTCCTCTTCAGTATCCCAAGCAATCTTAACTCCATAACTTACCACTCCCTGCGTTACTACCCCCATTACATCAACTTCCATAATTTTTCCAGAAAGAGTCAGCTCCGGCAGAGCATCAAAAGCTAAAGTTGCTTTCTGGCCAACTTTTACATTGGCTGCATCAATTTCATTGAGCGTCATCTCAGCTATTTTTTGTTTAGTAATAAGAGTTGCCAGAACCGTGTTGGTGGTGACTGAATCTCCTTTTTTAACCTTGTCATTCAACTCAGCGATGACGCCATTAAAGGGAGCGCGAATAGAACAGTTAGCTAACTTCTCTTTGGCATCTAAAAGCGTATCCTCTTTTTGCAAAACAGTATTTTGCTGCGACTTAATATCTTGGGAATCAGCGCCGGCGATTAGTTCCTCAAGGGCCAGTTTTTTCTCATCAAATTTTTCCTGAGCAGATTGCAAAGCCCATTCAGCATCTTCAATTTTTTCGGGGGTGTTTTTATTGGTATCATCAATAGTATCCTTAATTCGCTCAAGAGAAGTTATATTAGAATTAACAGAAGAAATGTCGCTGGCAATTTTAGGGCGCATCTTATCAATATGGGAAGACACAGTAAAATGCTCATAACTCACCACTACAATGGCATCAAACATATGGCGAGCGCTTTCCAGTGTCCGCGAAATTGCCTTGGTGGTCTCAAAGGTATCGCCTATGAGCTGGTAAATAATATCACGGTCATCCTCTCTATAAACCGTTCTAAAAAAGGCAGAGTTTTCGATAAAAAGACCCTCGGCTTGGTCATAATCATCAATAAATCTTTGAATAAAAGAAGAGTCAGAGCCCAATATTAGTTTATAATTATCAATATACTTTTCTGTGTCTTGCTCTGTCCCCAAGACATCTTGCAGATTTTTTATATAGTCGGATAACTTAAAAAAAGTGGTGGAAACAGCGCTGTAACCATCTTCATAGGCATTAGCTAAAGAGCGTTCGGCGTCTATCTCAATGTCTTCATAGTTTTCTTTTGCCTTATCCAAATCGCGCTCTGCCTGCTTCAGGGCATTCTCGGCCTGAAGCAGGGATTTGGCATCCGGTTGGGAAAGAAGTTCTTCTAAGTTTGCTTTGACGTTATCCAAAACAATTTCGGCATCACGAATTGCCTGTTGAGCATTTTTAGTATCTAATTTCGCCAGAAGCTGACCCGCTTTTACCTCCTCGTCTTTATTGATATAAAGTGCTATGAGCTCTCCTGAAACTTTTGGTTTAATGTCAACTTCATCCAAAACAGTTACCTGGCCCGAACCAGAAACCGAAACAATGAGTGTTCCCTTGGCAACTGCCGCTGTCAGGTAACGAGTTGCCTTGTCTTTTTTAGTTAAGACGTTGTAGCCAAAATAAATTCCTAAAACAAGGACTAGTAAAAGAGGAATGATGATAACTTTTTTCATACTCTTAGATTAATCCTATTTCTTAAAAATTGCAAGTAAAACCCTTCACCCAACAAAGTTGGGTGAAGGGTTGAGTTCTTTCTTTTACATTCGCTTAAAACCGCCCCTGGGGGCTAAAAGACCTCTTCTCCATTGGCCTGGCTTCGTTTACGGTAATAGTCCTGCCGTCAAGTTCTTTTCCATTAAACATCTCTATTGCTTTTTCAGCTTCCTTTTCTGTGGCCATCTCTACAAAGCCGAATCCTTTTGATCGGCCTGAAACTCTGTCGGTAATAATCACTGCCGATTCTACGGTACCCGCCTGTGAGAACAAATCTTGGAGAGCGTTCTCGGTGGTGTCATAAGAAAGACCTCCTATGTAAAGTTTCTTGTTCATTTTTGTGCTTTACCCAGTTAAATAATTTCGCCAGAGGCGAAATTGCTGCTTCACAGCATTTAACTGGGTTAACTTATTTAATTTTTCGACCAACTCCTTACTTTCTCACAATACGGGAACAACTTCCCTAAAGAAACTGTTCCCGTATTGCGAACTTCAGAGAGCTTTAACCCTGTCAAGTATGGCTTTACCGTATTTGATGGGGTTAGCATTTTAAATATACATCAAGAGCGTAACCGTGTCAACCCCATGTGGTAATGCCACACATAGTCGGGTTTAACATCGGGTTTTAAACTTTATTTCCAAGCTGAAACTTCAATTGGGTGAGTAGTTACTTTTAAACCAGATTTTGTTTTTAAGTTTGTTTTCTAACTATTAATAAAAAGGGCCGAAGGGCAACCCTCCGCCGTTTCCAATTCAAACCCTCTAAGTGGTAAATATCATATGGACCAGTACAAGGGGTTTGACAAGGGTTTTTGATTTTGCTATGTTTTGGTTAGTGACACATAGCACATTAGTCGTTCTTTACAAAAGAAAAAAGCAGGTTTATACTAAAATTATAGGAGCGTAAAGAATATGACAATAAAACAAATCCTACAGAAGATTTACAGAAAACTTTTTATTTCTAAAAACAGTTATCAGGTTAAGTTTGAGGTGCTTAATATGCAAGATGATAAAATTTGGGATAACTATCATCATAGCGTTTACTACTTTTGCGATGAAGTAATTCTTTGCAAGGGCAAATTACCAAATGGTTCTTTCGATATATTGGGCCATGATAAAACGAACACTATTGATGTGCCTTATGATAGACGTTATATTACCATAGATGAAATTCAGAAGTTTTTGGAAAGTTATGGAATGCAAGTAAGAAAAATAGAAAACAAACCATTTAAAAAGATTTTTGGACTTATTGAATTTTGAGCATGATTAGTATGTGAGATTTTACAGAGATTCAGAAATCCTGAACCAGCCTTCAGGATTGAAAACAAACACTGTAAAAAAGAACTTGACAAGCATTCTTGCTTGGTGTAAATTGAGCGATACCGGTAGCAATCAGGATAATAGCTTTTAGCCCATTGTATCCTATCTGAAAAACAATGAGCCAAAAGGTGTTATTCTCAAATAATACCCTGTCCATTTCGGATAATTGCTCTTTCAAAAATTATTAAATAAGGAAAGTTTTGAGAGAAAAAGTTGTTTTTTTTGAATCCTGCTTTCCGCAACTGTAGGGGGTGATTAAAAGCTCTAAAACAACGTCCTGTTGGCAGGTAAGATTCTTTTACCTTAGCGCCGGCTCGTCTGGCAAGGCCTTAACCCTAAACTTGTTCGAATGATTCTAAACTGAAACACCAAAATTTTCGAAAAGGAAAAATTCCCAAAAAAGGGAAGGAGAAACGCAAATGTTGAAGAAATTGTTTGCCGCAGTTTTGGCCTTAACCCTAACATTTGGCCTTGGTTTATTGTTCATCGGATGTGGAGATGAAGACGGCTCACTGCCAACAGTTGAAGCGTCGTTGTCAGATTCAACTATAGAAACCATAGTATTAGATTATGCCAAGGCAGAGATTCTGCCCGAAACCGAGAAAGCGATGCTTGAGAAAAAGGAAATATTCTCTCAGTATGGTATAATCTATGGTGAAACTCATGACAAGAGCTTCAAAGTCGTTCGCCAAGAACAAACCGCAGACGGTGTAATAGCCAAAGCAGTTGAATCAGGGATTATTGATCTCGTTATCAAAGACGAGGGACCAACAACTACATCTTACACATTTAATTACCGACTTAGTTTAGCTAAAGATGGTAATGACTGGATTGTTGTTGAATGCCTTCCTTTTCTAACCTCTGAGACAGTCAATGATCCTCATGGTGATCCCCCAATTCCCAGGAGTATGCCCTGTTTGTCAGATGGACCAGAATCTGATTCTGAGGAAGTTACTTCTCTTCTCGCTCCAGCGTTTGCTGCTACTTACTATAACGCAAATGCTGCGGTGCGGTATGCCTTGGCTCATGCAGAGAACCCTGACTTTGATAATTATCCTGATCTGGGCTTGAACTGCACCAATTTTATCTCTCAATGTATGATTGCAGGCGGCTGGAACATGAAGTATGGCTGGTACTGGTCTAACAAAGCGTGGTGGCATACAATAAGGACATGGTGGGGCTTTAAATGGCATCAACAAAGCTATACCTGGGGAGGAGCGAGAAACTTCTACTGGTTTACATATTTTAGCGGAAGGGGTACTCCCGCTACATCTTGGAGCCAGCTAAAAGAAGGGGATGTAATTCAAAGAAAAAAGGCAAAAATCGACCACTCCTTGATTGTCACTGACATTGATGCGCGTGGGAAGATTTATATTTCCTATCAAACACCCAACACAAGAAGAGAAGCTCTAAGCGCATTCCGCAGTAGATATCCCGGAGCTATCTATTATCTCTGGCGTATGTCTAACTAGGAAGGAGAACCTTCTAACATAATGGTTGGCCAAGAAAGAAAAATTCTTGGCCAACCAGCTATTTTGGTTAGCTTACAAGGAGCTTATGATTATGTCTAAAAAAGTTATTATTCTGATTGTTATTTTTGTATCTCTTGTCGGAGGGCTTTATTTGTTCACAAAAGAACAAGGAAAATGGTTCTGGACAACAGTATCCATATTGGGAAAGACACTTTTTCCTAGTGGCGAAGCATCAAAAGAAGAAGTCGTAGCAACCTATCTTGAGGGCTTAACTCAACGAAATACTACAAAGATTAGTCGCATAGTGCATCCTAATCTCAAGGCAGACAAAGAGATTAGAGTCAAGATAGATGAATTAGGTGGTAATGAATTCAAGAACATTAATGTTACCTACGAAAAACCAGAGCCAGAGTTTACCCCATTTCCACTTAAGGCACACATTACTGGCAAGATGATTACCCCAAAGGGAACAGAACTTCCTTTTGATGAAGTGCTTGAGATTGCAATATGGGGGGGTGACGGTAAGTTTTATCTGGTCATGGGAGAGGCTAGATATCCCATGCCTGAAGATGCAGTCATATGTGAAGATGCTCCCACATCCACATTGGATATAGAGCAGAATATGAAAGAACATCCTGAGTGAAATTAGCCTTTTGCCTACAAGAGGATTTATCCATAGAAGATATATGGGTGCCAACACTATAATCCTGTTGGCATCGGATGTCAACATACATAGTTCTTTGAGCGTGGGGAAGCCCAGCCCAGTTCCCTGCGCCCTTTCCAACCAAGGTGGTGTAAATGTTTTAAGCACCGCCTTTTTCTTTTGGATGTCCTACCGTTTGTCCTACTAACTTGTGTTTAATTGTGTTTAATCCGAAGGATTAAACACCTTCGTGTGACTCACCACGTTAAACAACAAGGATAAAACTTAATTGAATTGAGGAACCTCAATCTTCATATACGGCAGACCATAGTCATAATCTGCCCTTTCCTTTTTCTAATGTTTGTGTATACTATCTAATATAATGGTTGGCCAAGAAAGGTTCTTGGTCACCAACTATTTTAGGTAGCTTGCCAATGGAGCTTATGATTATGTCTAAAAAAATTATTATTCTAATTATCATTTTTGTATCTCTTATCGGAGGGCTCTGTTTGTACACAAAAGAACAAGGAAAATGGTCCTGGATAACACATGGCAAAGCATCAAAAGAAGAGGTCGTAGCAACCTATCTTGAAGGCTTAACTCAACGAAATGCTAAAAAGATTAGTCGTATTGTACATCCTCTCTTCAAAGCAGACAACGAGATTAGAGCCAAGATAGATGAATTAGGTGGTAATGAATTCAAGGATATCACTGTCACTTACAAAAAAGCATATCCAGAGTTCTTACCAGCTAGAGTTAATGCACACATTACTGGTAAGATGATTACCCCAAAAGGAACAGAACTTCCTTTTGATGAAATAATTGAGACTGATGGATTTGTTGATGGTAAGTTTTATCTAGTAATAGGAGAGGCTAGAAATCCCGTACCTGAAGATGAGGCCATATTGGACATAGATGAGTATATGAAAGAACATCCTGAATGAAATTAGTCTTTTCAATCCTGTTGACATCGGATGTCAACACACATAGTTCTTTGAGTGTGGGGAAGCCCAGCCCGGTTCCCTGCGCTCTTTTCAACTAAGGCGGTGCAAATGTTTTAAACACCGCCTTTTTCTTTTGGATGTCCCACCGTTTGTCCTACTAACAACCTCTTAGTTATCTCCTGTCAAAGCAAAAATGACCTTTTATGGATTTAAAAAACGACGAAGGGCAGCCCTCCGTCGTTTCCAATAGGTTAGGGCAGACCATAGTCATAATCTGCCCTTTCCTTTTTCTAATGTTTGTGTACACTATAATATTTGTGTATACTATAACTAGCATAAAAACTGCCATGAAAAAATCCAAGAAATTGACTTTATTGATTATAATAGGAGTATTAGTTACAGCGAGTCTGGTTACGATTAGTTTACGGAAGAGGTATATTGAAGTGATGCAGAAGTTTGATGGTTCAATATGTCTTGATAGCTTAGATATTCGTTGTAAGATTAAGAACGACTACATGGCAGAATATATGCAGACAGCAAATTTTGGCGGACAGGTGTTTTGCGCTCATACAGTAATGGGTAGCGAGCAGGTTGGGGAAATAGTTACTGAGTATCTATGGGCAACATGTGGTGAATATCTTGTAGAAGACGGTAAATTAAAAGAAGAATCAGGCAAAAGCACACCAGTTGTGCTTACAATTGAAAAAACACCAGACAGCTATCGTGTTCTCAAGCATGAACGTCTTGGCATGGGGAGTATATACATGAGAAACATAGAAAGAATGTTTCCAGAGTATATCACTGAGCGTGAACTATTTTTTGTGCCCAGTATCTTTGAGCGTGCACATAGCCATGACAACTTTAAAGTTGTCAGAGCATTAATCAACGAGTCAGAAAGAAAAGCGCGAGTTCACTTTGGCTTGAAATAGTTAGTTAATCCTGTTGACATCGGATGTCAACATACATAGTTCTTTGAGCCTGGGGAAGCCCAGCCCAGTTCCCTGCGCCTTCTCCAACCAAGGTGGTGTAAATGTTTTAAACACCGCCTTTTTCTTTTGGATGTCCTACCGTTTGTCCTACTAACAATCTCTTAGTTATCCCCTGTCAAAGCAAAGTAGAAATGTCATACCAAGAGTAGACAAAATTAAGATCTTTGAGAAATTCTTCTAAAGGGGTGTATCAGTAATGGACGCCGGGCACATTTGATTGGCTACAAAAAATCCAGCAATAAACATTAAAATACCACAAACACAAATTATTAAAATTTTATAAGTGATTCTCATTTTATTATCTAAATCTTCTAATTTCGGTTTTCTTAAACGCCCAACCAGGGGTATCCAAGACCTCGCCAAAATCCATACAATACCAAGCGCCTAACTGAAAATTATCTAAATTCTTGGAAATATGAATGTCTTGGGCGGGCCTATTGCTTTGGGCAAGAAGAAACACTTTATTACCTTCCTGATTCTCAGCCATATCAACAATAATTTCAGCGTGTCCTGGGAATCCTCCAGAAATAAAAACATCTCCTACTTTGACATCATTAAGATTTTCTACCGGAATTAATTCTTGTTCTAAAGAAAAAGTATTGGCATAATTAAAAACCATATTTAAGTATTCGCGAAAACCTTTCCAAGAATCGTCAAAAACAGCAGTTTTTGCTTCTTTTACAAAATCACTAATTACCAATGGCCGAAAGCCATCTCTCCATTTCAAATAAGAAGCGGCAAAACCACTAACAAAATTAAAATGAATTTGTTCGTATTCTTTTTTAGTAAATAAATATTCTGCGCGAAGTCGAATTATAGCATCAGCGCATTGCTGAAGATTTTTTTCTCCAATATCAATATCTACTATCCCGATATGGGGCAATTGATAAGCCATTTTACCATTATGCAAAACAATTGCCGGATTTCCCTGTTTTAAAGGAAGATATCGAAGCCACTCCTCAAAAGAATTTTTCTCTAAACGCACTCTTTTATATCCATAAGGAGGAACGGTCTTATGACAAAGCGAATTTTCTGAATTATAATTTTCCAGCCAAAAATAAGGATTTCCATCAAAGCCGCAATTTTCAGCGCAAAAAGAAATATTTTCTGTTTTCCAATATGAAAGTTTGTAAAAGTAAAATGTTAAAAGAACAAAAAATATTACTAAAAATATTGCTAAAATGAGAATCGGAATTTTGATTTTTTTATTTATGGTTATAGGTTTGTGCTTCGTTTTTTTGCTTTTTTCTTTCTGCTCTCTTATTTAAATAACTCTGCAATAAGAAATAGACAACAAAAAACACTAAAGCGCCAAATAATGATTCTATTACGTCAAATTGTCCGCGCCGAAAGTATTTTTTACCAGCGAAAAAGCAATAAAAAACGAAATTGTTGCAATTATCGCAATCAGTAAAGGATTTCTTTTTTGTTTTAGATTACTTCTTAACATATTCTCAAAAATTATGTCTTAAGTCCGACAGGATTCGAACTATCATCAGCTTTAGAAGCAGGAAAATAAGAACCTCTCGCTTCGCTCGAGAACCTTGATTCGTTAAGGAATAATCACATAATCTTGAATTAGGTCAAGTTCAAGGCACGACGACGAAGGAGTGTGGATACACACTTCGAGGAGGAGTAACGAAGAAATTGGCCTATTTTCCTGCTTCCCTTGGGGCGGGCCAATTTGAACCATCTTCTACGTTGCTCGTCGCTCGTGTGTAGATAACACACTTCACTCCTCGCGTCTTGAATATGGTTCAAATTGGCTCCGCTAAATTGATGCTAGTTCGAATCCTGCCGGACATACAGAACTTTTGAAGAAAACTGAGGGTCGCTTGTCAAATTGACTTGTAGTTTTCGCCAGCTGTTTTCATCGCCGGGCTTTGGAATATGGGTTAAATGCACTTCACAGCCCTTTAACTGTTTTATTTTGCTCATAGCCACTTCAACAGCAGAACTGGTAGAAGCAGTTATGCTCAAAGCGATTAAGGCCTCTTCAAGGTTTAAACTTAACCCGGTTAAATGCTGTTCCACAGCAATTTCGCCTTTGGCGAAATTATTTAACTGGGTTAAGTTTTTAACACCGGAAACACTGCCTTTGAACTTACTGATTGAATTAATAATTTGAGGCGACAAAAGATGAATTTTGTCAGGAATGTCAGCCAAGGTTTTAATTGTATTAAGAAACAAACTCACGCTGGCGTGCATTAAAGCAGAGTTTTTACCAGTTATTATCCTGCCGTTTTCAAGTTGTATGGCAGCTCCTGAAAAAACGCCTTTGTGCCCTTTCTTTTTTATTTTTGCTTCTTCAGCCGCAGCTCGGGCTGGTTTTACCACTGCCCTGTTTTCAGGAATTATGTTTAATTCCTCCATTAAAAGTTTTACCCTGTCAACCGTTTCCTTTTCGCCTATACCCTTTACGTATTCGCAGGAGTAGCGGAAAAACCGCCTGATTATTTCCTGTCTTGATGTTTCTTTAATAATGTTGTCGTTTATAACAGCAAAACCCACGCGGTTCACGCCCATATCAGTTGGCGAATTGTAAACCTCTCTGCCAGCGCTGATTTTTTGCAAAATCTTTTTAATAACCGGAAAAATTTCAACGTCACGGTTGTAATTAACAGCTGTTTTGCCGTATGCTTCAAGATGGAAAGGGTCAATAAGATTCACATCGCCTATGTCAGCGGTTGATGCCTCGTAAGCCATATTTACAGGGTGCTTCAAAGGCAGGTTCCACACTGGAAATGTCTCAAACTTTGCATAGCCCGATTTAATCCCTTTTTTGTAATCGTGGTAAATCTGTGAAAGGCAGGTCGCCAGTTTTCCGCTGTCCGGGGCAGGCGCTGCCACAATAACCAGCGGCTTTTGGGTTTCAATATAAAGGTTCAGACCAAAGCCCTTGTCGCTTACAATCTTATCAACCAAATTCGGATAGCCCTCCATTATTTTATGCGTGTAAACTTTAATGCCCCGCCTTTCCAGTTTGTTCTTAAATATCTCAGCCGCTTCTTGTTGCTGAAAACGGGTTATGACAACTGCAGAAACATCAATGTCCCAGCTCCTTAAATCGTCAATCATTTTTAAAAGGTAAAGGTCGGAAGTAATGCCGAAGTCGCCCCTTATGGTGCGACCCTTGATATCGTTGGCATGCAAGCACAAAATAATGTCGGCTTTATCTTTCAACTCTTGCAAAAGGCGCATCTTAACATCCGGGTCAAAACCGGGCAGAACTCTTGAAGCATGATAATCGTGCATTATTTTGCCTCCAATTTCCAGATAAAGCTTTCCTCCGAATTTCTCTACTCTTTCAAAAATATGTTCTGCCTGCTCTCTCAAAAACTTGTTGTTGTCAAAACCAATTTTACAATTTTGCATAATTCAAGATTATAATTACAAGATTACATATCTAAGCATAATCACAAATACCCTTAAAGTCGCAAAACTGGCAGTGAAACCCCGGCATGGCGTTAAAATCACTTTTCTTTATCTCGTCAATCTTTTCTAAAACCTCTTGCTTTTGTTTTTCCTTTTCTTGTCCAGAGCCCAAAAAAGAAACCTTTTTGCCTTTCTCTAAATAATGATAGCTCAATTCAACGGGGTTTAGCTTAAAAACCTCTTCAAGGGCTATTTGATATATTAAAAGCTGCTGTTTGTCGCCAGGATAGAGTTTTTCCTTTGCTTTGCCTGTTTTGTAGTCAATTATCCTCACTCCTCCCTCCACTTTGTCTATTCTATCAATTCTCCCTAAAATAGTATAGTCCCCTATTTTTAATCTAAAAGGCAATTCCAGGGCTAATTCCCCTTTAATTTTTAAAATATCAGGCGATTCTTCTTGAAAATCTTCATAAAAGCTTTTGATAATGTTTTTTCCTAACTTATGATACTCTTTTTGCTGGTTTTTATCCTCATACCATTCATCAATCCATTTTTTTTCAAAAATTTCATTTAACTCCTCAAGAGAAATTCCTTTTTTCTCTTTTTCCTGACCGAATAAATCTTTTTGCTTTGTTTTCGGACTTTTGGCCCTTTTAACAAATTCATAAAGGGTTGCATGCATGGTCTGGCCAAAAGAAAAAACCGCCTTTCCCTCAACCGGCACCTTAAAAAGGTAAGCGTATTTATACTGTAAAGGGCACCTGGAAAAAGTTGCGATTTGCGAAAAAGAAAAATGGGAGGGCAGGATGAAGCTTAATGCCTTCTTTTCTTTTGCGTCTATTCTTTTTCCTTTTGAAACGTTTTCGTCTTGTTCTTTAAACCCCATTTCTTTCAAAAACCGCGAAGGCCTTTTTTTTCTTTGGCCGCCATAATCAGAAGCCGAAGTAAAGAACAATCCTTTTTTGGCCCTGGTCATTGCAACATAACAAAGCCGTCTTTCCTCTTCAATGTGAACATCCCGTTTTGGCGCTTCTTCTTTAATTAATTCAACGGGAATTTCAATGGCTTCTTTTCTTTTTGTTGTTGGAAATCTTCTGTCTACCGCATTTACTATAAAAACATACTTGAATTCCAGGCCCTTTGAACCATGAATTGTCATCACTCTTACAAGGTCAGGGCCTTGTTCCAAATCAAATTCCAATTTACCTTGCTCGCCGGACTCCAATTCTAAGTTGAGCTGTTCCATGAAACTTTTTAGCAAAGGGTCTAAAGAGCCCTCTTCAAATTCTTTAATCTTCCTATGGAACTGCGTTAAATTAGATAAAGCATCGCGATCTTCTTTGTCTAAAAGAAATTTTAAATAGCCGGAATCCCTCATAAAGCCAAGCAGAATCTCAGAAACATTTTTGCTTTTTGACAAAGCAGAATGCCTTTCAATCAAGCCCAAAAGAAAAGTAATGCTTTTAGCAGATTCTTGGTCAATGCCATAAACCAAGGGAAGTTCTTTTAAAACTTCAAAAACTGATTTGCCTTTCCTTCTGGCGTCATAATTAATCTTCATAATGCTTTCATTGTTAATCTTTAAGAAAGGCAGGTTTAAAACCCTATGGAGGGCGATGCTTTCACGATAATTATCTAATAATTTAAAGTAAGAAATAATATCAAGAACAATGGGCTTTGAATACAGCCCTCGGGACGCTAAAAACTGATAAGGAATGTTGGCCCTTTCAAAGGTTCTGCAAAAGGCGTTGGCCGAGTCGTTAGCCCTAACTAAAACGACAAAATCAGAGAAGGTAGAAGATTTGTCAGTTTTCAAGAGCTCAATTATTTTATTGGCAACCCCTTGAGTTTCATCACTCAAGGTTCTAAAATGCAAATGCTCAATAAGACCCTTTTCTTTATTTTGAGAAAACAATTTTAAATCATTTTCTGGAAAGTATTCAGAAGCGCCCGGATTATTATCCTTTATAAACAAAAAAGATAGGTCTAAAATATTCTGTGTTGAGCGATAATTTTTTATTAAAGAAACTTCTTTGAGTTTAGGAAAATCTTTTTTAAATCGTATGATATTGGCAAAAGATGCGCCTCTAAACCGATAAATGGCCTGTAAATGGTCTCCACATACGGTTAAATTATTTTTAGGAAATGCCAGCATCTTTACCAATTCATATTGGGCCCAGTTGGCATCTTGAAACTCATCTACTAAAATATATTTAAATTGCTTTCTGTATTTTTCTAAAATATGGGGCCTTTTTTGAAAAAGTTTTAAGCAGTAATTGATTAAATCCCCAAAATCAAGAATATTGTTGTCTAACAATAATTTTTGATAAATATGATAGGCAGAAGCGATTTCTTTTATTCTTTCCTCCTCGCTTCCCTCGGGCAAATCTGTTAAATTAGTTTTTAAAGTCTCTGCATAGTCCAAATAATCTTCCGGGTAAATACCTTGATCTTTACACCTTGAAAAATGAGCTAAAAGGGCATGTAAAAACTTTGCAGGATTGCCAAGCGGCTTGTAATAATTTAAATCAAACTTATTGAAATTTCTTCTCGCCAGTATCCAGGAACTGGTTTGGTCAACTATTTTAAAATCAGTTGAAATCCCAATATCTATCCCCTCTTCCCTTAGCACTCTTTCGCAAAACGAATGAAAGGTGGATATCCAAATATCTGTATAACCAATCTTTAACAGCCAATCTACCCTTTCTTCCATTTCTCCGGCTGCCTTGTCGGTATAAGTTACCGCCAAAATTTCTTCAGGGCTGGCCTTGGTCTCTGAAAGTAAAAAGACAATACGTTGGGCTATAACTGTTGTTTTCCCGGTGCCGGCGCCAGCCACAATCAAAAGAGGCCCGTCGTCAAAACTAACTGCCTGTTTTTGCTTTTTGTTTAACTGGTCAAGATTAAGCTCCATTCTTACTTCAATTTATTTCCAAAAAAATAATCTCTGGTGGAATCAAAAACCTAAAAGGAAGGCCTATCATTCCAATCCCTGAGGTCACAATTACATCTGTATTGCCCACTTTATATAATCCCCTATTGAAACCATATTCTGTT
>JAUWAW010000007.1 GCA_030601865.1 Candidatus Nealsoniibacteriota bacterium | reverse complement strand
TTAGAAATTATGGAGCGCGGCATTAAAAAAAGCAAAATTTCTATCAGCGAAAAACTTAAAGCTCAAAGGCGACTAAATTCTTTAAACTATAATTTAGGCCAAAAGTATGCTGCTACATAGCAGCATACTTTTGGAATTTTTTATTGAATTGAAGTGAAAAAATACTCTTCAAAAAGAGCTAAAAAGGGGAAGCTGGCTTATCGGACTCCCAGCAGCTTTATCCGTCAGAAATGCCAGAGAGTGTTCAAAAACAAAGCCCACAAGAAATAAGAACCTTTCGCTTCGCTCAAGAACCTTGATTCGCTAATGTATAAACATATATTCTTGAAATAAAAAATACACGGGTCGGACCCGTGTATTTTTTATTGTTTAAGGTGGAAGCTTAGACAGCGATTCTTCCTTCCTTGAGCCGCTTTATGTTTTCATACAGGAGATAAGTATAAACAATGACAAAAGGCGTTAAGAAAAGCGGAATAATCAAATTAGCCACATTAGTGATGAAAGAAAGAGATATAGAAATAATAAGAGAAATGGCTGTGATGATGAATAATCTCCAAAAAACTTTGCCCCAATTTCCCTTTACTAATTGTCTGCTTCTGGACAGGGCTTTTTTCCCTTTCAAACCCTCGGAAACCAAAACATAAGGCGCTAAAGAAAACCAGACGGCAAAGATGATACCTGGCACAACCAAGAGCAAAAAACCAGCCATAGTGACAAGGCTAGTCAAAATGCTTATCCATAGAAAAGAAATTATTTTATGCCAGCCCTTAGCGAATGAAGCTTTAATGCCTATTTGCTGTTTTCTTTCTTTAATAGCAAAAAGTAAAGCTATCTGGGCCCAGAGTCCAATAATAATAACACCAAGAAAGAGAATAATGCCTAATACAATCATAAAAGGCAGAGCGCCTCCTAAAGATATTTTTAAAAACTGTTTACCAGCTAAACCGGCCAGTCCTGCGCCGGCGGCAACGAGGAAAAAAACTATATTAATAAGAACAGGCAGAAGCATTATGCCCAGAAAAACTTTAATCTTGCTTTTATAAACCTGCCAGGTCTTGCTTAATAGTTCACCTATGCTAATCAGAGATGATGTTTGGCTTGTAGAAATAGAGGGGTTTTGTTTATTCATAATTTATTTGTAGTAGTTAGTTATGTCGACCTTTTTGAGTTTTCAAAATTGTGGGCGCGAGAGGACTCGGACCCCTGACCTCTTCAATGTCACTGAAGCGCTCTAACCAACTGAGCTACGCGCCCATTAGCTTATTATATCACAATTATTGAAATCTTACCACCGCCACCTACGTTTTACTTGCAAGTTATATCCTTCTGAAATGTGCGCACGGTTGGATTCGAACCAACGACCCCAGACTTATAAGATCTGTGCTACTACCACTGAGCTACGTGCGCAGGTTAAATACCTTTGATTTTTACTTTGAGAGATTTTTGTTTTTTTGGCAAGGCTTTCTCTTGAGTTTTGGCCGGTTGCCTTTCTTTTTCTCCTATTAATCTTTCAAACTCCTCTTTCTCAATGGTTTCTTTTTTAATGAGGATCTGGGCTATTCTTTCAAGGATTTTCCGCTTTTGCTTTAAAAGTTTAGTCGCTTTCGTTTCCGCCTCTTTTATAAATCTTTCTGTTTCTTTGTCAATGGCTGAGGCGATTTTTTCTGAATAGTTTCTTTCTGTTTCCTGCTCCCAGTTAAGAAAAGGCAGAGTTTCCCTTTTGCCAAAGGACATAGGACCCAATTTTGACATGCCATATTTGGTTACCAATCTCCGAGCCAGCAAACTTGCCTTTTCTAAATCATTGCTGGCCCCAGTAGAAATTTCCTTGAATCTCAATTTTTCAGAGCAATAGCCGCCCAATAAGATAACAAGTTCTGCTAAAAATTCTGATTTGGTTTTAATCCTTTTTTCTCTTTTAGGCAATGCCAAGGTATAGCCAGCAACCATTCCCCGAGCCACAATGGAAACTTTTCTCACCTCTTCTGCCTCGGGCAAACTGGCTGAAATTAAAGCATGGCCTGCTTCGTGAAAGGCACAGATTTCTTTTTCTTTACCTGATAAAAGATGGCTTTTTCTTTCCGGACCGAGTAAAACCTTTTCAATTGATTCTAAAAGTTCTCCCTGATATATCTGAGTTTTATTTCTTGTGGCAGCCAGGATAGCCGCCTCATTAACCAGGTTGGCTATGTCGGCTCCGGAAAAACCGGGCGTGCGTTCAGCAATCTCTTTTAAATTAACATCCAGGGCCGATGGCTTACCCCGACAGTGAATTTTTAAAATTGCTTCTCTTCCCCTAACATCGGGCAGGTCTAAGACAATCGTTCGGTCAAACCTCCCTGGTCTTAAAAGAGCAGGGTCCAACATTTCAGGTCTGTTAGTCGCAGAGAGAATGATTACGTTTGTATCTTTTTCAAAGCCGTCCATTTCAGCTAAAATTTGATTCAAGGTTTGTTCTCTTTCTTCATGGCCGCCGCCAATTCCAGGCATTCTTATTTTTCCAATGGCGTCTAATTCATCAATAAAAATTAACGAAGGCGCTTGCTTTTTTGCTGTTTCAAACAAATTTCGTACTCTGCTCGAACCAACTCCTACAAATAACTCTACAAAAGCAGAGCCAGCGATGGAAAAGAAGGGGACTCCGCTCTCATTGGCGATTGCGCGCGCCAATAAAGTTTTTCCTGTGCCCGGTGGGCCTACCAGCAAAACGCCCCGTGGGATTCTCGCCCCCATTTTTAAGTACTTTTTGGGGTTTTTCAAGAAGTCAACTACTTCTTGCAGTTCCTGTTTTGCTTCTTTTAAGTCAGCCACATCCTTGAAAGTAACTTTTTTGCCTTTCTGCTTGCCCTGTCCAAAAAGTTTGGCCGGTGCTTTGAGGAAACTAAAGGCCTGGCCAGCTCCCTTTCTTGCCTGCTTGAAGATAAAAAAGAAAAAGAGAACAAACAAAAGCAGGGGAAACAAAAAGATTGCCATCGGTCCTAACCAAACCCAAATTCCTCCCTTTTCTTTTGTTTCAATCTCCACTTCTTTTAACTTCTCTTTTTCTACTCCATAGTTGAGCAAAGATTGAGAGAGGGCAGCTTCTACTTCTTTGAAGGATTTAGCTTTTTCTCCATCCTGCCTTAAAATTAAAAGTTCATTGCCAGAGACAGTGATTTTCTTAATCTTCCCCTGGTTAATTTCTTCCACAACCTGGGTTAAAGAGAGCTCTATTTCTTTTTCAAAGGGCTGGAAAAACAAACTAAAGAGGCCGGAGATAATCAGAAAAATCAGGAGAATAAAGATAAAATTTTTGATCAAATTTTTTATTTGTTTTTTCATTTTTTTAAAGCTTTCAAGGCTTTTAAAGATAATGCGACTCTATTATCAGAAATCTCAATAATCTTTGCTTTGATGGTTTGCCCCTTTTTTACTATCTCAGATGGATCTTTGATTAACTGCCAATCGAGTTCAGAGATGTGGATAAGTCCTTCAATGGGCTCAGCTTTTTCTTTGAAGGGAAACGACATAAAAGCTCCAAAATCTGCTAGTCCTGTAATTTTCCCTTCTACCACATCTCCTACTTGGTAGTTCTTTAAAATTTCTTTTATTTCTTTCTCACCCCTTACTTTTTCAGATAAAATGAGTTTTTTCTGCTTTGGGTCAAGGTCAATGATTTTTGTTTTTAGCTCTTGGCCAATAAACTTTTGCAGCTCTCTTAAGATTTTGAGCTTGTCTCCGCCTTCTACCTTAGGATAATACTTGGCAGATAGCTGAGAGACCGGCAGAAACGCCGGGATGCCAGAAACCTCTGAGAGTAGCCCTCCCTTATTTGCTCCTAAAATTTTTACTTTTAAAGTTTCATCTTTCTCTCTTTTTATTTCAAGCTCTTGCCAGATTAATTCTTTCTGGGCCTGAGCCACAGAAAGTTCAATGTAACCTTCTTCATTATCAAGTTCCACCACCTTACCCCAAACATTGTCTCCGATTTTGAAATCTTTTAAGAGTCCCTTTGCCTCTAAGAACTCTTGTCCATAAATTATTCCTGTGCCCTTAGCGCCCAAATCTAAAAAGATAGCTGATTTACTAAGCTTAATAACCTTCCCCTCTATGATTTCACCTTCTTTAGGGGGCATTAAAAGCGCATTTTTTTTAGAAATCTTTTTTATCTTCATGTTTTTAGTATACAACGAAAATTCTAACATGACAAGGTGTTGAAGCAAAAATTGGTATATGGTATGATAATTTAGTATGCACATTATCTGGCACGGACAATCTTGTTTTCAGGTTATGGTTCAAAACCCGAAACGGGAGAAAGTTAACATTGTCATTGACCCTCTCAGGGCAAGAAAGGCGGATGTTTTATTAATTAGTTCTGCCCAGCCCTACTTTTGGAGCAAAAGTGGTGGGGGGCAGGCAGGGCCTTTTTTAATTGATGGGCCCGGGGAATATGAGACAAAAGGGGTATTTTTTCAGGGCATCTCTGCTGACAGAGGACCTGCCCGCAATGCTACGCCCGCCAGACATGCTGACGCAAGTCATGCGGGCTGGCATAGCGTTGCAGGCGGGGAGGTGACTTATTATACTATTGAGGCAGAGGAAATACGGCTTTGCCATCTGGCAGCTTTGGAACAAAAAGAATTAACGGATGACCAGTTGGAGAAGATTGGCAATGTAGATATTCTGATGATTCCGGCGGGTGATTTATCTCAAAAAATAATTTCCCAAATTGAACCAAGAGTAGTTATCCCCATATATGACAAGGGCAACTTAGATAAATTTTTAAAAACAATGGGTCAAAAGAGCATTGAACCGCAAGATAAATTAGTGATTAAAAAGAAAGACCTCCCGGCAGAAGAAATGGAAATAGTTGTCTTAAGACCATAACTTCCCAGTTTCTTCACGGTCGTGAAGAAACTGGGAAGTTTGGGGAATGGGATTGTTATATGTTTAAATATGTTTAAAAAGGAATTTTAAACATCGCTTATGCCCAAGAAGAGACAATCACAACCAAATATACAATCAAAGAATGAAATCGGCTATATTAAGCCGCGGGAGATTGTGGAGGAGATGAAAGATTCATACATTGACTATGCCATGTCAGTGATTATTTCCCGCGCTTTGCCTGATGTCAGAGATGGTCTAAAGCCAGTCCACCGCCGGATTTTGTATGCCATGCATGGTATGGGATTGGGACACGCAGCTAAATTTAGAAAATCAGCCACGGTCGTTGGTGAGGTTTTAGGAAAATTCCATCCCCACGGTGACCAAGCAGTTTATGCAGCTATGGCTAGGATGGCTCAAGATTTCTCTTTGCGCTATCCTTTAGTTAATGGTCAAGGTAATTGGGGGTCGGTTGACGACCCAAGTGAATTTGCTGCTATGAGGTACACCGAGGCGAAGCTTTCCAAAATTAGCGAGGAAATGCTTAAAGATATTGGGAAAGACACGGTGGATTTTGTGGATAACTATGATGGGACAAGGAAGGAACCGACTGTCCTACCCTCGCCCTTGCCCCAACTTCTTTTAAATGGCACCTTGGGAATTGCCGTGGGTATGGCCACAAACATTCCTCCTCACAATCTTTCTGAAGTGGTGGATGCGGCAGTTTATTTAATAGCACATTCCAAAGCCACCACCGAAGACCTTTTTAGTTTTATTAAGGGGCCAGATTTTCCCACCGGAGGTCTGGTTTATAACCGGAAAGAGATTATCTCCACTTATTCTCAGGGGAAAGGGCCCATAGTGATAAGAGGTAAAGCTGAGATTGTTGAAGGAAAGAACAAAGGTGAGCAGCAGATTATCATTACTGAGATTCCCTTTCAGGTCCGTAAATCCTCTTTATTGGAACAGATAGCCAATTTGGCTTCTCAGAAAAGGATTGAGGGAGTAAAAGATATTCGAGATGAGTCGGATAAAGAAGGCCTAAGAATAGTTTTGGACCTGGGTAGAGCCGTTTATCCCCAAAAAATTCTCAACCGCCTCTATAAATTTACTGACCTGCAAAAGACCTTCCATTTGAATATGCTGGCCTTGGTGGATGGCATTCAGCCAAAGGTCCTGTCTTTGGCTGAACTCTTGACTTATTTTCTGAAACATAGAATAGAGGTAGTCTTTAAAAGAACAAAATACGATTTAGGAAAAGCAAAAGAAAGAGCTCATATCTTAGAAGGGCTGCATAAGGCCTTATCTAAAATTGATGCGGTCATAAAAACCATTAAGGTCTCTAAGGACAGGGAAGAGGCCCAGAAGAATCTGATTAAGAAATTTAGGCTTACCGCTATCCAGGCCAATGCCATTTTGGAGATGAAGCTGGCTGCCTTAGCTCGCTTAGAGCGAGAAAAAATTGCTCAAGAACTTAAAGAAATCTTGACTAAAATTAAAGAACTTACCGCTATCTTAAAAAGCCCGGCAAGAATAAAAGGGGTTGTCAAAAGAGAGCTCTTAGGACTGAAGGAGAATTTTGAAGACCGGAGAAGAACCAAGGTTTCTATTGGAGCCGTTGGAGAGATAGCAGAAGAGGATTTAATTCCTCAGGAAGAAACTATTATCACCCTCACCCAGGGGGGCTATATTAAAAGAATTGCCCCCCAAGTTTATAAAATTCAAAAGCGGGGAGGCAAAGGCATTTTGGGCATGAAAACCTTTGGAGAAGATATTGTTGAGCATTTTCTCTCCTGCCAGACCCATGATTCTTTGTTTTTCTTTACTGATTTAGGAAAAGTTTTTAGCATCAAGGCCTATGAAATTCCCAGTTTACCCCGGGTGGCCAAGGGACGAGGTCTGGCTAATTTTCTGGAGATTTCTTCTCAAGAGAAGGTTTTATCGCTTTTCCCTCTATCTAAAAAGGATATTGAACTGGGGATAAACTATTTAGTGCTTGTGACTAAAAATGGTATAATTAAAAAAACGCCCCTGGCAGCTTTTGAAAATGTTCGCAGAACTGGATTGCGGGCCATTACCCTTAAAAAGGGAGACCTGCTGAGAAAGGTTTCAAAAAGCAGAGGAGAGGACCAAATAATTTTGTTTACCAAGAAGGGACAAGGCATTCGTATTGCCGAGAAGGGGATAAGACCAATGGGCAGACAAGCTGCTGGAGTCCGAGGCATTAGATTGAGGAAGGTAGATGAAGTTATTGGGATGGAGGTGATAAAAACAGAAAAACAGAAAAACAGAAAAACAATATTTATCAGTAATTACGGAAAATGGCTATGGCAAGAGGACAGAGCTCGGACAATTTAAAGTTCAGCAAAGGGGAGGTATGGGAGTTAAAGCAGCTCGACTTACTGCCAAAACAGGAGACCTGATTGCCTCTAGAGTGCTTATAGGGACAGAAGAAGATTTAATTGTTATCTCCCAGAAGGGGCAGGTTATTAGGGTCAAGATTGCTTTGATTCCCATTTTGGGCCGAGCCACCCAGGGGGTAAAAATAATGCGTTTAGATGTTGATGATAAGGTGGCCTCAGTCGCCTGTATCTAAAAAATATGAAGTCAATATTGCTCATAGAGGATGACCCATTACTAATAGATATTTATACTACGAAATTAAAGGAGGCTGGTTTTGAGGTTGAGGTAGCTACGGATGGAGATACGGGCTTAAGATTTCTCAAAGAGAAAAAACCCGACCTTTTGCTTTTGGACATTGTTTTGCCTCACATTGATGGCTGGGAGGTTTTAAGAACAATTAAGAACAAACCTTCACCATTCAAAGATCTAAAAGTGGTGATTCTTTCCAGCCTTGGCCAGAAATCAGAAGTGGAAAAAGGATTAAAACTGGGAGCCATAAAATATCTTATCAAGGCGCATTATACCCCTTCAGAGGTCGTCAAGGAAATACAAAAAATCATTTAAACATATTAACATTTAAACATTTAAACAAAAAGAAATTTTAAGAAATGTTAAGATGTTAATATGTTAAGATGTTAAAATGATGAACTACGCCACACAAGTTAAAAAACTATTAGACCTGACAATTAAAGAACAGGCCTCTGATTTGCATCTTTCTACTGAGAATTCCCCTACTTTAAGGATAACCGGCAGGTTGGTCCCCTTGGTTAAGTTCGCGCAATTGGGTCCGGCAGATACCCAGGGTTTAGCTTTTGGCCTGATGACCGATTTGCAGAGGGTAAGACTTTCTGAAAAAAAGGAGGTTGATTTCTCCTATAATTTTGAAGGGAAGGCAAGATTTAGAGTCAATGTTTTTTTCCAAAGAGGAGATATCAGCGTTTCTCTACGGCTTATTCCAGTCGCAATCCGCACCTTAGAAGAATTAAACCTGCCGCCGATTTTGCACGAGTTTACCAGATCTACCCAAGGATTTGTTTTAATCACCGGGCCTTCTGGCCATGGCAAATCCACTACCTTAGCTGCTTTAATTGATGAGGTAAACCGTACGAGAAGTGACCATATTATTACCATTGAAGACCCGATTGAATATATCTTCAAAGATGACAGAGCCATTATTGACCAAAGAGAGGTTTATCAAGATACTTTAAGTTTTGCCAGGGCCCTACGTTCTACTTTTCGTCAGGATCCAGATGTAATTATGGTGGGCGAGATGAGAGACCCAGAGACAATGTCAACAGCCATTACGGCTGCTGAGACCGGCCATTTAGTTTTTGCCACCCTACATACTAACTCGGCCAGCCAGACCATTCATCGCATTGTTGATAGTTTCGTGGCTTCGCAGCAAAACCAGATTAGAGCTCAACTCTCAGGCTCTTTGCTGGGCATTGTCTCTCAGCGACTTATCCCCAGTATTAAAGGAGGGCTGATTCCGGCCTGCGAGATTATGTTTTCGTCAGCTGCGGTGTCAAACCTAATCCGGGAAAACAAAATTCATGAATTGCCTTTAGTTATTGAGACTTCAGCTGAAGCTGGTATGATTTCTTTAAATAGAGCCTTATCTAATTTAGTCAAGGCCAAAGAAATCATTTTAGAAAATGCCCTTAGCTATTCTTTAAATCCAGCTGAACTTCGCAAATTAGCAAGATAACAGACCTAAAATAACCAATGACCAAGATACAAGATACAAACAAATTCCAATAACCAATGACCAAAATTCCAAACCGTTTGATTATTGGTTATTGAAACATTGGTTATTGTTTGTTTCTTGGTTATTGTATCTTGGTGATTGTTTTGCAAAGCAAAAGTTATGGTTGAAATAATTCCCAAGCGCGTAGCTAAACTTCCTCTTTGGCTGGGTATTCTTTTCTATGTTTCAATAACTATACTTTTAGTTTCGGTTTTAGCGCTATTTTTTTTAAGTCTGTTTCAAAAAAGAGCCTCTCAAACCCTGCAAAATTTAGAGGCGGTTATCTCTCAAAAAAAACCTTCTCAGGAACTTTTAGAAAAGGAGGTCTTCAGCTGCCAGGAGAAAATAAACGATTTTTCCGTACTTGTTGCTGAACATCAGGTTCCTTTAAATTTCTTTTCCTTTTTAGAAAAACTTTGCCATCCCCAGGTTCAGTTCACAGAACTTAGTCTCAATTCTGAGGAGCTTAGAGCTGGACTTTCCGGAAATGCTGAGAGTTTTCAAACCCTGGGCCAGCAAATTCTTATTTTTAAAAAAGCCCCGGAAATTAAATCTGTTCATTTGTCTAAAATCTCCATTAGAAAAGAAGGCGGTGCCCTATTTAGTTTGAGTTTATTCCTTGCTCCCGAAGTATTTAAATAAGAACCTGCCTCGCTAACGCTCGTCAGAACCTTGATTCGCTAAGGAATAAATATATAGTCTTGAAATAAGAACCTGCCTCGCTAACGCTCGTCAGAACCTTGATTCGTTAAGGTATAAATATATAGTCTTGAATTAAGAACCTGCCTCGCTAACGCTCGTCAGAACCTTGATTCGCTAAGGAATAAATATATAGTCTTGAATTAAGAACCTGCCTCGCTAACGCTCGTCAGAACCTTGATTCGTTAAGGTATAAATATATAATCTTGAATTAGCCCTACGAATTATGTCTCGTTACTCCATCGTTGTCATATGTCTTATTATTACCCTTATCCTTGGAGTTGTTTTGATTGGGCCGAGATATAAAGAGTTGAAAGAACTACAACAAGAAATTAAGAAAAAAAGCCAGGAGCTTGAATATCAAGAAAAATATTTATCAGACCTTGAAGAGGCTTCCCAGAACTTAAAAGAATATACTCAGGAACTACAAAAAATCAATTCGGCTCTTCCCCCCTCTCCCAATTTACCAGCTTTATTTGGTTATTTCCAAAAAGCAAGTTCTCAAAACGGTTTAGTTTTAAAATCAATAAACCCTGCTGCTATCACAACCTCAGAAAAAATTTCAGGGCGAGAGATTAAGATTTCACTTTCAGTAGTGGGTTCTTATCCATCTTTCAAAAATTTTCTGGCCACTTTGCAAAAATCAGCCCGATTGATTGGAGTAACATCGCTTGCCTTTTCCCTGCCGCCCAAAGGAGAGATTTTTGATTTTAGTGTGAATGTAAAAATGCACAGTTATTAAAATGGCTATTACTTTTTTACAAAAGAAAAAAATACAAAGATATCTAATCTTGGTTTTCATCGTGGTGCTTTTAATTATCGCGCTTATTCTTTGGCTGGGATTTAGGAAAAAGGAAGCACCTCCTTCTCCAGAAGAGGTTTTTAAACCTAAAAGGGAAGTAAAAATAAATTTTGAGATATTGGAGAGTTCTTTCTTAAAGGAACTTGAGCCTTTTGAAGAGATTAAGCCATTTGAAGAAACTAAACTTCCCGAGGAAGAGATTGGAAGGGAAAACCCATTCTTACCATATTAAATGACTCTTATACAACAATTAGTTAAAAAAGGAGTCTTAGACAAGGAGAAAGCCACTTCTCTTGAGTTTGAAATTAAAAGTTCTGGGAGGAGAGAAGAAGAGGTTCTTTTGGAAAAAAGAATTGCTTCTGAAGGTTTTTTATTTGGCTTAAAAAGCGAAAATTTAAAAATTCCCTTAAAAGAAGTTGCCTTGGAAGAAATACCCCTCAAGACCTTAGAATTCATTCCCGAAGAGTCAGCCAGATTTTATCAGATGATACCCATATCCTTAAAAGATAATGTTTTAGAGGTGGGTATGGTTTATCCTGAAGACCTTAAAGTCCAGGAGGCCTTGAAGTTTTTAGCCCGTCAGGGTAAATTCTCTTATAAAATTTGCTTGATTAGCTTATCTGACCATAAGAATCTGTTCAAAAAATATCGTTCTCTTAAAAGAGAGGTGAAGAAAGCTTTGGAAGAACTGGAGGTGGAGATACAGGCTGAAAAAATTGAGAAACGTCCTCCTACTCCAGCTGAATTTGAGAGATTGGTAGAGGAAGCGCCCATTAGCAAAGTGATGGCTGTTCTCTTGCGGCACGCCGTAGAAGGGAAGGCGTCCGATATTCATATTGAGCCAACCAAAGAAAAGTTAAGAATCCGTTTTCGCCTGCTGGGGATTTTACATTCTTCCATCCTTTTGCCCATAAGGATACATCCAGCAGTGGTAGCCAGAGTTAAGATTCTTTCTAATCTTAGAATTGATGAGACCAGAATTCCCCAAGATGGCCGATTTACTACTAAAGTTGAGGATAAGGAGATTGATTTTCGGGTCTCTACCTTTCCCACTACCTTGGGAGAGAAAGTAGCTATCAGGGTACTTGATCCGAGCGTGGGTTTGAAGCCTTTTGAAAAACTGGGTTTGGCAAGGAAGAACCTTGAAGCAACAGAAAAAGCCATCAAAAAACCCTTTGGACTCATTTTGGCTACCGGTCCCACCGGCTGTGGCAAGACCACCACTCTATACGCTATGATGAGGAGATTAAATAAAGAAGGAGTAAATCTTGTTACCCTGGAAGACCCGGTAGAGTACTTTATAGAAGGAGTTAATCAGTCCCAAGTGAGGCCAGAAATTGGCTATGACTTTGCCACTGGTCTCCGTCATGTTTTGCGTCAAGACCCTGACATCATTATGGTGGGGGAAATCCGAGATGAGGAAACCGCCTCTTTGGCCATCCATGCTGCTCTGACCGGTCATATTGTTTTGTCTACCTTACATACCACTGATGTTCTGGGGGTCATCCCTCGCTTGATAGATTTAGGAATCCGACCTTATTTAATTCTTCCCACTTTGAGCTGTGCCATAGCCCAGAGATTGCTAAGAGAATTGTGTCCTCATTGTAGAAAAAAGGTGAAACCAAAAAAAGAAATTCGCGATTGGATTTTGAAAGAACTTCACCCCCACACCAAACGGGGGCAGAGCGCCAAAGGCGCTAAAATTGGCGAAGCCAGCCCCCCTTCTGGTGTGGGGGTAAAAGGAATCAAACCCCCCAAGCCTCTTTACATTTATCAGGCTCAGGGTTGTAGAAAATGTGCCGACATTGGCTTTATTGGTCAAATTGGGATATTTGAGGCCTTAGCCATGACCGATGAGCTGTCTGACCTTATTTTGGAAGGCGTCACTGAAAAGGGAATTGCCCAAGAGATGGTTCGTCAGGGAATGCTCACCATGAAACAGGATGGCATTTTGAAAGCATTAGACGGCATTACCACGATTGAGGAAGTGCTGAGAGTAACAGAGGAGTAATAATTTCCAATTTTCAAGTACCAATTTACAATTCACCCCGTTAAATAAAAATCAAAGATTTTTAATTTGCGCAGCAAATTATTTAACGGGGTAAATTTTCAATGACCTAATTTTCAATTTTCAAACTGACAGTTTCGCTGTCATCCTGAGCGAAGCGAAGGATCTCATTGAAAATTGGGATTTGATTGAAAATTGTAAATTGAAAATTATGACTGTTGGTTTCCTAAACCCAGATAAAATACTTGGTGAACTCGCGCTTTGGCCAGATATGACGGCCGCGGATTTTGGTTGTGGCTCGGGCGGCTGGACCATTCCCTTGGCCAAGAGATTAAAAAAGGGCAAGGTTTATGGTCTGGTTTATGGCTTAGATATATTGGAAGAGCCACTTTCAGTGCTTCAGAGCAGGGCTAAATTGGAAAAGATTTCTAATATTAAAACGATTACTGCGGATTTAGAAAGGGAAAAGGGTTCTACTCTCAAAAACCATTCTTTAGATTTGGTTTTAGCCACCAATCTTTTCTTTCAGATTGAAGATAAATCTGCTATACTTAAAGAAATAAAAAGGGTTTTGAAAAAAGGAGCTCAGGTTTTGGTTGTGGATTGGCTGAAAGAGACGCCCTTGGGTCCCAAAGAAGACAGGGTTTCTGCTGAAGAAACGAAAAAACTGGCTGAAGAACAGGGTTTTGAGCTGAAAAAAGAATTCAAAGCAGGCATTTACCACTGGGGATTGGTGTTAATTAAAGAATAGGGTATAATGATAGTAATAATTTTCAATTTTCAATTTTCAATTTACAATGAATTTTCAATTTTCAATTTTCAAACGGATATTTCTTGTCTTAATTCTGTCCAGTTTGCTTTTGGCTGTGCCGGGAGCGGGGGAGAGCATTGAAATTGAAAATCCCTTAGAGGCAGAGACATTTCAGGAATTGGTTGATGCGATTATTAACTTTATCTATGTCGTTGCCTTATGGGTTGCCCCTCTAATGATAGTTATCGGGGCATATTTTTTCCTTTTCTCCGGGGGCAGGCCAGAATATGTTAGTCGAGGTAAAAAAATCATTGTATGGACATTGATTGGATTTAGTGTTATTTTATTATCAAAGGGTTTAATTACTTTTCTTCGAGAGGAGATATTAGGAGTGGGCCCGTAAATTTTACTTTGTAAAATTAAGTCAAAAAGGTCGTTCAATAAATTCAGAAAAAGAAAAAATGAAAAAAGCTTTATTAATTTTATTGCTGGGAAGCATTTTACTGACGCCTGTTTTAAGTTTTGCCCAAATATATGAGGAAGAAGAATTACCTGAGCTAGAGCTAGATCTTGAAGCGTTATTTGCAACCATTGGCACATACCTTTTCTCAATTCTCATGGCGTTGGCAGTAATTATCCTTGTTATAGCAGGTTATCTATTTGTCACTGCCGGGGGCTCTCCAGAGCAATTGGGTAAAGCAAAGAGAATGATAGTTTGGGCCCTAGTTGGTATAGCAGTAGCTTTATTAGCTAGGGGGCTAGTGACGTTGGTAACAGAGATATTTGAATGACAGGAGAAAAGACCAGTAGAAGGGTCGGTAAAAAAACCAAATAAGTATTATGATGAAAAAATTTATCACAATTTTGATTTTGGCCAGTATCTTGGCTGTGCCCGTGGTTACTTTGGCTCAGGATGGATTACCCGAAGGACTATCTCCTTGTGAGATGAAGCATGAGGTAAAGGGGTGTGACGAGGATATGACAGACCCTGATGACCCAGATGAAGAAACAGATTGTAGTAAAAAGGCAGGGACGGAAAGTTGTAACGTTGAAGTCTGTTGCCTGATGGATAAGGTCTATACCATTGCTGATTGGATATTTGTTATTTTGTTAGTGGTGGCTGGTATGTTTGTCATCTGGGGCGCTTTTGATTTCGTGCTTTCCAAAGGAGATCCAGAAAAGATAACCTCAGCTCGCAACAAGCTCATCTGGGCTTTGGTGGGTGTGATTGTTGCTTTTATCTCCCGTGGCTTGGTGAGGATAATCACCCAGATTATTGCTAAATAATTTTGAAAAGGTCGGAAAAACCTAGGAAAAATTTATTATGAAAAAGGTTCTTTCAATTTTGATTTTAGGTGTGGTTTTGGCTACTCCAATACTGGCTCTGGCTCAGGAGGAAGTGCCGGGTGGCTTGGCTCCTTGCACTATGGTGCATGATGTAAAGGGATGCACGGCAAATATGCCGGATCCGGAGAGTCCGGGCGATGTTACGAATTGTCAGAAAGGGGGAGAGTGTAACATTGAGGCCTGCTGCCTTTTGGACAGAGTTTATACCATTGCTGATTGGATATTTGTTATTTTGTTAGTGGTGGCTGCTCTGTTTATCATCTGGGGTGCTTTCGGATTTGTTCTTTCTGGTGGAGACCCAGAAAAAGTAACCGCTGCGCGCAATAAACTTATCTGGGCCTTGGTGGGTGTGATTGTTGCTTTTATCTCCAGAGGACTAGTCAGAATAGTTACGCAGATTATAAAGAAATAGAGCCGGACACATTGCTTTTGAAATAACAGCAAGAGAGCGAAGGCGCTTGCTCTCTTGTTTTGTTTACCCCCATACCAAACCCAGCGACGGCCATTGAACGTTGATGGACGAGAGGCGAAGCCCCCACACCAGAATTTGGTGGTGGGGGCGAAACCGCCTATCGGCTTTGAACATCATTATAATTTAGCCCTTGCCCGGTTTGGTGTGGGGGTGAATCTTGCGGACGTGGTGAAATTGGGAAACACTTAGGATTTAGGATCCTATGCCGAAAGGTTTGTGGGTTCGAGTCCCACCGTCCGCACAAACAAAAACTACCGAGGAATGACCTCGGTAGTTTTTGTTCTTCTATAACTCATCTAACTGTTCTCGTAGCTTTTCTATATTTGTCTCACTTTGCTTTATCTTGGCTTGCTCGCTTGATTCTATTTGCTCCGCGTTTTGTCTTGCAGCTTCAGCTTGTGTGTCTATTATTTTTGTGGCCGCCTCAAAGCTCGCACAGGCTTTTATAAAACTCCTGACAGATCGTTCAATGCTTTTCAGGCATCTCCTGATTGCTCGTATCCGTCTTCTAGTTAACCCTATCTTGCACTTTTCCTTGACTATCTCAGCCTTGACGAGGCATTTTCTATATCCGAGAAGATATTTGTCTCTTTTTTGGAGGGACTTGGTCTTACATCCTGCGTATTTTGTTTGGTATCTTTTTTTCAACTTTTCAGCCCTTTCATCACAGGATTCCTTACGTGCAATTGTCCTCGTATCGCAGCGACTCTTTTTGTTATTAGTTTTTGTATCACAACGTTTCTTCTTCTCGTCTGCCTTATCAAGATATCTAAGGTATTTATCTATTGTTTTTTGATGATATTTGATAAATTTACTTTCCAGTGATTTTCCTCTCTTTTCTACATATTTTTTACACTCTCTTACTTTTACTGTTATCGTTACTGTTTCTCCAGTGATAAGGTCTGTTCTCGTTATTTCTTCTTCCTTTTTTTCGCATTCTTCACAATATTTATCACAATATTTGTCCAGGCTTTTTTCCTTTTTACTCTCGTACTTCCTCCGGTATACTTCATCTTTATCTTGGCATTTGCCAAGAGAAGTCGTATACCGTTGGCTGCATTTGCCAAGAGAGTTTGTATAGCTTGTCTTGCATTTGTCAACATAGTTTGTATACTTCTCTACGCATTTTGATTCTGGGTTATCACAATCATATTTTAAATCACATTTGGGGAAAGAAACTTGACCTTCTTCCTCTTTAACATACGTCTCAGCTTTCTCCGGATATCTATCGCACTTGCCCGGGTAGTAAATCTCACCTTCTGTGTACCCCGTATAGGCCTTCTTTTTTGCTTCACATTCTTGCCAGACTGTTTGGATGTTATCAATACATCCGAAAAGATTTCCCACAAGATCTAATCCTTCTCCTAAACAGGCGAAAATATCCAGAATCCCTTGTCCCTTAGCATAATTGGAGGGGATTGCCAAAGAAGAGAGAATTAAGACACAAACTATAATTTTAAATTTTTGCATAAATAAAATCTAAAGAATTCCTTACGACCTTTAATTCTACTATGAGATCCTTCGCTATCGCTCAGGATGACGCTTTTTTGGCCGACTACTCCTCTTTGATGGCGATTTTCTTTCTTTTTCGCTTTCGGGCCCGGGGCACCCTGATGGTTAAAATCCCCTTTTCCATGGTGGCAGTTGCTTGGGAGGTATCAACTTCCTCTGGTAGAAGAATCTTTCTGGAAAAAGCCCCCCAATAGCATTCCTGATAAAAATAATTTCTTTCTTGTACTTCCTCAAACTTTTCTCGTTTTCCTTCTATAATGACCATATCATTCTCAAAGGAAACATCCAGGTCTTCTGCTTTTACCCCAGCAATAGTGGATTGAATAACAATCTCCTCCGGAGTTTGATAAACATCAATGGCTAATTGTCCCTCTGACTCGGGCCAACCTTCTTTCTTTGGGATAAGCTTTTTCGGATTTTGAGCCGGCCCGCCTTGCCGCAAGGCAGGTATTTTTTTTGTTCTTCCGGCAGCAGGTTTTTTCTCTTTAATTTCTTCCTCCTCCTCAACGCCTATCCCTTTTTTGATTTTATCGAAAAAAGACATATTCTCCTACGAATTACTAATTTTTACGAATATACGAATTTCTTATAAGGAATGATTATTCGTATATTCGTAGTTTATTCGTAATTCGTAGGGTTATTTCGTATATTTGTACTTATTCGTAATGCGTAGGGCTATATTTTACATACGCTTTTCAACCTTTTGAGTTTTCTAAAGCCCCAAGAAACAAATAAGGCCAAGCCAATTAAAATGATGACGGGCAGGATGAACCTTTGGTTTCCTCTAATATACATTATAGAAAAATTATAAGTGCCATGCAAGAGGATGGCTATCCACAGCCCCAAACTTATGAGCCGTACTCTCTTTTTGCTTTCAAAAAAAGAGAGAGCAAGAAAATAACCTATGGTTCCAGCGCACAAAGCGTGTAAAAATGTCGCCCCGACAAAGCGAAAAATACTAAAGGCAAAGGTTTCCAAAAGATAAAACGGCGTTTCTTGAAACCATAAAATTAAGACATTTTCCAAGGCGGCAAATCCCAAAGCAGCAATAATCATATAGAGCATAGCATCCAGAGGTTCGTCAAATTCCTTATCTTTCAAGACATTTAGTTTAACTACCAAATACTTCAGCATTTCTTCTACTAGGGCTACTGCCAGCCAGGTGTTTAAAATTAAAGTTAAAATTTTTGCCAGATTTAATCTGTTTATGCCTTTAAAAATTGCCAACTCCAAAAAAGCAGCCACGGCTGCGGCCACAGCTCCATAAAAGAAGATTTTCAAAATCATTCGGTTTGATTCAGGATGACTGTCTTTACGGAGATAGAAAAGCAGCCAGATGATGCTGGGCGCGAGCCCAAAGATGATGTAGAAGAAATAAGACATAAGAACTAAAGAACCGAAGAACAAAAGAACTGAAGAACCCCTTGTTCATAAGTTCTTAGGTTCTTAGGTTCATAAGTGCGAGTGAAGCGAGTTTGGCCAGGTTTCTACCATTAGGCAGGGTTTTTTATCTTTCAAAGGTAATTTCTGGTAGATTTCTTCCGTAATAAACGGCACAAAAGGATGCAGGAGTTTAAGAGAGGTCAAAAGGACATATAATAAGATTTTTTGAGTGCGTTGTTGACATCCGATGTCAACACGCTTGGTTTCTTCAATATAGCGGTCGCAAAAATCATGCCAGAAAAAATCGTATAAAACCTGAGCTGCCTTGCCAAATTGAAAATTTTCTAAATGTTTGTTGACTGATTTTATTGTTTTGTTTAACTCCCCAAGAATTCTTTTATCGACATTATTTAAATTCTTTGTTTCGACTAAAACTCTGCTGCTATGTAGCAGCAGAGTTTTAGCGCTTTCTATTTCTAAAAGGACAAAGCGGGCTGCATTCCAGATTTTGTTACAAAACTTTTTGCCCATCATAATATTATCTTCTACGAATTTTATGTCCTGGCCTCCCATCACTTGCCAGGCAATACCGAAGCGAGTGGCATCAGCGCCGTATTTTTCAATAAGGTCTAAAGGGTTAACTCCAGTCCCCAGGGATTTTGACATTCTTTTTCCTTCCCGCGTTAAGACAGTAGCATGGACATAGACATCTTTAAAGGGAACTTTTTTCATAAATTCCAAACCGGAGAAAATCATCCTGGCCACCCAGAGATTGATAATATCACGACCCGTAGAAAGGACATCCGTAGGATAAAATCTTTTTAGGTCGTTATTTTTTTGGGGCCAGCCAAGAGTGACAAAAGGCCACAGAGCAGAAGAAAACCAGGTATCCAAGACATCACTTTCGTCCTTCAATGGTATTTTGTGCCCCCACCAGATTTGTCGCGAGATACACCAGTCCCGAACATTTTTCAGCCAATCAAAATATGTTTTTTCAAACCTTTTGGGAATAAACTTTATTTTGCCTTGCCTGACTGCTTTTTCCGCCATCTTGGCTAATTTGTCCATTTTCAAAAACCACTGTTGAGAAGGGATAAATTCCACTGTGGTTGAGCAGCGATAACATTTGGGAATAGAGATTTTGTAAGCTTCCTCTTTTTCCAAGAGTTTTTTTGATTTCAAATCTTCAATTATTTTTTGCCGGGCTCTTAGAATAGTTAATCCTTGATAGGAGAGGGGGGCTTCTTCGGTAATTTTCCCTTGCTCATCAATAATTTGGCAAAATGTTAGATTATGATTTTGGGCAATTTTGTAATCAGTAAAGTCATGGGCTGGAGTGACTTTTACTGCGCCGGTGCCGAATTTGGGGTCTACCAGATTATCTGCCACAACTGGAATTTCCCGTTCCACCAAAGGCAAAATCACTTTTTTACCCTTCAGATTTTTATATCTTTTGTCTTTTGGATTGACAGCCACAGCCATATCACCTAACATTGTTTCCGGCCTGGTCGTGGCCACAAGGACATATTTGTTCTTTTGTTCTTTTGTTCTTTTGTTTTTTTGTTCCAGTGGATACTTAATATACCATAGTTTCCCCTTTTCTTCCTTGTATTCCAGTTCCAAATCTGACAAACTCGTTTGGCACCTGGGGCACCAATTAATGACTCTTTTCCCTCTATAAATCCAGCCCTTTTTATAGTAATGCAAAAAGGCGGTTTTCACTGCTTCGGAATAGTTTTTGTCTAAGGTAAATACTTTCCTTGACCAGTCGCAGGAGGCCCCCAGCTTTTTTAATTGGTCTAAGATTATATTTCCGTACTTTTTCTTCCAGTCCCACATTCTTTCAATGAATTTTTCACGACCCAAGTCAAAGCGAGTTTTACCCTCTTTTTTTAGTTCTTTTTCCACTACATTCTGAGCAGCAATGCCAGCATGGTCGGTGCCCGGCAACCAAAGGGTTCTCAAACCTTGAAGCCGCTTGAAGCGAATTAAAATATCCTGAACCACTGTGTTTAAGGCATGACCCATATGCAACGAGCCGGTAATATTTGGAGGGGGAATGGTGATGCAATAGGTTTTTTTGCGCTGAGCAGGCCGTTTGTCAGGATTAAAAAAGCCGGACTTTTGCCACAAGCGATAAATTTTATCTTCAACTTGTTTAGGGCTGTAAGTTTTAGAAAGCTTCATAATTTTATTATACCCTTAAATTGGCATTTACTTCAATGTCTTTCCAGTTTCTTTTTTTTCCTTTTAACCATTGAAAATATCCAGCCACTCCGACCATGGCGGCATTGTCAGTACAGAACTTGAAACTTGGAACATGGAACTTGAAACTTGATTTCTCTTTTTTAAGTCTTTGCTGGAATTGTTTACGTAGCTCTTTGTTAGCAGCCACGCCGCCGCCCAAGATGACAGTTTGTACTCGGTAGTCTTTAGCAGCTTTTATGGTTTTGTGAATTAAAACATCAATTATGGCTTGTTGTACCTCAGTACACATTTCTTGGATATATTTTTTTGATTTCCTTACCCCGGGTGATTGACTTCTAAAATTGTACAAAACAGCAGTTTTCAACCCGGAAAAACTAAAATCATAATTCTTTTGGTAAATCATCGGCCGCGGCAACCCTCGTGGTAAAAAACCTACGATCGTAGGTTTTTTACCACGAACATATTTTTTTGCTTCGGCGGCGATAGCTGGGCCGCCGGGAAAGGCCAGCCCTAAAAGCCGGGCTATTTTGTCAAAGCATTCGCCAGCCGCATCATCGCGGGTCTCCCCCAGAATTTTATAATGACCGAAATCTCTCATCAAAATTAACTGTGTGTGACCCCCACTGACCACCAAGCATACAACCGGAAAATTGACCCCCCACCACTTTTGTTCCAAAAGTGGTGGGGGGTCACCCTGAGCAGAGCGAAGGGTCCCGTTGTTTGTGCACTGACCGCGGGATTCTTCGCTTCGCTCAGAATGACAGGTGGGACTGATGAAATTGGCGAGTATGTGCGCTTCAATATGGTTGACAGAGATAAGGGGTGTGTTCCATTTCTGCGCCAAATCCTTGGCAAAATTTAGGCCCACCCACAAGCACGGCTCCAACCCCGGCCCAACTGTCACAGCAATAGCATCAATCTTTTTCTGCCGTTGACATCGGATGTTGACATCCGATGTCAACGGCTTAAGGGCTTTTTTTAAGACCAAGGGTAAGTTTTTCTGGTGTTCTCGTTTGGCTAAACTAGGATAGACGCCTCCCCATTTTTTGTGGATTTCTACTTGCGAGGAGATAATGTTTGACAAAATTTCAAAATGCGGTCTTCTTTTTCCAGAGGCCTTGACTATGGCGACACAGGTATCGTCGCAAGAAGTTTCAATGGCTAGAATAATCATGTTTCCATCTTATCTCAACTCTTGCTTTTTTTCAATTTTTGAGGTAGAATTATGATGATTTGGCGCATTCGTCTAGTGGTGAGGACTTCAGATTTTCAATCTGGCAAGACGGGTTCGACTCCCGTATGCGCCGCAAAAAAACAGGACACGCAGGAGGCCGTCCTGTTTTTTTGTGTGTTCAATCTCTGTCTATTAGCAGTCAGGCTTTTTTAGTCGAAGCAATTACAATCAGCTGGCGCAGCGCCATAGGCGGGCACACCTTCAGCAGCGGTTCGGTCTAATTGCCTTGTTCCTTTCTCTGAAGCGGCAAAGTATATGGTGTTGCCAGTAGTTGCGCTGTCTTTTTCCAGAGTTGCATAGGCACAGAAATAGGTGCCGGCGGTGCAGTCAGTGGCGACGGTACCATCATTGGATAACCACTTATAAGGATTAGCAGCTTGAGGGTCCTTGGTAGTGGGAAAATATTCTGTGGTAGCAATATTGACAATGGCCGGTATGTCATCCTGAGCATCAGCCGTAAAGTAGACCTCATCATCACCCATAACCATCTCTTGAGCAGTAACAGCCTGCCTCATATCAGATTGACGTTTGGCATCCCTGGCCTTTGAGCGAGCTCCGCCCAAAGAGACCAAAACAATGGAGGCCAAGATGCCAATAATGGCAATGACTACCAAAAGTTCAATCAATGTAAAACCTTTATTTTTCATGAAATATAATCCGAATGATGCGAATTGTATCCGAATGCTACAAATGAATTATTCGGAGCATTCGCATTTCATTCGTAGATTCGCATTATCTTTATTCGACCTTTTATTTTGTTACATCTTTATCTTGTTACATCATAGCCGCAGCAATTAAGATTGGTGGGGGCAGTGTTACCTTGTTCAGTCCCTTTGTTGGACGCACAGAACCAGGTATCTGCTACAGCTTCTAATTTGGCGTAGACACAGTAATATTGGTCGGTGCCATCAGTCCATTTGTAGACATAATCGCCGGTACTGGCGGTTGAGCAGGTTTCATCAAGAGGATCACAGGGAACAATATCTAAATACTCGCCAATCGTGCTCAGAACATTGGCGCAGAGGGCGGCATCGCATCCATCGGGATATTTGTCAAGGCCTGCGCAGGCCGTATCCTCGTAACACATTTCCATGGCCAGGCCAATTTGTCTTATGTCAGATTGCCTTCTGGCATCATGAATTTTTTTCCTGACCGGTCCCACCGAGACCGCGACAATGGAAGCAAGTAAACCAATGATCGCAACGACAACCAGGAGTTCTATGAGGGTAAAAGCTTTTTTGTTTTCCATAAATTTTACCAGCAGCATTTACCGGCGGCGGGTGGCTCAGAGTCTAATTTTCGCGTCCCCTTTTCTGAGCCGGCAAAATAGCCTTCCTCTAATTCTAAGTTAGCCCAGACACAATAATGTTTACCGCCGCACTCATTGGCACTTCCTACATGATTAGGCCTCCAATTATAGGGGCCTCCTGAAGGGTCTCCGGGGACCGGGTCTAAATATTTACCAGTGTCTGGGATTTTTAAGGGCATAGTATCTGACCTGACATACTCTTCTTCTTCTGAGTAAACCAATTCCATAGCTAAGACAATTTGCCGAATATCTGACTCTCTCCTGGCATTTCTGGCTTTGGCTCGGACATCACTCAAGGAAACCAAGACCATGGTGGCCAAAATCCCAATAATGGCAATGACCACTAAAAGCTCGATTAAGGTGAACCCTGTTTTGTTCTCTATTACCATTTTATTTATTATAGCAAATTTTTACAAGAGAGACCTGTGGATAACTTTAACATTTAAACATTTTAACAGAAATACATTTGAACAATGTTAGTATGTTAAAATGATTTAGATGCTCATCATGCTATATAAAGGCAACAAAACAGCGGCCATTAATCCTACTACTACCAGTCCTAAAAAGATAATCAAGAGTGGTTCCAGAATACTTAAAAGAATATCAATTCTTCTATCTGTTTCTTTTTGGTAAAAAGAAACCACATCCATTAAAGTTTTATCTAAAGTGCCGGTTTTTTCACCGACCAGAGTCATTTGGCAAAACATGGCCGGGAAGGCCTGAGGATATTTTTCTAAAATGGAACTTATGGGCACGCCTCGGCGAACTCCCTCCTGGCTTTTGAGAATGATGTCTTTGTAAACACTATTGCCAATAATGTTTCCCGTAATCTTTAGGGCCCGGGCAATGGGCAGTCCCCCGGAGATGAGGGTAGATAGGTTGCTGGCAAACCGAGAGAGGTAAAGCATTTTCAAAAAATCACCTATTAAAGGTAATCTTAAAACAAGTCTATCAAGCCGCTTTTTGCCAGCTGAGGTCTTATAATATTGCAGGCCTAAAAATATTAAGCCAACCAAGCCGGCCAGCACGAGCCATCCCCAATGTTTTAGAAAAACACTCAATCCCATAACGACCTTAGTAATAAAAGGGAGTTCTTGTTGGGTCTCTTCCATTAGTTTCATTAAGTTGGGAATAACGAAAAACATCATCAGGGCCAGAACAATTAGGACAACAAAGACAATCATAGCAGGATAAATCATAGCCCCTCTTATTTTAGACAAAAAGTGATATTCTTTTTCTAAATGGTTAGCCAAATAATTTAGGACGTCAGAGAAATTTCCCGAGACCTCTCCAGATTTAACCATGGCCACATAGAAAGGAGAGAAGAGTTTTGGATAATTCTTGAGGGCTTGCGATAGGGAAGTGCCTCCTTCCACGTTTTCAACTAAGGTTAGGAGTTTCTCTTTGAAATCAGGATTTTTGGTCTGGCTGGCTAAGGTTCGCAAGGTCTCGCTGAGCGAAACCTTTGATTTGAACATAATAGAAAGTTGACGGGAAAAGAGAACAATATCTTTTCGGGAGGTTCTTTGAAAGATTTTTATTTTTCTAGCGTAAATGGGTCGTGCTGCTATTTTTTCCAGAGCCGTGAGATAGAGTCCATGTTTACGTAATAAATTCAAGGCTGCTTCCCTGGAAGGAGCTTCTACTGTTCCTGTTTGAATCTCTCCCTCTTTAGTTCTGGCTTGGTAGTTGAATTTCATAGCTTTTGCTTCGCAAAACAATCACCAAGATACAAGATACAATAACCAAACAAATCTCAATAACCAATAATCAAACGGTTTGGGTATTGGTGTTTGATGATTGGTTATTGTTTGGTGATTGTTTCTTGGTTATTGGTTATTCCCTATTCCAGGCCGCGCAATGCCGCGCCAATAGCAATGGCATAGCTGGGTCCCATTGCCTTCAATTCTGTTTCCAAAATGGGGGGGCAAAAAATATAGCTGAAGGGGTTAGCCACCTCTGTTTCTTTTCTCAGTTCTTCTACAAAATATTCTTTGAGACCCGGCAAAAGAGCAGTTCCACCCGCTAAAATAATCTTTTGAGTTTCTTTTGATTCAACTTGATAAAAATCCTGAGCAGTTTTTTTGACCTCCGCTAAGATTATATCACAGAAAGGGCAAAGAATTTTTTTTAGATCCTGTCCATAGGGAATATCCGGTTCTAAAAACTGTGAGATAGGATTTAAGCCATACTTTTTTTTGAGCGCCTCTGCTTTTGAGTAATCAACTCCCAAGGACTTGGATACAACTTTGGTCATTTCGTTTCCAGAGATATCAAAGCTATGGCTTCTTTTTAAGATTCCTTTGTCAATAATACTGATAGTGGTGCTTTGAGCACCGATGTCCAAGAGAGCTATGACTCCTTTTTCATTTTTTATTGAAGCCCGGGAAAGAGCAAACACTTCTGCCTCTACCGCCTGAAGTTCCAGTTGGGCCAGGGTGGCGATTTCTTGGTATTGATTAAGGATTTCTTTGGGCACAGCCACTAATAATATTTTGAGCCTGTTTTTTTCTTGTTCAGAAAGCTTACCTTCAATAACCTGCCAGTCTAAGGTTACCTCTGACAAAGGTAAGGGAATGTGTTGAAGGGCTTCATAGCGGACGGCCGAGGGTACTTCCTCTTTGCTCATGGGAGGAAGTCTGAACCAGGTAAAGAAAGTGGAGAAGTCGGGAATGGAAAAGACAGCCTTTTTTGTCTTTATCTTGGCTTCTTCTAAAATGGCCGAGAGGCTTTTGGCAATGTCTTGACTGGAAAGTGCGAGCGTGCTTTTTTCAAAGGTCCGCAAGGGCGTTTCATAGAAAGCGAAGGGTTTGAGTTCTCCATAATTTTCCAATTTGATTTTTGCGCCAAATTTTCTGAGCTCTACCATCTTTACACCAGAAGTTCCAATATCCACCCCTAAAAATTTTTTAGGAAACATTTTCAAAGAAGTCCAGATCATTATATCATATTAACATATTAACATACTAACATTGTGAAGCTTGTTTTTGTTAAAATGTTAAGATGTTAAAATGTTTATATACTAAGCATGAAAAAAATATTAATTTCAATAAAAGCTTTTCTCCTGGACATTTTCTTCCCTCGGTTTTGTCTCAGTTGTGGCAAAGAGGGGAGTTATCTCTGTCAAGATTGTCAGGCCTTGTTAGAGGTTTCAGAAGAGCAACATTGTCTCTGCAAAGAACCCTTCACCATTTTTGGAACAAAAATGGTGAAGGGCAAATGTAGAAAATGCCGAGGCAAAATTTTGCATGGTTTATACTCTGCTCTGCCCTATGAGAATTTTTTGACCAAAAGATTAATTCAGCAGTTTAAATACCCACCTTATTTTAAAGGCCTGGCTAACACTTTAGCTTCTTTAATAATAACCCATTTTCATTTATTGGACAAACCGCCTGACTTTTCCAGGTTTGTTTTACTGCCAGTACCCCTTCATAAAAGCAAGTTGAGAGAGCGGGGTTTTAACCAAAGCGAGGAGATTGCCAAAGAACTGGGGAAGTTTTTGAGGATTCCAGTAGTCGGCGATTCTTTATTAAAAATTAAAGAGACCCAAGCCCAGGTAGAACTTTCAGAATCGGAAAGAGAGGAAAATATTAAAGGCGCCTTTTTTTGTCAAAAGCCTGAGGAGGTGCGGAGCCGAAAAATTCTCTTGGTTGATGATATTTATACCACTGGTGCTACCATGGAAGAGTGCGGCCGCGTGCTGAAAAAGGCAGGCGCGCAAGAGGTCTGGGGCGTAGTGGTGGCCCGGGGGTAACCAAAATGGGGGTTTTGTATTGTTGTCTTTTGGTCATAATCAGTTATAATGTAAATAGCGTTACGAATACGCCACACGAATAAATGGCAGAAGTTTTTCCTGAAAAACCAAAAATATCCGAGGTAATCTCTATTGTTGCCCACCAGCTAAAAAACCCTATCGCAGTACTAAAGGGTTATCTTGAGGTTTTAATTTCAGAAGATTTTGGTGGAATCAATCAAAGACAAAGAGAATATCTTAAAGATGCCCTGGAAAACACAAAGAGAATGAGCAGGATAGTTGGCTATCTTTTAGATGTTACAAGAATAGAGGAAGGGAAATACGAACTGAAACTAAAATCAATAGACCTGAGAAAGATAATTTCTGAGGTAACAAACGAGTTTTCTGATTGGGTCCGGGCCTCAAACTGTGAAATCTTTTTTAAAAAGCCAAAAAAATTGCCCTTGGTTTTAGCTGACCCTTTTAAAATTCGTCATGTAGTTGAAAATCTAATTTCCAATGCTTTAAAGTTTAAACCCCTTGGTCGAGGAAAAATAGAAGTATCTTTGGAGAAAAGAAATAAAGAGGTTTTGTTTTGCTGTAAAGATAATGGAATTGGTGTTCCACAGGACGATTTTAAAAAAGTTTTTACTAAATTTTACAGATCAGAAAAATCAATGGAAGTAGACCCCGGTGGCACCGGCCTCGGCCTTTATATAGACAAAGCCACCATTGAATTGGGCGGGGGTAAAATTTGGTTTTTAAAAAACAAGGATCAAGGAATGACTTTTTATTTCACACTTCCCATTGCTAATTCATTAAAACATTAGAAATTTAACGTTAAACGTTTTACCGTTTACCGTTTACCGTTAGTTATGAATAATAAAAAACAAAAAATATTAATGATTGAAGATGATAGGTTTTTAAGGAAGATTTATCGAGATAAGTTGACTCGAGCAGGTTTTGAATTTATTGAAGCCACCAATGGCCTAGAAGGCATAAGTAAAATTATTTCTGAAAAACCAGATTTAATTTTATTGGATTTAATCTTGCCCAGAAAAAATGGCTTTGACGTTTTAATTGACATGAAGAGAAACAGAGCCTTCCGGGATATCCCAGTAATTATTCTTTCTAACCTTGGCCAGGTATCAGACATTCAAAGAGGACTTTCTTTAGGGGCTCAGGACTATTTAGTGAAAACTGAGGTCAGCTTGTCGGAAGTAGTGGAAAAGGTTAAAGAATGGCTGGTAAAAAACATGAAACATGAAACATGAAAATTACGTCTTTACTATTAAAAAAAGTTTTGGTTGATTCGGGGTTGATTGAACCTAAGAACTTTGAGGCAGCCAAAAAAGAAGCCAGTGCTAAAGAAGAACCTCTAGAGAACATCTTGAAGGAAAAGGGTTTTATTTCAGACGAAGAATTAGGGAAGCTCTTAGCTGATGAATCAGGCTTCCCTTTTGTCAATTTACGAAGGGTAAAAATAGACAAAGAAGTTCTTAAAATTGTGCCAGAAATTGTGGCAAAGAAACAGAAAATTATTGTTTTTGATAAAACTAAAAAAGGATTGAAGATGGCAATGCATAATCCCGAAAACTTAGAAATCCGAGAATTTATTAAGAGAAAAACCGGGGAGCGTGTTATTCCTTATTTTGCTACAAAAGATGATATTTTAGAGGCTCTGAAGCATTATAAAAAAGAGATAAAAGAGGAATTTGAAGAAATTATTAAAGAACGTCTTGAAGAATTCAAAAGGACCAAAAGAGAAGCTCGGCCCTTGCCAGTAATCAAAATGGTAGATTCTATTTTAAATTATGGATACGAAAATCGAGCTTCAGATATTCATATTGAACCCTATGAAGAAAAAACAATAATAAGATACCGCATTGACGGAGTTTTGTACGATATCTTAACTCTTCCCAAGGTCTTGCATGATTTTTTAGTTTCAAGAATTAAGATTTTAGCTAAGCTTAGAATTGACATCCATGATGCTGCTCAGGATGGCCATTTTTCATTTTCAGTTCCAGCTGAGAAAGTTGACGTTAGAATTTCAGTGGTTCCAATTGAAGAAGGGGAGAAGGTGGTAATGAGGATGCTGGCAGAAAAAGCAAAGAGATTTGATTTAGAAGAATTGGGGTTACGAGCAGAGGGTCTTGGAATCATTAATAAAAACATTAGAAAGCCTTGGGGAATGATTTTGGCTTCAGGCCCTACTGGTTGCGGCAAGACCACTACTATGTATGCGATATTAAAAATTTTAAATACCAGGAAACTTAATATTATGACCATTGAGGATCCCATTGAGTATGATGTCCCTGGAATTAATCAAATTCAGGTCAACCCCAAAGCTAATTTGACCTTTTCCCAAGGTCTCCGGGCTGTCATAAGGCAGGACCCAAATATTATAATGGTGGGAGAAATAAGAGATACAGAGACCGCAAAGTTAGCAGTAAATGCTGCAATGACTGGTCACTTGGTTTTATCAACTTTTCATGCTACCGATGCTCCCACTACTTTGCCCAGGCTCTTGGACATGGGAATTGAGCCATTTTTAATCGTCTCGACAATTAATATTGTTATTGCCCAGAGATTGGTTCGAAGAATTTGTCCAAAATGTATTGAAAGTTACGAAGTTTTTTTTTCAGAAATTGAACCGCTTTTAGACAAAGACCTTGCTTCAAAATTACCAGAAACAAAAAAAGATCGAGTTCGTCTTTTTCGAGGAAAGGGATGCCCTCTCTGCCAAAACACTGGTTATCGGGGAAGAGTGGGCATTTTTGAGATTTTAGAAATAAATGAATCAATTAAAAGATTAATTATGGAAAAAGCCAATGCCTCACGAATTAGAGAAGAGGCAGCGAGTCTGGGCATGACTACTATGATTGAGGATGGGATAAAGAAAGTAGAGGTAGGAGTCACCACCATTGAAGAAATTTTAAGAGCCGTCAAATAAGAATCAAGAATCAAGAATTATGAATTCTAGGAATGTTAATCTAATCTTTCTTTTTAGAGACTTTTTATATTCTTAATTCTTTATTCTTAATTCATAATTCAATTGGTATGTTGTTTGTTTCTCCAAAAGAAAAAATGTTTTTTGCAGAACATCTTTCGTTATTGATTAGGGGAGGAGTTCCTTTGGCTGAGGCTTTAAAAGTCTTAAGAGGAGAAATTAGCTCTAGAAGTTTTAAGAAGGCTTTGAGTGATATTTTAGAAAGAGTTTTAGAGGGGGAGACCTTAGCTCGAGGTTTGGGACGGCATCCTAAAATTTTTGACAAATTTTTTCAAAATATAGTTAGAGTAGGGGAGAAAAGTGGGACTCTTGAGGAAAACTTAAAATATTTAAGCACCTGCATCCGCAGTCAACACAATTTACAAAGAAAAATAAAAGGAGCTTTAATTTATCCCATTCTTATCATAACATTAGCTGTGATTATTGTTTCTCTAATCACTTTTTTTGTTTTGCCCAAGATAATTGGTCTCTTACAATCCCTTGAAGTTGAATTACCCTTAGCTACTAGAATTTTAATAGGCTCTGGAACTTTTTTAAAACAATATTGGCTCTGGCTCTTGGGAGGACTTTTTTTACTTTTTTTTATTTTTAAAGTTTTTCAAAGGCTAAAATTTATTAGATTTTATTGGCATAAATTAATTCTTTCCTTTCCTCTTTTTGGCAAGATTAATAGGAATCTTAGCCTGGCTAGATTTTCCCGAACTTTTTATACCCTCTTTAGAAGCGGAATGCCGATTTTGGAGGCTTTAGAGGTTTGTGCTGATGCTTTACCAAACGAAGTTTACAAAACCCAACTGAATTCAGTTCGGTCTGAAGTGGAACGAGGAGAAAAAATTAGTGAAGTCCTTAAACGATTCCCAAAAACTTTCCCTTTAGTCTTTTCTCAAATGATTCTTGTAGGGGAGAGGTCCGGGGCTTTGGAGGGGAGTCTGCTGTATCTTGCTGAATTTTATGAGGGAGAGGTGGACACTGCTGTTAAAAATCTTTCTGGATTATTGGAGCCAGTTTTGCTAATTTTTGTTGGGCTTTTAGTAGCTTTTATAGCCTTAGCTATTATTACGCCCATTTATAAACTTATCGGCAGCCTCCAGGGTCTGCGTTAAAATAGATGGCCTTTCTTTTTCAGAAAAAGAATGGACTCACTATAATCGAAGTTTTGTTAGTAATCGGGTTATTGACAATTTTGATTGGTCTTGTTCCTCTATCTCTGGATTTTTATAGAAGTCAGCAGCTTAATATTTATACCCAAGGGGCGATTCAGACCTTAAGACGAGCTCAGCTAAAAGCAATGTCTATAGAAGATGACTCGAGTTTCGGAGTTTATTTAACAAATGACAACTACATTTTATTTAAAGGAGATTCTTATTTAAACCGTGATAAGGAATTCGATGAAGTTTTTGATTTGTCTCAGATTATAACCGTGAAAGGTTTTCAAGAAATAGTTTTTTCAAAATTTGAGGGGATACCAGAGAGCCCGGCCTATTGTGGAGGAGAATGTGTTTCCTGTAAAGATTTCACTGATAAAAGGTCATGTAAAAAACAGGATGGATGTAGCTGGCAAAAACAGCAGAGTCTATGCATTGGCACTTGTACTTCCTGTGATGGTTTCTCTGATCAAACGAGCTGCGAAGATCAATCAGGTTGTTCTTGGTATCCTCCTAGCCAGGGAGGAAGTATTGTCTTGAGTAGTAATAGTGATAGTAGGACAATAAACATAAATGAAATAGGAAGGATCAATTTAGAACTATGAACTATGAAGTATGAGATATAGAAAGGGACAGTCATTATTAGAATTAATAATTGCCATCGGGATTTTTGCCATAGTAGTTAGCGTCTTAGCTTTTTTTATACTCAATGGTTATGTTTCTGGCCGTCTGGCTAAAGAAATATCCGAGGCGAATTTTTTAGCTGAAGAAGGAGTGGAGGCTGCAAGATCTATTCGGGATAATTCTTGGGACGAGCTTTCTCCAGGCCCTCATGGTTTAGCCATTTCTGGCAATAACTGGATTTTTCAAGGGGCTCAAGAAGATATTAGTGGTCAACTTAGGGGAGGAGTTAGAAAAATCACTATTGAAGACATAAATTCAGACGCAAAAAAAGTTACTTCTCAAGTAACCTGGCAATTTACCGAAGATAGATTTCAACAAATTAAATTAATTACCTATCTAACTAACTGGCAGAAGATTGTTTTTCTATGTCAGGGAACTTGCACTTCTTGTCAGGAGTTCGCTGATAGAAAATTATGTAAAAGACAAAATGGTTGTAATTGGGACCGGAAATTGCGTCAATGTACTGGCACCTGTGCTCCTTGCGAGAATTTCTTGGATCAAAAGAACTGTGAAGCCCAATCAGGATGTACGTGGATAGGGCCTTAAACTTTAGCCTATATTACTATGGAAACCCCCCACCACTTTTCAGAAGATAGATTCTTGCAAATAAATTCCACAAAAAGTGGTGGGGGGTTTACCTTAATTGAATTTGTAATCTACATAACTATTGTTGCTGTGATGTTAGTTTTAATGCTCGGATTTTTATGGAATATTATTTCTGGGAATATCAAAGAAATTGCCTACCAAGAAATTCAGCAGAATGCCAGATTTGCTTTAACGAAAATAAATCA
>JAUWAW010000004.1 GCA_030601865.1 Candidatus Nealsoniibacteriota bacterium | reverse complement strand
AAAATCATTTTTCTTAAATCTACCTCCAAATTGATATTAAAATTAAAATTTTTTTTATCAAAATTAATAAAAAAAAAACACCCTATAAATCGCGGGTCGTTTTAAAAACAAATCGTTTGTTTTTTTTTACACCACGACCGGTTTTTAATAAGAAAAATTGCACCTTGGATTAGAATTTAGGTGTGCGGTTGACAAGTTGTGTCCAAGGTGGTATCATAAAGGAGTTAAGAAAATGGAGGGTTTTTAGAATCAAGTAACTTCACAACTGAATACAGGAGGAGGTGAAAGAAATGTTCACGATTGAAGTAAAGAAGAAGGATGCAAGCGAGGAATTCTCTTTTAAGGATTTGGAGATGTCCCACCAGGAATGCTACGGCGGAAAGATCACAATTGGTGGTGGAGCTTCCTCTTATCACCTGAGCTGTGCCAGATGCTTGAGGAACATATGGATTTTTAGAGAAGGTTCCGAGGATCCAACTCACATTATTGCTACAGCTATCGATGGGGAAGAAAGAAAAATTAAGGGCTATAGCCATAACAGGGAAGCTTCCTTTGAAGTCGTTGTAGTACAGAAACCTTAGAAATAGGCAAGGAACTAAAGATTTAGTTCCTCGCCTATCGCAAGATTGGGGGTAAAAGAGGATGGCACAGCCTGAGATAATGAAACCGAGGAACTTGATAAAAACTGGTGTTGGGCTACTGGTAGCGGCAGGAGTTATCTTGATCAATCTGTTTCTTGTTCGTTTTATTTTTTACAAGGAGCTGAGTCTGATTCCTTCCGATACCCTGCCTGCTTATTTGGGCATTTGGGGTATAGGTCTAATAATAGCAGCAATTGCTCTGAGCGGGGTTAAGATAGTTCAGTCACCAGAGGTCTGGATTATTGAACGATTTGGAGCTTTTCAAAAAGCCCTTGAGCCCCGAAAGTGCCCCTATTGGCTTATACCATTTGTGGAAACAGTGCGAGCTAAACCTCGTACCTGGGAACAGCCAGTGCCAATTTTCAGCAATGGAGTTGATTTGGATTTTAGGGACGACAGCGTTACCCTTAAAGACCCAAAGGCCTATGTTAAAGTTCTGGAAGAGAACCCGGAGAAGGTCATATACGAACTTGAGGATTGGCCAAAGTGGATAGAAGATAATCTTGAGCCCATTATCCGAGGATATCTCAATGGTTTAAGCCTTGACCAGGCCCTGGATAGAGGCCTGGCACGAGGAGATTTGTTGGCCAGGATTAAGGAAGCTCCGGAAGTTCTGAAAAAAGAGATTGAAAAACTTGAGCAGAGAATCAAGGGTCTTTCTGGGGAAGACGAGGTTAAGTCCTTAAAAGAAAGCATGGAGGAGGAGGCGAGAAAGCTTGACGCCTTTAAAGGGCGAATTGAAGATGAAGAAGGGCAAGGGCTTAAGAAGGACTTAGACGATTTTAGAAAAGAGGCAAAAGAGAAGTCCTTAGAGATTATGAGGGTGGTGATTGCAGATTTTGGCCTTTCAGAGGACACGAAGAAAGCCAGGGCGGCTGTTCAGAAAGCAAGACGAGAACTTGAATCCGCCCAATATGAGGCAGATAAAGAAGCTGTAATGAGAACACAGCCCATCCTCAAGACAATGGAGCGATTGAAGGATATGGGCTTTCCAGAGGAAGAGTCCCGAGAGAAAGCTTATGTGCTTGATGTAGTTGAAACATTGGCTAAGAATAAGCAGATGTTCTTAACGAGCGGAGGCAAAGAAGGTCTTGATGTACAGGGCATAATAGCTCAGTTATCTGCCATTGCTTCTCGTGCTTCGCAGGCGTCAAAAGAGTAATATCAGGACTCTACAAAAAGAAAAGGAGAATTGAGTTATACTCGCAGTCGAGTTATACTCAATTCTCCTATTTTATTTTGGCATTCCCCCTTTGCCTGTTTGTTCTTCTTTGCTTTCCTTTTCCATTCCGGGTTTTCCTCTTTCTTCTAGAGGTACGCCTTTTTTTGGGGTTGGTTCTAATCCTTCCCCTTCTTTTAATTGCTCAAGACGTTTCTGGGCTATCTCAAGCAACTGTTCCTTCTTTTGCTTCTCTTTTTCTTTTGCTTTCTTCCTCCTTTCTTTTTCTTCTTGATTTAATTCCCATCCATAAATCTCAGAGATCTCATGCCTAACTCTTTGCAGCTTTGGGAAAAAGAGTACGCCCAGCAGTCCATGTCTTAAAACATCTTTTATCATCTCTTTCATCCTTTCTTTCGGCCCTCCTACATTTGTCTTTAATTATACTCCCTTTTTAAACTTTTGTCAAATTTGTTTGGCTATTAAACGATAGTGAAGAATCCTTGACCCGGTGTGCTTCTCATCCATTTAAGGAATCTTGGATTATTGGCTTGGAGCCAAGCCAGCGGGGCTTGGTTAGCTGCTTGAGCTAATTGTTGAATTCTTCTTTCTATCGCCTCGGCGCCGTCTGTGCCATGCTCGTTTAAGAACTTTGAAAAATGACGACCGCTCCAGGTTTTAATCATAGCGTCTAATGGCTGTGGATGATGGAAGACCCCGGTTACAGGATCAAAGGCAAAAACCCTTTTTGAAACCTGACCAGCTCTATCTGGCTTTATCTTCTTGATAATCATATCAGCGTAAACTTCATCTATGGCTGCTCTTGGTTCATTTGCAAGGTGCCGTCTCTGCGCTTCTTCCACTATTTCTTGATGAGCCATATAAGGCACTGCGCTATCAATCTCTTTATGGGCGTCATACTGTTTGGCTTGCTCTCTTGCTTGTTTTATTACACTAGGTTCTAAGTCCGCATCTAAAGCATCATCAATATCCCCTTCTTTTACCAGTTTATTGATATAACCAATCTTGGATGCTTGATCAGGAGTGTCCTTAATTTTTTCAACAATTCCTGGCACTGTTTCTTCTGCTTTGATGGATTTTTCAGCGTCAGCAATTGCTTTCCTTTGGGCTTGTGCTATTTCAGGCCCAATTAATCTCCCAACCTTGCGTCGCACTAAGGCAAACGGCCCGGTCGCAGCCCGTATGGCTTGACCTTTTAGACCAGGAACACCTTCTCCCCAAGTAGGCGCTGTGGCCTGTCTTGCCCCCCATCTTTGCCAGCTCTCAGGAACTCTTTCTCTTGCCCAGGACTTACCTTTTGTTGTAGCTGTTTTTGCAGCCCATACACCTGCTTTCTTTATCCCGCTGGTTATTGCCTTAGAGCCCATCGGAGCCAAACTAATGCTTAAACCAATGCCAACAATTAATAATAGAATATTAGCCACAAGTGGTAGGATGGCGCAGAAAAAGTCGGCTCTGGGTTGGTAGATAGCTTGTGACAAGAATCCTGGTGAGGTTGTTGCATCGCACGATATGCCTGAACCCAGAAGATAACCCGAGAGATAAAGAAAGAAAAACATAGGAATAGCGATAATTGTCCACGAAATAAACTGGCTCCACCACATATTCCAGTATTTTTTACCAGCTGGGATAATATAGCCAAGCCAGGCAAGAGGGGCTAAGATTATAAGAATCCAGATGGCCACTATCCTCATAGTCAAAAGTGTAGCGTATATTAAATAGATAAAACCAGTGATGACATTAAAAATTAATCCTGCTCCAGCTCTGGTTATGACGCCTACAATAAATCCATATTGTGAAAGATCTTTGAGTTCCTCCCAGAGAGTTACTTCTGAAGTCGCTACTCGAAAAAACGGGATAGTAGCTACAAACTGGTCAAGAAATCCAGTGGATTTATCTACAAAATACTTGGTAATCACATCGGCAATGTCAATAATAACGCCAGTAATCACTGGAATAAAGTTTATTAAAAGAGCAATAATCAATAATTTTGGCAAAAAGGTTTTAACTTGGTAGGTCTTTATCCGTAAAATGGTGGCAAAGGCAACCCAAGCTAAAATTAAAATAAAGCCCATGTTGGCTAAGTTTTTGGTAAAGGTAAATCCTACAGTTACCAGGTCTTTTGCTCCACTAGAGGGGATTAAGGGAATAAGCGCATTAGAATTTATTACAATTAATAAGAAATATCCGGCAAAAAGGGTAAGGGCCCCTGTCACAATATCTAAAATCAAGATTGTTAAAGCAAGCAAAGGAGCAGACGCTCCGAGAAGAATAGTAAGAATAGCATCTTTTATTGCTCCTTTAAATATGGTTCCAAGATCGGCCTGGGCGAATTGTAAAGGAACTAAAGAAGCCAGGATGACAAAAAGCAAAAACAAAACAAGATGTTTTTTATTGAGTTTTTTAATTATGCCCGACATCATATTTATTCTACTTTATTCTACCACAAAGTTTTTGGTTAGTTGAGCCCAGTTTTCAACAGTTAGGGTTTGGGCCCGCTGGCTGGGCTGGATTTTGTTTTTCAAAAGCCAGGTTCTTACTTTTTGTTTATCAATTTTTAGGCCCTTGGATAAATTATTGATTAACTGCTTCCTGGGATGCGCAAACCCTGCCTTAACAACCCTAAAAAATAGATCCTTATTATTCTTAATTCTTAATTCTTGATTCTTAATTCTTATTTTTATGATGGCGCCGTCAACTTTTGGTTGGGGCCAGAATGATTTTTTAGAAACATAACTTATGATTTTAGGCTGGGCATAAAACTGGACTGAAACTGCCAAGAGATTCATTTTTGGAGGGCGGGCGCAAATTCTCTGAGCCACTTCTTTTTGCACCATCAAAACCATTTCCTTGGGCGGATATTTCGCCTCCAGAAACTTTCGAATCACCGGAGCAACAATATAGTAAGGTAAATTAGCAACTATTTTATATTCGATTTGTTGACATCCGATGTCAACAAACTTGTTGACATCGGATGTCAACAGCTCCAAGATATCACCCTTAACGACTGTTACATTTTTTAGACCCTTAAGTATCTCTTTTAGAATTTCTATCATTCTTGGGTCTTTTTCCACAGCAATAACCTTTTTTGCCTTTTTGGCTATTTCTTGGGTCAGGGTTCCTATGCCAGGCCCGATTTCTAAAACAATGTCCTCTTTCTGAAGATTGGCAGCGGCCATAATTTTTTTAAGAACAGAATAATCCATTAAAAAATTCTGACCCAATCTTTTTGAAGGCCGCACCTTATGTTTTTTAAGAAAGGCTTTGATAAATGATTTTGAGAAGAGTTGCATAATCAAAGGTTGTGGAAAAAGCCGACTTGACCTTTCTGAGGGTTTTGTTTAAGATGGAAGAAGCAAAATATCATGAAACTGAAGGTTCAGATTCCTCAGCTGAAAGACCCTTTTCTTTATTTTGGAGTTATCTCCATAATTTTATTTGCTTTGCTTTGCTTTGTTTCCTGCTCTCTTGAGAGCGGGCTTTTTTTGGCCTCGGTTTCTGAAGGACCTCGTTCGGAAACGCCTCGCACCTTGCCCACCCAAATTTCGCAAGGCGAAACTTGGGCGGGCAAGAGAGAAATTTCTTTACTACAAAGCCTATTTCTCAGCCAAAAAGATGTGTTGTTATTAGAATCTCCTGACTTGGTTATCGTGGAGGGGACAAGCCTTAGGGCTGCTCCCCCTCCAATCTTTTTGAGCTCTAAGGTCTTGGGTACTTTGATAGGCAGCGAAAGCGCTTCAGAACTGAAAAAAGAACTTATTGAATATATTGTAGAATCAGGAGACACTCTCTGGACTATTGCAGATAAATTTGACATCTCCTTGAACACTGTCCTCTGGGCTAACGATTTAACAAAGAGTTCAATCATCAGAGCAGGCCAAAAACTGATTATTCTGCCTATTTCAGGAATGATCCACCATGTTAGTAAAGGAGACACTGTTATAGGAATTGCTAAAAGGTATAAGGGCAAAACAGAAGAAATTATAAATTTCAACGGGCTTTTAGAAGAAGGTGATGTCTTTATTGGCGATATTTTAATTATTCCCAATGGGGTGATGCCTTCTCCTTCAATCAGATACGTTGCCCAATGGGCGCCCCTGGCCTCCAGTTATTTTATCTGCCCCATTGCTTCTCCCTGCCGCATTACTCAGGGGCTTCATTGGTACAATGCCATTGACTTTAGCCATGGCAAGTGTGGGGAGCCGGTTTATGCTGCAGCCGGAGGTACAGTTCTCAAAGTAAGATTAACTACTTCTCGCTCTCGCTGGGCATATGAGGGAGCAGGCAATCATTTAACCATTTTACATCCCAATGGAGTAGTCACTTTTTACGGCCACCTGGCCGTTGCCTTAGTTAGTCCTGGAGAACAAGTTTCTCAAGGCCAGATTATTGCCCTGATGGGAGGCCAACCGGGCAGTCCGGGAGCGGGCAGGTCAACCGGCTGCCATCTTCATTTTGCCGTTCACGGAGCCAGAAACCCTTTTGCTAGATGAATAAAAATATAAAAACCTAAAAATAAATAAATTGGTCGGGATAGCTTCCCGACCTTTTTACTTTTTTTCTTGTATTCTATAGGCCAAGGCCTCGCTGAGGTGGTCATAAAGAATATTCTCTGAATTTTCTAAATCGGCAATGGTTCTGGCCACTTTTAGAACCCGGTGGTATCCTCGAGCAGAAAGCTTGCCAGAATTAACAAATTTTCTTAAAAGGTCTCCGGATTTCGCATCAATTTGGCAGTATTTTTTAATTTGAGGGATGATCATTTCTGAATTGACCAAGACTTTTTCCAGCGAGAACCGTTCTCGCTGGATTTCCCGGGCTTTCTTAACCCCGTCTTTTATTTTTGAACTTGAGTGTTCAGGGTCAACGTTGACCAATTTTTCATATTTTATTTGAGGCACATCTACAAATAAATCTATTCTGTCCATGAGAGGGCCTGATAGTTTTCTACGATATTTGGCCACTTGGGAGGAAGAACAGGTGCATTCTCTTTCCGGGTCATTACGATAGCCACAGGGGCAGGGATTGGTGGCGGCCACCAACATAAATTTAGCTGGAAAAGTTAAGCGGTGTCTGGCACGGAGCACAGTAATTGTCCCTTCCTCTAAAGGCTGTCTCAAACTTTCTAAAACATCTCGATGAAATTCTGGAAATTCATCTAAAAATAAAACGCCGCGGTGGGCTAAGGTAATCTCTCCAGGCCTGGGGGGGTTGCCACCGCCAATGAGAGCTGCTTCAGAACTGGTGTGATGGGGAGAGCGAAAAGGCCTTTGACTGATTAAGGGTTTTTCTTTTGATAAAAGGCCGCTGGCACTGTAAATTTTGGTCACCTCCAGTATTTCTTCAAAAGAGAGCTGGGGCAGGATGGAGGGGATGGCTTTAGCCAATAAAGTTTTCCCTGTGCCTGGAGGTCCTTCCATAAGAAGATTGTGATTTCCAGCAGCAGCAATTTCCAAAGCTCTTTTAGCAAACTGCTGCCCTTTAATCCAACCTAGGTCAATTGAAGAGTTCTTTAAGGATACAAATTGTTCGGTTTCTATTTTAAAGGGGGAGATTTGAATCTGCCCTTCTAAATATTTAATTACTTGTTCAAGGTCTTTTACACCAATTACTTTCAATCCTTTAATGAGGGCAGCTTCTGATGCATTGGCTTGAGGCAGAATTAATTCTGGGCAAGATTTTTCTTTGGCTACCAGAGCAAAAGAAAGTGCTCCTTTAATTGGTCGTAACTTTCCATCTAAAGCTAATTCTCCAATAAAAATTTTGTCTTGGGAATCAAATTTGATTTGCTCCGAGGCAGTTAAATAACCTAAAGCAATGGGCAGGTCGTATAAAGAGCCCTCTTTTTTTAGGTCGGCTGGAGCTAAGCTGACCAAAACGCGCTCCGTTTGACTATGAGGTGATTTTAAGCCAGTGCTTTTAATAGCTGCCCCCACCCTTTCTTTTGATTCCTCTACTGCTTTGTCAGGCAAGCCGACAATAGAAAAACGGCGGAGGCCGTGAGAGACCTCCACTTCAACTTCAATAATTTGAGCCTCTAAGCCAACAGTAGCCGCCGAGAACACCTTTGAGGGCATGTTATTTTATAGTAGCAGATATAATAAAAAATGAAAATTGAAATTGGCGAGGACGGTCCTCGCCAATTTCAATTATTGAGTTTCAAGTTTCAAGTCTTAGGCTTTGCACTTTTTGCAGGTTCTTGCTTCTGGGAAGACCTTCAGCCGTGCCTGGGGAATGGGCTTGCCGCATTTCTCGCAAACCCCGTATTTGCCTTTTTTTATTTTTTCCAAAGCGGAATTGATGTCTCTCAGCCGAAGTTCCAAACTAAACTCAACTGGCAAACGGTTGGAGTATTCTTCTACTGCGTCAGCCGCCTCTTCTAAAGATTGACCTCCTGTTCCTCCATTGAGTTTGGGGTATTTGGTGTCCCAATCGCCTTCTAATTTTTTATCTTTTTTAGCAAATGTCTCAAGCTCCTCCTCAATAGAGGTTTTTTCTTCCTCCAATTTTTGTTTATACTCTTTTAATAAGGTTTTTTTCACAGTTTTTTCCACAAGTTATTGACCCCCACACCAAAGCTGGTACAGATTGAATAAGTACAAAGTTTAGAGCCGATAGGCGGCTTCGCCCCCACTACCAAAATTTGGTGTGGGGGCTTCGCCTTCTGTTCGTTGATGTGAGATAGTCATTACTGGCTTTGGTGTGGGGGTGAAGCCAGTTGATCAATGGTTTTTAACAAGCTTTCCCAAGAGCTGGTGAAAACAAAATAGTCATTAAATAAAGAATAACAAATACCTAAATCTTGTCGTGAAAAAGTCTGGTAACGGAGAGATGCACCTTTGTAAGAAGCTGCCCTGAAATAGGGAGTTAGCGCCGGCCCCTCTTTCCCTGTTGCTGTAAAAAGGTTTCCAAAATCTTGTTCCATTGTCTCTTCCCAATTCTTCAAAAGAAAGGCCAGATTTTCTTTCTCAGTAATTTTAGTCACCAAGCCCCATCTGTTTCCCTGCTTCTGCTTAAAAAGAAATAAAGTAAAGTCCTGACCTACTTTTTCGTAAAAACCCTCTGGAACCTTGACACCAAATCCCTCCAGAAACTCTTTTAAGCCTAAAATTTTGTTTTCTTCTATATCTTGAATTAAAATACGAGTATATCCTTCAGTCAGCTCTGTTTTAAGAACTTGGGAAAACAAAGTAGACAGTTCTTCTGGGGCTGAGATTTCTAAGGTACTGGAGGCCTCAATCGGAATTAGAGAAAGCGGGATAATTATCTCGGGCGGCACCTCTTCAGGCGGCACTTCCTCTGGCAATACTTCCTCTGGTAGTACTTCCTCAGGCGGTACTTGCCCTGGAAGCGCCTCTTCCCTTAAATACCAATTCCAGAAAAGAAATATATTGACAAAGATCAGAACAATAATGAGCATGATTCCTACCCGAATAAGGATTTTTTCAGAAGGAGCAGGTTTTAGTCTTTTTGTTTCTACTGAAATAGACGGGGGAATTGGAAGGGTAGTTGGAGGAATAGGTACCGGTGGCCGCCTTTCTTTTTCTTCAACCCCCCTTTTTATTTTTTCTTGCTTTTCCCTTTCAATCCTTGTTTCTTCGGCTGTCTTTAAAGCAGCTATTTTTTCCCTTTCTTTTTCAGCTTCTTGTTCTCTGAGCTGACTAATATCTTTTTGCATTGTTTTGATATCTTCGCGCTTGAAGAATTCTTTTTTTTGATTTTTCATAAGCTAAGAACTTACGAACCTAAGAACCCATGAACAATTGTTCTTCCGTTCTTCAGTTCTTTCGTTCATAAGTTTTTTTTTGCTTGTTTTAATGAAAGATTAATTCGACCTTGTTCATCAATAGAGATTACTTTTACTTGGACAATTTGTCCTACTCTAAGAACTTGTCCTACTCTTTCTACTCGGTAAGGAGCCAATTCTGAGATGTGAATCAAGCCCTCTTGGCCGGGAGCAATTTCAACCATAGCTCCGAAGTTTAGAATCCTTTTCACTTTTCCCTGGAAAATCTCTCCTATTTTGACTTCTCTGGTTATGGTTTTAACCCAGTCCAGGGCCTTTTGCCCTGCTTTTTCTGTTTCCGCAGTGATAAAAACAAGGCCATTCTCTTCAATATCAATCTCCACCCCGCATTTTTCAGTAATTTCTCTAATTACTTTGCCTCCCGGCCCTATTACCTCTCCAATTTGTTCCGGCTTAATCTGTAAAGTTAGAATACAAGGGGCATAAGGAGAGAGCTTGGGCCTTGGCTCCGGCAGAACCTTTTCCATTGTATCTAAAATTTTTATTCTTGCTTTTTTCCCTTGGTTTAGCGCCTTTCTAAAGATTTCTTGAGTTATGCCATTAATCTTAACATCCATTTGAAGCGCAGTAATTCCTTGCCTGGTTCCAGCTACCTTGAAATCCATGTGGCCGTGATGGTCCTCTGGGCCCTGGATATCGGTTATTATCTTATAATCGTCTTTTCCATCTTGAATTAGACCAAGTGCAATTCCCGCAGCCGGCCGCTTGATGGGCACGCCAGCATCCATCAGGGCCAAAGAAGAGCTTGAGACAGAGGCCATTGAGGTTGAGCCATTAGAGGAGAGCATTTCAGAGACAACTCTGATGGTATAAGGAAACTCCTCAAAGCCGGGAATCAAAGGCAGTAGGGCTTTTTCTACCAACATGCCGTGGCCAATATCCCTTCTGGCAGGCGCGCGCAAGGCCTTTACCTCGCCAACCGAATAAGGAGGAAAATTATAGTGGTGCATAAATCGCTTTTTGCCCACAATCTCCATTCCTTGTAATAATTGCTGGTCTCCTGGCGCTCCTAAAGTAAGAATGGAAAGAGCTTTGGTCTGACCTCGGCAAAAAAGAGCTGAGCCATGAGTTCTGGGCAAGAGCCCTACTTCACAGTTAAGGGGACGTATTTCATCCAATTTCCGGCTATCGGGCCTGAGTTCTTTCTTGAGGATATTTTCCTGAAGCAATCTTTCAATCTCTTTTTCAAAGAAGTTCTGGGCGTATTTTGTTTTTCCCATTTCTGGATATTTCCCTTCAATAAAATAGACAAGTTCTTCTTTAAGGTTATTTACTTCCGCCATCCTTTCTAATTTTTCTTTCTTTTTCTCATAAAGAGCTTCTTCCAGCCTCTTACCTAAAAATTCTTTGATTTCTTTTTCTAATTCAGGATCTGGAACAGGCGCCTCAAGAAGAATTTTTTCTTTGCCCAGCTTTTTTTTGATTTGCTCCTGAAAAACAATCAGTTTTCTTAGAGAGGTTTCCGCCTTCTTGACTCCTTCTAAAAAAACTTCTTCTTTTGTTTCTTCAGCCTTGACCTCGAGCATATTGATTAGAATTTGGCCCTTTTTCTCAATGCCAGCCAAAATTAAATCTACCTCTCCCCTTTCCCTTTCTTCATAGGTAGGATTGAGGACAAATTTGCCATCCATATAACCCATTCTTACCACACCCAAAGGTTCTTGCCAGGGGATATCTGAAATAGAAAGCGCCAAGGACGCCCCCAGCAGACCCAAGACATCAGGGTCGTTTTCACCATCCCAGGAAAGGCAGGTGACGATTACCTGGACTGCTCGTTTTAGGTGCTCGGGAAAACGAGGTCTGATGGCTCTGTCAATTAGTCGGGCGCTGAGAATTGCCTCATCTGAAGGTCGCCCCTCTCTTTTAATATAGCGAGAACCAAAAATTTTGCCCGCCGCATAGTATCGTTCTTCATAATTAACAGTGAGAGGAAAAAAACCCAAGTTTTCGTTTTCCTGCTCTGACATCACGCAGGTAGCCAAAACCGTGGTATCACCATATCTGACCAATACCTCGCCATTGGCTTGACTTGCCCAATCACGGACTTCAAAGATTAATTCGCGGCCACCAAGTTCTAATTTGAATTTCATTTTTTTAGTAAATATTTTCCCACATTTTTCTCCAAGTCAATGAATTCATCGGCTGTCTCTTTTAAGCGCAGGGAGGCTGTTTTACCAAAAGCAATAACCTCTGCCCTTTTACCCTGATTTTTTAAATACTCCACCAAGGGCACAAAATCGCCATCCCCTGAAACAAGAACAATAACATCCACCCCCGAAGAGGCAGTTTTAATAGCATCAATAACAATGCCCACATCCCAGTCTGCTTTTTTCATACCCCCATAAAATTCCTGCAAGTCCTTGACCCTGGTTTCAATGCCCAACTTGGTCAGGGCCTCAAAAAAAGGTTTTTCCTCGCCGGTTTTGGTACGTACCACATAGGCAAAAGCCCGGATTAACTTTCTTGAAGCTACGGCCACTTTTAAGATTTCTCCAAAATTTACTTTAGAACTATAAAGGTTTTTAGCAGAATGATAGAGATTTTGCACATCCATTAAGACAGCCACCCGTTGTTCTTTATGTTTGATTGTGGTCATGATTTTTTAAGTCCAATTTTTTTAACAATGCTATTGTATCTTCTGGTGCTTTCTTTTTGTAAATATTTCAAGAGAGACCTACGTCTATTGACCATTTTCAAGAGACCCCTCTTGGAATGAAAATCCTTGGGATGTTTCTTCAGGTGAGCGAGTAATTTCTTAATTTCTTCAGTTAATAAAGCAACCTGAACTTCCGGAGACCCAGTATCTAATTTATGAAGCTTATACTTATCAATGATTTTGCTTTTTTCTTTAACCGTTAGCATAATTGCATCTTTATTCTACCAGAAAATAAAAAAAAGTCCAAAGGTAACCTATGGGAAATGTCTATAAATATCTTTTCTATGCAAGACCCTCATAAATATTACCTGATGATTAGACCTTTTAAAGCCAATCCTAAAATTTCCTATTTTTATCCTGTAATAAAATCTAAATCCCCTAATCTTGCGAAGGGGATGGTCTTTAAATTCAAATAAACTATCAATTTTTGGAAAGATAGAAAGACAAACTCTTCTAACTTCCTGTTTGAGGTTTTTAGGTAATTTTTTAAAATCCTTAATAAAACTTCTTTTAAAGAAAACCTCCATTTATTTCTTTACTGCTTAAGTTCCCCCTCTGCTTTATCCAGAGGAATATTTTCTTCTTTTTCAGTTTCTTCCATTAGATTTCCCAAATGTCTATCTTCTATAAAAGACAAAAGTTCCTCCAAGAAAGAGGCCTTTCTTTCTAAGCTTGTTAGATATTCCTTGTCTAAAATAACTTTTTGATTTTGTTCCACTGCTTCAACCATATTACTTTATCTTAACAAAAGATTGTAAAAAAGTCAAAATGTGTGTTCTTTCAGCTAAAATTATTTTTCTCATAGTTTATTTTTCTTTGTATTTCTTCAAAAATTGGTCCAATGTTTTCAATAATGGCTTTCTCCAGTTATCTTCTAGAAATATCCAATCTTCCAAAACCAGAATCAAAAACACCTATTGGGCCTTTTTTAGTAAATTCTTTTGCCATAATTACATAGTCATTGCTTTTCCTATTCCTTCCGCTAGGGTGAGTTCTATTGCTTGGACTGCTTTTTTAATACTTTCCTTTATAACCTTGTTTTCAGTTTTTGTAAATTCTTGAAGGACAAACTTTTCCAAATTTTGAGGTCTAAAACTTGGCGCTATGCCAATTCTAAATCTGACAAAATCTTTTGTTCCCAGACAATCAATAATTGATTGTGCCCCCTTATGCCCGGCTGAACCCCGGCCTTTGGCAATTTTTATTGTTCCTAAAGGCAAATCAATGTCGTCGTGAATTACCCAAAGATTTTGTGTCAAAATCCTGCGATCGCAGGATTTTGACACAGTTGAAATTAGTTTTTTCACTGCCTGGCCAGAGCTGTTCATAAAGGTCTGGGGTTTGGCTAAAATGATTTTTTTCTTGTCCAAAAGGTCTTCAGAAATTTCCGCCTCTAATTTTTTAGAAAGTTTAAATTTAGGAAAGTTATTTTCCTTTCTGAAAGTATCAATAATTTGGAAACCCAAGTTATGTCGAGTATCTTTGTATCTTCTGCCCGGATTACCCAGGCCAACAATTAGAATCATACTTTATTATTATACCATCTCTTGCAGAGAGAAAAAAATCTGGTACAATAATAGATTATGAGGAAATTTTTACTCTCTCTTTGGGAACTGATAAAAATTGCCCTGATTGCTTTGGTGATTATAGTGCCTATCCGTTATTTTGTTTTTCAGCCGTTTTTGGTCAAGGGCGCTTCTATGGAACCGAATTTTCAAAACGGTGATTATTTGATTATTGATGAGATTTCTTATCGGTTCCGAGAGCCGCAAAGGGGGGAAGTAATCGTTTTTAAATATCCCCAAGACCTTTCTCAGCGCTATATTAAAAGAATTATTGGCTTGCCGGGCGAGATGGTCTTGGTAAATAAGGGCCAAATAATAATATCTCCCGTGCCAGATGAATCTTTTCCTGATTTTCTTCAAATTCCTTTTAACTTAGACGAATCAGCTTATTTGCCCTCTTCTTTATTAACGTCTGGCCAGACGAAGCTCAAACTCTCAGAAGAAGAATATTTTGTTTTGGGAGATAACCGTTTAGCTTCTTCTGATTCCAGACGTTGGGGCGCTTTATCAAGAGAAAATATTATCGGCCGGGTGTTTTTACGACTTTGGCCTCCAAGCGCTATGGCCAAGATTGAAGCACCCGTTTATTAAGATGAAAAAACCAAAATTCCAAGCCCCTACGGGCATGCACGATATTTTACCAGAGGAGCAAAAATATTTCCAGAAGATTTATGAAACTGTCAGCGATATTGTCAGCTTTTACGGCTTTAAAAAGATTGATACTCCTATTTTAGAAGAGGCAGAGCTTTTTTCAAAAGGAATTGGGCTCTCAACCGATATTGTGGAGAAACAAATGTATACTCTGAAAACCAAAGGAGGAGATTTTTTGGCCCTGCGGCCCGAGTTTACAGCCGGAATAGTCAGAGCCTATATTGAGCATGGAATGTTCACTCTACCCCAGCCTCTCAAGCTTTATACTTTCGGACCTGTCTTTAGGGCCGAGCGGCCCCAGGCAGGAAGGTATCGACAGTTTCATCAGTTTGACCTTGAGGTTTTCGGAGAGGGGAGTGCGGTTATTGATGCTCAGATTATCCAAATTTGTTACAATATTTTACAGGACCTTAAATTTAAAGATGTAATCGTTGAGGTAAATAGTATTGGAGATAGTCAATGCCGTCCTTATTATAAAAAACTTTTGGTTAATTATCTTAAGTCCCACCAGGCAGCTCTCTGCACTAATTGTCGACGTCGGCTTCGAGAAAGCCCTCTCAGGGTTCTGGATTGCAAAGAAGAAAAATGCCAGAGGGTGGTGGCCCGAGCCCCTCAAATAATCGACCATTTATGCCAAGAGTGCAACAACCACTTTAAAGAAGTTTTGGAATTTTTAGACGCACTTGAACTTCCTTATCATTTGAATCCCTACTTGGTGCGAGGGCTGGATTATTATACCAAGACCGTTTTTGAGATTTTTGAGGAAGATTCTTTAGAAGAGAAGCATATTGCTCTGCTTGGCGGAGGAAGATTTGATATGCTAGTTAAACTTTTAGGAGGCAAAGATACCCCCGTTTGTGGTGTAGCCGGAGGAGTAGAGAGGATTATAGAGGGTATGAGGGCCAGAGCTGTAAGATTTCCCAGGTCCTCTTCTCCTCAGGTTTTTCTAGCTCAGATAGGCACTTTAGCCAAAAGAAGGAGTTTGAAGCTTTTTGAGGATTTTAGAAAAGCCAAGATTGGCATGATTGAATCTTTTGGAAGAGATTCTCTCAAGGCTCAATTGGGTAGGGCTCAAAAATCTGAAGTAAAATATACTTTAATTCTGGGTCAGAAAGAAGCTTTGGAGGAGACGGTAATTATCAGAGATATGGATACTGGCAGACAGCGAACAGTGAAATTGGACAAAATAGTGGGGGAGATGAAGAGAAAATTAAAAATTAAAAAGTGAAAATGCAAAATTGCCTTTTTTGCCAAATTATTAATAAACAAACTTCAGCTGACATTGTTTATGAAGACGATGGGTTTATAGCTTTCAAGGATATTCATCCCAAAGCCCCCTTTCATCTGCTGATTGTGCCCAAAAAACATATTGATAGTGTTAATCATTTAGAGCAAAAAGATAAAGATTTAATGGGTGGGTTAATTCTTACCGCTCAAAAAATAGCCAAAAAGAACAATTTAACAGGTTATAAATTACTGATTAACGTCGGCCGAGAGGGCGGCCAAATCATAGACCACCTTCATATGCATCTTTTGGCCGGAAGAGTCATTGAAAAATCCGAAGTAATGGAAAAACTTTAATTTCTATGATACAATAGTAAAAATATGGCAGAGAATAACATTCAAGAAATTTTAGAAGAGACGAAACAGCATTTTGATAAAAAGACCGAAGAAACTAAACGGCATTTTGATGTTGTTGCTGAGGATTTGAAAGGCGAGATAAAGCAAGTCGCTGAAGGAGTATCGCTTAATACTGAAAAAATAAATCTTCTTCAAAAAGATATGACGGGAGTAAAAGAAGGTATTGAGGTGATTAAGGTTGATATTGCTTTTATCAAAAACGACCTCAAACAGAAAATCGGCCGTGACGAATTCGCTATCTTGGAAAAAAGAGTGAGCATGCTTGAAGCAAAGGTGAGCCAGGCATAATGTTTATCCCCATTTGTTTCTGAAAACCGCCCAGCCCCACACACCAAACAGAGTTATGGTGTGGGGGCAAGCAATGGGCTTTTTTGTTTTCTGTAAATAAATAGGGCCTGCGAGCTGGCTGTGCCATTCGCAGGCCTTGGTGGGAAATTTGATTAGGCGTCACTATTATGATATGATAAAACATAAAAAAATGGACAAAGGGATAACAACACGTCAAAAAAATTATAACCAGTGGTATTTGGATGTGATTAACGTAGCGGGGTTGGCAGAGCATGCGCCGGTTAAGGGGTGTATGATTATTAAGCCCTACGGCTTTGCTATTTGGGAGAATATTCAAAAGACCCTGGATGCAAAAATCAAAGAAACCGGTGCTAAAAATGCTTACTTTCCTTTGTTTATTCCGCAAAGTTTACTCAAAAAAGAAGCCCAACATATCCAGGGTTTTGCTCCTGAATGTTTGGTTATTACACAAGTAGGCAAGAAAAAACTTAAAGAACCCTTAATTGTCCGCCCCACTTCAGAAACTATTATTTACGAAGTTTTTGCCAAATGGATTAAATCCTACCGCGATTTACCCTTACTTATTAACCAATGGGCCAATATTGCTCGCTGGGAACTGCGGCCTCGTTTATTCCTGCGCACCATAGAGTTTCTCTGGCAGGAAGGTCATACTGCTCACGCAACTGAAAAAGAAGCAGAAAAGAAAGCCAGGGAAATCCTTGAGCTTTACAGGAACTTCGTTGAGAGTTATTTAGCTATCCCAGTAATTGCCGGCGAAAAAACTGAGTCGGAAAAGTTTCCCGGAGCAGTTACAACCTACACCCTTGAAGCTATGATGCAAGATGGCAAGGCCTTACAGCTGGGCACCTCCCATATGCTGGGACAGAACTTTGCCAAGGTTTTTGAGGTTAAATTTCTTGATAAGGACGGCCAAGAAAAATATGTCTGGCAAACCAGCTGGGGCGTAAGCACCAGATTAATCGGCGGTCTTATTATGGCGCACAGCGATGATAAGGGGCTGGTGCTTCCTCCAAAATTAGCACCTCTTTCCGTTGTCATTATTCCGATTTGGGCTAATAAAAAGGAGCAGAAGGCAGTTTTTACCAAGGCAGATGCTATTGCTAAAAGTCTTGACCTCAACTTGGCAGTAGAGAAGCGTGAAGAGCTTACCTTTGGCGCCAAGCATTTTGAATGGGAAAAGAAAGGCGTGCCTCTGCGCATAGAGATCGGGCCTAAAGAGTTGGCTAAGAAGTCAGTGGTAATTGTTCGCCGTGACACGGGTGAGAAGGAATTAGTCAAAGAAGAAAAGGTCGCAGTTTTCGTAGAGAAAATACTGGATAAGATGCAAAAATCCCTTTTTTCCAAAGCCCTCCGATTCCAGAAAGAAAATTCTCACACCACTGACTCTTGGAAAGAGTTCAAAGACTTCATTAAGAAAGACCGGGGATTTGTCTATGCCCATTGGTGCGGCAAAGCTCTCTGCGAGGCCGAAATAAAAAAGGAAACAAAAGCTACTATCCGTGCCATTCCTTTTGCCCAGAAATCGGAAAAGGGCAAGTGTATTCTTTGCGGCAAGCCCTCAAAGCAAAGGGTGGTGTTTGCCAAAGCATATTGACATTACCGCTCTTTATTCGTATATTCGTACAAATTCGTAATTCGTAGGATTTATGCCATTAGAAATAAAAAAACAAGGAAGGGAAAGTTCTCAAACTTTAGTACGTCGTTTTGGAATCAGAATTCGCAAAAGTGGAATTTTGCGGAGAGCCCGAAAGATTCGCTACAAGCAAAGACCAAAAAGCCACGGAGCTCAAAAAAAAGCAGCTTTGAGAAAAGAGGAACTAAAGAAAGAGTATAAAAAGTTGAAGAAACTTGGCAAGCTAAAGCCGACCCAAAGGCGTCGTTGACCCCCACACCTCCAGAGGTGTGGGGGTTGACCCCCGCAGCTTTAAGGGGGTAAAATAATGTAAATAGCGTTACGAATACGCCATACGAATATATGATAGAGATTCGCAATTTAACTACCGGTCAAGTTGATGAGGATTTTTTGAGAAAAACCGCCTCCAAGGTTTTAGAAGGAGAAAAAAAGAAAGGGCTTGAGGTGTCCATTGCTTTTATTGGTCAAGGCAGAATGAGAAAGTTGAATAAAAGATACCGGGGCAAAAACCGAGTAACCGATGTTTTAGCTTTCCCGGCGCAAAAGATTGGCAAGGAGAAATTTGTAACACCCCCCAAGCATACAGAAGGTCTTGGTGAAGTAGTGATTTGCCTTCGAGAGGTTAAGAAAAATGCAAAAAGATTCGCCTCTACTTTTGAAAAAGAATTAGCTACTTGTTTAATCCACGGAATTTTACATCTTTTGGGATATGACCATGAGAAAGACGAGAAGGCGGCTAAAGAGATGGAGAAAAAACAGGAATATTATTTATCGCAAATCTTCAAGCCTAAACCACGATTTTAATTTTCAAGTACCAATTTACAATGAATTTACAATGACCTAATTTTCAATTTTCAAACCTTGTTTATTCTTGTTTGAAAATTAAAACATTGAAAATTGAGATTTGATTGTAAATTGAAAATTAATTAACTATGCCCAAACCACGTATCATAACTGGTCTTGATATCGGCACCTCTGCCATAAAGGCCCTGGTTGCTGCAAAAGTGCCTGGTTCTTCAGAAGTACAAATATTGTCTCAAGTGGTGGAACCCTGTTCCGGAGTAAGAAGGGGAGTAGTGATTAACCCAGAGGAAGTTTCACAAAAAATTTCCTCTATTTTAGAGGAAGTTGAGGACAAAACCTCCCAAAAAAGAATAAATTCAGTCTGCTGTAATATTGGAGGCAGCCATATCTTTATTATACCGGCCCACGGGGAGGTAGCAGTTTCTCGGGCTGACCAGAAGATTTCTCAAGAAGACGTAGAAAGGGTTCTTCAGGCGGCTCAAACCTTTCCCTTACCTGCCAATAAAGAAATTCTGGATATTTCCCCCAGAGAATTTATTGTTGATGGAGAGGGAGGGATAAAGGAAGTTTTGGGAATGCAGGGAGTAAAATTGGAAGTAGAGATTTTTGCTATTTGTGCTTTCTCTCCTTATTATAAAAACTTAACCCAGACACTTCTCAATGCCGGGCTGCAGATTGACGATTTAATTGCTTCTCCTTTGGCTTCAGCCAGGGCTGTTCTTGCTCCCCGAGCAAAAGAATTGGGAGTGGCTGTTTTAGATATTGGAGCAGGAACTTCTGATTTGGCAATATTTGAAGAAGGAGATTTAATTCATACGGTCGTCTTACCCATTGGTTCGGGCCATATTACCAGCGATATTGCCATTGGCTTGCAAACCGATATTGACATAGCCGAAAGAATAAAAAAAGAATTTGGCTCCTGTGTCCTTCGCAAAGAGAAACAAAAAATTGAAATTCCTCAAGAAGAAAAACCCTTAGTTGTTCCCCAAAAACTATTAGTTAAGATTATTGAGGCCAGAATGTCTGAAATTTTTGAGCAAACAGACAAAGAATTAAAAAAGATATCCCGTCAAGGTTTACTTCCCGCGGGCATAGTTTTGACCGGCGGGGGAGCCAAGTTGCCCGGTATTGTTGAATTTGCCAAAAGCAAATTAAAACTTCCGGCCAGAGTTGGCAAGATACAGGGGGATTTCGCCGGATTACAAGAAGACCCCTCTTTTTCTACAGTTTGTGGCTTGGTTTTACAAGGTGCGGAACTGGAAGAAGAAGGACCTTCTTGGGGAAAGGGAATCCTCAACAAGCTCAAGAGAATATTTAGAATCTTTGTGCCATGAAGCATAATTTTCCCCAGCTCGAGAAAAAGATTCTCCGGTTTTGGCAACAAGAGAAGATATTTGAAAAGAGTATCAAGGCGAGACCAGGGTCTCGTCAATTTGTCTTTTATGAAGGGCCGCCTACGGCTAATGCCAAGCCCGGGCTTCATCATGTTTTGGCTCGCGTGTTCAAAGATATTATCTGCCGTTACAAGACAATGCAGGGTTTTAGGGTTGAGCGCAAGGCCGGCTGGGATACTCATGGCCTGCCGGTTGAATTGGAAATTGAGAAAAAATTGGGCCTTAAATCCAAAAAAGATATTGAAAAATACGGCATCATTCCTTTTAACAAAAAATGCCAGCAGTCGGTTTGGCAATACAAAAAAGATTGGGAAAAGTTAACTGAAAGAATCGCCTTCTGGCTGGATATGGAAAACCCCTATGTCACCTATACTCCTGATTATATTGAGACAGTTTGGTGGATTATCAAACAAATTTGGCAGAAAGGATTATTAGTGCAGGATTACAAAGTGGTGCCCTGGTGTCCGCGCTGCGGCACTGCCCTTTCCAGTCATGAAGTTGCTCAGGGGTATAAGAAGGTCAGGGAGAAATCAATTTATGTTAAATTTAGAATCAAGAATCAAGAATCCCCGAAGGAAAGCCTTCGGCTTCCTACGGGGCAGGCAAGAATCAAGAATGTGATTGTTTGGACTACTACTCCGTGGACACTTCCAGCAAATGTGGCTTTAGCTGTGCATCCCAAAGGCAAGTATAAAGATTGGATTGGGCTGGAATATGAGCCATTGTATCCTAATGAAGGACCGCATCGTATTGTGGGAGCAGATTTTGTTTCTGAGGAAGAGGGCACTGGTATTGTTCACATAGCCCCTGCCTATGGTGAAGATGATTTGGAATTAGCCAAAAAAGAGGGTCTGCCCATTGTCCATACAGTTGATGAGCAGGGAAGATACAAAGGCAAATTTATTAAAGATGCGGATAAGGAGATAATTGCTGATTTGAAAAAGCAAGGTCTTTTGGAAAAAACTGAGTGGATTGAGCATGATTATCCTTTTTGCTGGCGTTGCCAGAGTCCCTTAATCTACTATGCCCGCCAGACCTGGTTTATTAAGATGACAGCACTCAGGGATAAGTTGCTCAAGAATAACCAAAAAATTAATTGGGTGCCAAAATATTTGAAAGAAGGCCGGTTTGGCGAATGGCTGAGAGAGATAAAAGATTGGGCACTCTCAAGAGAAAGATACTGGGGGACACCGCTGCCCATTTGGCAATGCCAATGTGATAACATTAAAGTCATTGAATCCATTAAAGAAATAGAAAAGTTAAGCGGCAAGAAAGTCAGAGACCCACACCGGCCATATATTGATAAAATCACTTTCAAATGCGAGAAGTGTGGAGGAAAGATGAAGCGAGTGCCAGAGGTAATTGATTGCTGGTTTGATTCGGGGGCAATGCCCTTTGCCCAAGCCCACTGGCCGTTCAATAAAAAAGAATTTTTATTTCCTGCTGACTATATCAGCGAGGCCATTGACCAGACCAGGGGCTGGTTTTATACTTTATTGGCGATTTCAACCTTGCTGGGCTTTGGCCCTGCTTACAAAAATGTTATCTCTTTAGGCCATGTTTTAGATGAAAAAGGGGAGAAGATGTCAAAGTCAAAAGGCAATGTGGTTGATCCTGGGCAGGTTATTGAAAAATACGGAGCTGATACTATTCGCTGGTATTTTTATACTCTTAACCAGCCGGGCGACTCCAAGCTCTTTGCTTTTAGAGATGTTGAGGACTGCTTCAAGAGATTTATAATGACGTTCTGGAATTGCTACACCTTTTTCAAAACTTACCTTCCCCAAAAGTGTTTCAGAATACTCCGATCGGAGTATTCTGAAACAGGTATCAAATCTCAAACCTTGTTGGATAAATGGGTGATTTCTAAATTAAATAAATTGATTTTAGATGTTACTAGTTCTCTTGATAATTATGATGTAACCAGGGCGGCAAGGTCTATTGAGGATTTCGTCATTAATGACCTTTCTTTGTGGTATATCCGAAGGTCGCGGAAGAGATTTCAACGTCCGGAGACAGATAAAAAACTAAAAAATGCCTCCAATATTCTGGGCTTTGTACTTTTGACTATTAGCAAACTCGGTGCGCCTTTCATTCCCTTTCTAAGCGAGAATATATACCAACGGGTTTCAGGTGCAACCCTCCGGGGAGTCCGCTTCGCGTCCAGCAAGTTTCAGGTTTCAAGAAGTTTGCATTTAGAGGATTGGCCAAAGGCAAATAAAAGATTGATTGATGAATCTTTGGACAAAAATATGGAAAAGACAAGAGAACTTGTCAATTTGGCTTTAGCAGAAAGGGCTAAATTAAAGATTAGAGTGCGACAGCCTTTATCAAAGTTAAAAGTTAAAAGTGCAAAGTTCAAAATTAACAAGGACTTGCTTGATTTAGTCAAAGAAGAAGTTAATGTTAAGGAGATAATTTTTGATAGTAAAATTAAAAAAGAAATAGAATTAGATGCTAAAATTACTCCAGAATTAAAGGAAGAAGGCATAATGCGGGAAGTTGTCCGTTATATCCGAGCCATGAGAAAACAACTTGGCTTGAAACCCAAAGATAAGATTTTAGTCAGGTATTCTTGTTCGCCTAAATTGGCCAAGATATTAGCCAAAATTAAAACAGAGGATATTAAGCCAAAGAAGACAGAGAAAAAATTTGACCTTGAAAAACAAGTCAAGATTGATGGAGAAAAATTATGTTTACACATTATCGTACTCAAGGGATAGTTTTGAAAAAAGAAGACCGTAGGGAGGCGGACCAAGTTTTCACGATTTTTACCAAGGATTTCGGTCGGCTGGAGATAATGGCTAAGTCCGTCAGAAAGATTAAATCAAAACTAAGAGGGGGAATGGAACTTTTTTATCTGAGCGAGATTGAGTTTGTTCAGGGTAAAGGTTATAAAACCTTGACTGATGCTTTGTTGGTTGATAAGTTTAAACCTATCAGAAATAATTTAGAAAAATTCAAAATTGCCTATCAAATCGCCTCTGTTTTTGATAAACTAATTAAAGGCCAGGAAAAAGATGAAAAAGTTTGGCAATTATTTAAAGAGGTTTTTCGCAGATTGAATAGTACGGCTGATAATAACTTGGGATTATTGTATCACTACTTTCTTTGGCAGTTTTTGGCTATTCAGGGGTATGACCCCGAACATATCAGCAAAGAGACAAATATTTCTTTAGAGGACTATCTTAATTCCATCATAATATGAAAGGCAAATTTATTCTCTTTCTTATAATTCTAAGTGTAATGGCCGGGATAGTTGGCTATTGGTACTGGCAAAAAAACATTTACTCCAAAGGTCTTTTACGTTTGGAGATTTTAGGGCCCTCAGAAGTTCAATTATTGGAAGAGGTAGAGTGGACAGTAAAATATAAGAACAATGGCCATATCACTTTAGAAGATGCCAAACTGATTTTTGAATATCCAGAATATTCTTTGGTAGGAGAAGGCGGCGCCTTGAGAGAGCAAATCCCTTTGGAAGATATTTATCCTGGAGAAGAAAAGAGTTATCAATTTAGAGCTCGGCTTTTGGGTGAAGAAAACGAGGTAAAAAAAGCAAAAGTCCTGCTTTCTTATCGGCCAAAAAACTTGAGAGCTTTTTATGAGTCGGAGACAACCCTGACCACAGTGATAAAACATGTTCTTTTGAGCTTTGAACTTGACCTCCCTTCAAAATTAGAATCAGGCAGAGAAATTAACTTCTCTTTAAATTATTTCTCCAGTTTAGATTACCCCCTTTCTGATCTCAGGGTGAAACTGAACTATCCTTCAGGTTTTGAGTTCCAGGAGAGTCGGCCTTCAGGTTTGGATGAAACAGAATGGGAGCTGGGAGGTTTGAATAAGGCAGAGGGCGGCAGGATTGAGGTCAAAGGAAGGTTGTCAGGCGAGCTCAACGAACAAAAAATATTTCAAGCTTCTTTAGGAGTTTGGCAAAAAAATGACTTTGTTTTGTTAAAAGAAACAAGCCGGGGAGTTAAAATTATAAAGCCCTTACTTTCTGTTTTTCAAAGAATAAATGGCCAAGAAGATTACACAGCTAATCCCGGCGACTGGCTCCATTATGAAATTTTCTTCAGAAATATGGGAGAAGAACCCTTTCGTCACCTCTTTTTGATTAGCAAATTAAGCGACGACGTTTTTGACCTCCCCACTTTAAGAGTTGAATCCGGCCAAGTTAATAGAGAGGAGAAATCAATTATCTGGGATTGGCGAAATGTGGCTCAGCTTCAGTTTTTAGACAGGGGCGAGGAAGGGAAGGTTGAATTCTGGCTCAAGCTAAAAGAGATAGAGCCGGGCGGTTTTACAAAGAAAAATGCTCTTTTAAGCAATAAGGTCATTATTTCTGAAATTAAAGAAGAATTTGAAACAAAAATAAATTCAAAATTAGAGTTCTACCAGGCAGGCTATTTTGAAGATGAGGTTTTTGGTAATCAGGGTCCCATTCCTCCAAAAGTAGGAAAGGCAACAACCTATACTATTATCTGGCAGATGGAGAACTGTTGTAACGATGTTAAGAATGTAAAAGTGAAAGCTGTTCTGCCCATTAATGTAACACTAACCGGTCAAATTTTCCCTGAAGATACACGGTTAACCTTTGATTCTGACTCAAGGGAGATAATCTGGGAGATTGGAGATTTAGGGGATGGACAAACCCCTATAATGGAGCCCCAGTCCTGTGCTTTCCAGATTTCTTTGAGGCCTACCCCGATTCAGAGAGGTAAGACAGCGCAGATTATTGGTGAAGCCCAGATTACTGGTGAGGACCAGTGGACCGAAGAGACCGTGACCAGCGACATGCCTGCCATTGACACTAGTTTGCCGGATGACAAAACGGTAAAAGAACAACAAGGCGTTGTTCAATAAATTATGCCAATTCAAATGCAAAAAATAATCTCATTATGCAAAAGACGTGGTTTTATCTTCCAGTCGTCAGAAATTTATGGCGGCTTTGGTTCTTGTTATGATTTTGGGCCCTTGGGGGTGGAAATGAAAAATAATATCAAAAAGGTCTGGTGGGCTGAGATGACAAAAAAACAAGAAGATATAGTTGGCTTGGATGCTGCTATTTTAATGAGCCCAAGAGTTTGGCAGGCCTCGGGGCATTTGACGGCTGGATTTGCTGATGAATTGGTTGAATGCAAAAAGTGTCACAAGAGATTTAAGAAAGATGAACTTGAAAAGAATCAGTGTCCTGAATGCGGAGGCGAACTTACAAAGCCAAGAAAATTTAATCTAATGATGAAAACTTTTGTTGGGCCGATAGAAGATGAAGCAGCAGTTACTTATTTAAGGGCTGAAACCTGTCAGGGCATTTATGTCAATTTTGAAAATGTGTTAAATTCCATGCGGCAGAAACTTCCTTTTGGAATAGCTCAGATTGGCAAGGCATTTAGGAATGAGATTACGCCCGGAAATTTCATTTTTCGAGCTAGAGAGTTTGAGCAAATGGAAATGCAATGGTTTTGCCATCCAAAGGAAGCCAACAAATTCTTTGATTATTGGAAAAAAGAAAGAATAAAATGGCACACAAATTTAGGTATTAAAAAAGAAAATTTAAGAGCGATAGAAATTCCAGCAGGCAAGAGAGCTCATTATGCTCAAAGACAGGTAGACATTGAATATCATTTTCCCTTTGGCTGGGGCGAGATTGAGGGCGTCCATAACCGAGGAGATTGGGATTTGTCTAATCATGCAAAGCACAGTGGGCAGGATTTGAAATATTATGACGAAACAACAAAAGAGAAATATTTCCCTTACATTATTGAAACTTCTGGGGGAGTAGGGAGAAGCTTTTTAGCTTTTTTATGTGAGGCCTATCAAGAAATCAAAGGCGGTAGGACAAAGACAACCAAGGCAGCCAAAGAAGTTGAAGTGGTTCTTAAAATTGATAAAAAATTAGCGCCCATAAAAGTAGCTGTTCTGCCCTTAGTGCGCAACAAACCCAAATTAGTTAAAAAAGCCAAAGAAGTTTATCAATTATTAAAACCCCATTTCACTTGCCAATATGACGAACTCGGCTCCATCGGCCGCCGCTACCGCCGCCAAGACGAGATTGGCACCATTCTGTGTCTCACAATAGATTTCGAAAGCTTAAAACAAGACGACCTCACTCTTCGCGACCGCGACACAATGAAACAAGAGAGAATAAAAATCAAAGATTTAATAAAAATCCTCAAACAAAAATTAGAGAACTAAAATCGCCAAAACTCTGCTGCTATGTAGCAGCAGAGTTTTGGCCCAAATTTATGCCCAAGGCCAAATTAAAAAAACCAGGTAAGTGGTTGAAGATATTGGCAATAATTTTTACATTTCTTGGAGCTACACATATAATTTGGGGCGACAATACTAATACCTGGCATTACAAATGGTATCTTACGCTTGCAGGGTTAGGTCTTCTTATCACCGCAGTAATTTTCGGCTTGGGTTATTTAGATTGCAGAATTAAAAAGATCGAAGAAAAAATGGAAAAACGTGAGAATGAGTAACGGGGCCAACATTTCGCTTTTTGGAGTAGATATAAAATAGGGATTTTCTAAGTTTTTTGGTTGACATAAATTTAATTTAAGAGTAATATAAAATATATGACAAATGTAATTACTCCTACAAGAGAATATCAAAGGTTGAGAATTCAACTGAAAGTAGACCCTAATAGTTATAGAAATGCCTGGCTAAATTTAGAAAAGATAGGCAGAAAGATTGATCGCTTATGGAAGACAAAGAAGAAGAGTTTTGAGATTCTTAAGGAAGAACGTCAATAATTCTATGTACTGTCTTGATGCCAGTGTAATTGTTAATGCTCAACGTCCGAAGGAGCCCTATTCTTCTAAAAGTAGGGCTTTTTTGGAGTTAGTGAGAGAAGAAAACCTAAAGATATTTCTTCCAGAGATTGTTATTCCAGAAATAACTTCAGCATTGGCAAGAGCTACGAAGGATCCAAAAACTGCCTATGGATTTTCAATGGCCCTGAGGATGCTCCCTAATTTTTCTTTTGTTCCCATAGATAATCATTTAGCAAATCTTGCTGCCTGGATTATTATCTAAACAGAGCTTAAAAGTGCCGATGCTATCTATGTTGCACTTGCTTATGATTATAATCTGGAGTTAATCACTTTAGATAAGAAATAACTGGAAAAGGGTAAAAAACTTATAAAAGTTAGAAAGCCCTAAGAATAGCGCGACACAATGAAACAAGAAAGAATAAAAATAAAAGATTTACCGGAAATTTTAAGAGAAAGATTAGAATAAAAAGTGGTTCAAATCGTGACGATCGTCATAATTTGAACCAGAAATATAGAATATGGAATATAATGTGAACCGTTCTCGTTAATTTATGCCTCAAAAAGGTTTTTCTAGAATTTGGATTTTAATTATTTTGGCAGTAATTGTTGCTGGAGTTTTGGTGTATCAACAATTACAAGCACCAGCCGAGGAAGCTGCTAAGCCGGCCGGCAAATATTCTTTTGATAAACAGCAAGTCGGCGAGCTGACCGATGGATTGATTTTAGAGGATATTAGACATACTGACCATAAAGATTATTACAGAATTGTTTTTGATTTTGGAGAGGCCAAAGTAGTGCCTTTTACCACGGCAGAGTTTTGGCCAAGCGCCAGACTAATTAAATTGTTTATAGGCGGGGTGCGGAGAGATTTTACAGGAAATAAAGCAGAGGAGCCAATTATAGTTAATGATGAAGTAGTTGCCTCTTATACGCGCGAAATAACTTATGATGATTCATCTGCTGCCTATACTATTGCCTTAAATAGAGACGCAAAATTTTATCTTCATGCTTTGGAAAATCCGGTAAGGATTATTGTGGATATAGAAAAATAATATGTTCAAGAAAACAACGCTTGCCAATGGTTTAAGAATTATTATTGTTCCTCAAAAAAACACTCAGGCAGTGACGGTTTTGGTTTTGGTTGGCACTGGTTCCAAATATGAGAAAAAAGAAATAAGCGGCATTTCCCATTTTTTGGAGCATATGTTTTTCAAGGGCACAAAGAAAAGACCCTCAACTACAGCCATTGCCGAAACTTTAGACAGGGTTGGCGGCATTTACAATGCTTTCACTTCAGAAGAATACACCGGCTATTTTGCCAAAGTGGCTCTTCCCCATTTTGATTTGGCTTTGGACTGGGTTTCAGATATTTATTTGAATTCTTTACTGCCAGAAAAACAGATTAAAAAAGAAAAAGGAGTCATTATTGAGGAGATTAATATGATTTTTGACAACCCGATGAGTTATGTTGGCATTTTATGGAATAAGCTCTTATATGGCGACCAGCCAGCTGGCTGGGATGTGGTTGGCAGCAAAGAAAGTGTAGCCGGAATTTCACACCCAAAATTATTAGACTATATGAAAAAGCAGTATGTTGCCTCAAACACAGTGGTTTGTATAGCCGGGAAAATAGCGCCGGCAGCAGCGCTTAAAAAAGCAAAAAAATATTTTTCTAAAATCACTCAGGGCGAACCAAATGCAAAACCGCTGGTTCTTGAGAAGCAAACAAGGCTTGGCTGTCTTTTATACCAGAGAAAAACCGGCCAGACCCATCTTTGTTTAGGGGTGAGAGGGTACAATCTTTTTCATCCCCAAAGATACGCGCAAGAAATTTTAGCCACCATATTAGGAGGCATGATGAGCTCCAGATTATTTATTGAGGTGAGAGAAAAACTGGGCATTGCTTATTATGTAACCACCAGTTCTGATAGTAATACCGACACAGGATTTTTAGTAACCCAAGCTGGAGTGGACAATAAAAATGCGGAAAAAGCCATCTCCACCATTTTAAGAGAATACAAGAAAGTTTCTCAAAGAAAGATTGCCCCAACAGAACTTAAAAAAGCCAAAGATTATATTAAGGGAAAAACCGTCTTGCTTTTAGAATCTTCTGATGCCCAGGCTTCTTTTTATGGCCTGCAAGAACTACTCAAAAAAGAGGTTTTAACTTTAGAACAAATCTATGCTAAAATTAATAAAGTAAAGCCAGACGATATTTTAAAAATTGCTCAAGACATTTTCCAGGCCCAAAAATTAAATTTGGCCCTGGTTGGCCCACTTAAGAACGAAAAAAGCCTTGAGCAGTTATTGAGAACTTTTTAATTTGATGAACGGCGACCGTTTTTTAGACATATCCTGGTCTACTATTCTCAAGATTGCGTTAGCCATTGTCTGTTTTTATCTTGTTTTTCTGCTCAGAGATATTTTAATCTGGTTTATTTTCGCTTTGATAATTTCTGTTTTGTTTAACCCGGCCATTGATTTTTTACACAGAAAACGGCTTCCGAGAACCTTGGCAATTATTTTTATTTATGTGGCCGCCCTTGGATTTATCAGTTTATCAGTTTATGCAGTACTTCCTTTATTTATTCAAGAAATTCAACAGTTTTCTCAGCTGGTTCCTCAATATTTTGAAAAGATTTCTCCTCCCCTGAAGGGGCTCGGGCTTCAGGCCTTTGAGAATGTAGAAAGTTTTTTAGATGCTTTTGGCAAGACCCTGGAGGGAATGGCTGGCAGTATCTTTAGTGCCCTCTTTGCTATTTTCGGAGGCATCTTTTCAACCATCTTTGTTATTGCCGTGGCTATCTATCTTTCTTTAGAAGAAAAAGCAGCCGAGAGGACTCTATCTCTTTTTTCTCCAAAGAAATATGAGGTCTATGTCCTTAATCTGTGGAGAAAGTGTCAGCGAAAGGTGAGTGGCTGGTTTCTTTCAAGAATATTGGCTTGTCTTTTTGTCGGTGTGGCTTCCTATATTGCTTTTCTGCTTTTTGACGTAAAGTATCCCTTTTCTTTGGGTTTGCTGGCTGGTATTTTAAATTTTATTCCTTTTGTTGGCCCGTTTATCACCGGCATTCTCATTTTCTTGATTGTCTCTCTGAGTTCGGCTCTGCAAGCAGTTTTCGTTCTGATTGTTTTTGTTTTAATTCAGCAGATTGAAGGCAATATTCTTACTCCGATTTTAAGCAAGAAATTTATTGGCATCCCTCCGGTTTTAGTCCTGGTTGCTTTGTTTGTTGGCGGAAAACTCTGGGGCTTTTTGGGAGCAGTCCTGGCCATTCCTTTGGCAGGCATACTGTTTGAATTTTTACGCGATTTCTTGAAGCAACGCAAGGAAGAAAAAGAAAAAGCAGTCGTTTTGTAAATGTCTACTTTATACATCGTTTCAACTCCCATAGGCAATCTTGAGGATCTATCCTTCCGTGCCCTCCGTATTCTCAGGGGGGTTGATTTAATTTTGTGCGAGGATACTCGGGTAACCAGAAAATTGTTAAACCGTTATAAAATAGCAACTCCTACGCTTTCTTATCATCAGCACTCAAAATTAAAGAAAATAAATTATATTTTAGACCTTTTAAAGCAACCCGCCCGCAACGCTTCGCGTAGCGATGCGGGCGGGGGAAAGGATTTGGCCCTGGTTTCTGACGCTGGCACCCCCGGCATTTCCGACCCGGGCAACAAACTAATCCAAGCAATTATAAATACTTTAAATACGTCATACCAAGGCGATCGCCGTCTTAGCGCGTATCCAGATATTAAGATTGTGCCTGTTCCTGGGCCTTCGGCCGTGACAGCAGCAGCCAGTATCTCTGGTTTTCCCATGGACAAGTTTTTATTCCTGGGCTTTCCGCCAGCCAAAAGAAAACGCAAAAAGTTTTTTGAGCAAGTTGTACATTCAAAATATCCCGTCATCTTCTACGAATCCCCTCACCGCATTTTAAAGACATTGAATGAACTTGCTGTCATTCTGAGTGAAGCGAAGCGGAGCGAAGAATCTTGGCAAATAGTTGTCTGCCGAGAATTGACCAAGAAATTTGAGACCATCTACCGCGGCACAATTGAGCAGGTCATCAAACGCATAGAAAAACCCGCCCGCAACACTTCACAAGCGAGCGCTTGCTCGCGTAGCGATGCAGGCGGGGACAAAATTAAAGGAGAATTTGTAGTAATTGTAAACACTCAATTGTAAATTCTAAACTTGCTTCTCTGTTTTCGCCTTTTGCATAAAAAGGCGAATTTCTTTCGCAATTTTTTAGTAACTGCGCATATGGAAATTACCAAAAAATGTGATAAAATGAATTTAATGAAAAAGTTTTTTGTTTCAACGGCCATAGATTATGTTAATGCACCGCCGCACACAGGCCATGCCTTAGAGAAAATTCAGGCAGATGTCATTGCTCGGTATCACCGAATTTTGGGTGAGGATGTTTTCTTTTTGACTGGTACGGATGAAAATTCCATTAAAAATGTCCGAGCTGCTGAAAAGGAGGGAGTTCCGGTAAAAAAATGGGTTGATAGAATTGCTAAAAAGTTTTATCAACTAAAAAAAATCCTTAATTTAAGTTTCGACGACTTTATCAGAACGACTGAAAAAAGGCATATTGAAGGGGCCCAGAAACTTTGGCGTGTTTGCCAAAAAGATATTTATAAAAAGAAATACAAAGGGCTTTATTGCGTGGGTTGCGAGGCATTTTATAAGGAAAGCGAGTTAATAAATGGACTTTGTCCAGAGCACCAGACAAAACCCGAATTAGTTGAAGAAGAGAATTATTTTTTCAAACTCTCAAAATATGAAAAGCAGATTAAAAAAATCATTGAAACCGATAAGGCAAAAATTATCCCAGAAACCCGTAAAAACGAGATTATAAGTTTTATCAATTCCGGCCTTCAAGATATTTGTATTTCTCGTTCCAATGAGCGGGCGCATGGCTGGGGTATTGACGTGCCCGGGGACCCTTCGCAGAAAATGTGGTGCTGGATTGAGGCCCTTGCCAACTATATTACTGCCTTGGGCTATGCCAAAAATAGTAAAAAATTCCAAGAATTTTGGCAAAAAAACAAGAATAAATTACATGTCATAGGAAAGGGAATATCCAGATTTCATTGTGTATATTGGATAGCTTTATTGCTTTCAGCCAAACTTGCTTTGCCCAAGACGATTTTTGTTCACGGCTATTTGACTTCTGGCGGTCAAAAAATGTCCAAGAGTTTGGGTAATGTGGTTGACCCTTTTGAATTGGTTGAGAAATACGGCACTGACCCGGTGCGCTATTTTCTCTTGCGAGAGATTTCGCCCACTGAGGACGGAGATTATACCCGAGAGAAGTTTGAAGAACGGTATAATGCTGACCTTGCTTCCGGCTTGGGGAATTTGCTGGCCAGGGTGTTGACAATGGCAAAACAACTCAAAACTCAAAACTCAAAACTCAAAACCACAACTCAAAACGCAAATCTTAAAAAAGAAATAGAAAAACGTTGGGAGGGATATAAGAAGTCATTAGAGTCCTTCAAATTTAATGAGGCGCTGGCTGCAATTTGGCAAATGATTAGTTTTTGCGATAAATATATTGAGAGAGAGCGGCCGTGGGAAAAATCCGATAAACAATTATTAATAATTAATAATTTGCTGATTGCTTTATCTGAAATTGCCAAAATGCTTGAGCCATTTTTGCCAGAAACTTCAGAAAAGATACTGGCGCAATTAAAAACAAAAAAATCAAAACCACTCTTCCCCAGGTTGGGTACTTGACAAGTGTTTTTGCGTGATGTAAGTTAAAAATGATGACTAAAACATCAGCAACCCAAGCATGGTGGTGGACTTTGCGAGAAGTTCTGCAAAGTCCTATTTTGAGTTGTTGAGTTAGTAAGTAGTCGCGTTATTAGTTTCCCTCTCCCAAGGACTTTGCGGAGAGGGTTTTTATTTTAGTACATTAATTTTTGAATAGGGAGTTTGATTATGTCTATATTACTGGCAAAGAAAACAGAAAGGAAAACAGAAATGAAGTTTTCTTGTCCTCGCTGTGGTAATCGTTTCACACGATTTGATGAACTAGGCAGGCATAATTTCGTGCCTACTATTGGTTCAGATGGGGAAGTAGAAAGCATCTGTTTGAAATGTAAGATGACGGAGATTCACAAGGCGCGATGAAAATCGTGCCAAAGGGGGTGGTAGTTCGTGCCCGCGGCGCCATCCCCTTTTTTATTTTGCTCGAGGACGAGCCCGACACTTGACAGGAGTGTTTGGTTAGTATAACCTGAAAATGATGATGACTTACGCAAAAAATCTGCTCCTTATTTTTGGGCTTTTGGTCCTTATGAGATTACGGGCTGGATTTGAGTAAGGTTATCATAGAAGTTAATAAAAAGTGTTTCAGATCCAGTTCTTGCAGGGCTGGGTTTTTAGTTCATTCTTAACTCAATGGGAGGCAAACTATGTTTGAATTGAATTTCTGCCAGATAACCGGCAAGAGCGATGCACCCTTGTCTAGCTCTGTAATGGTCAATATTGCGGTGGGGAACAGAGAGGTTCAGAATATTGCTAGCGGCGGCACTCTCATAGAGGCCTCTCTGAAGGCGGTTAATAAAGCTCTCGGTCTGTTGGATGGTTTTGATTGTAGATACATCTTCAGAGGGTCCTCGGCGGAGATTGTCAAGACCTCGTTTATAATTGACGAACTTTTTGAGGGACAAGGAGAATCTGAGGATGTTATCGAAGCAATAGTCTCTGCTTACTTAAATGCCTTGGAGAGTGTGCTGGAGGGCATAATGTACTACCCTTGCTCGGATTCTCCCCATCTAGAGCAAGAAAGGACAGGAAACAAACTTCGCCTTTGGTATAATAAACCAGAAGATGTTACTAAAGGTTGGTGGTGCTTACCAAATGGTCTTCCCTGTGGATAAAGGGGGAGTAATCCTTCCCTAAGGCGGAGTTGATTAATCTTGGCAACCCCAAGGTTTCAACTCCGCTCATTTATTTTGCAGAAGGGCTTGACAAAGGTTTTGGCTTGGTATAATCTTAAAACAGTATGGAAAACCAAACTAACCCCAAATGGTTTTATCTCTTTACTTTCTTTATGAAAGGGGTTAGCTTGAGTTTTTTAGAACAATAAGCCAAGCAATTTAGAAAATTCCAACTGACTCCTTTTACAAAAAAGGAGTTTTTGTTTTTTTTATGGTTTTTTCTCAACAGTTCTTTCCCAACTCAAAAGAGGAGGCAAAAGTGAACTTTAATGGATGTTGGATTTGTGAATGGTGCGATAGTTCAAACAAGAGGAAGAGAGTTCTTTGTAAGAATTGTGGGCGCCATAAAAATGATAAACCGAATAATTTTTACAAAAGGGAAAGGAAAGAAAAAAATGGCTGAAGAACGACCGAGGGTAGATATAAGATGTGCTGGCTGTCTGTTCTATAATGGAACAGATTGTTTCAGAGGTCTTCCCGGTGGTTTGGCTATGATGCTGCATTCAGGGAATGATGGTAAAGTAATTCCAAAAGCCACTTATCCCGACTGTAAGGATGAGGTGGCGGAAAAGGAGAAAGGAGGAGTTTGACGAAGATACTGTCCATCTTGCTCGTATAAGGAGATCTCAGGTCTCTAAGTCCCAATAGGGACAAGGGAAACAAAGGTTTTGAACTAAGGTTTTAAACTTTTGTTTCCCATTTTTATTTTGAGATGCTATTATTTATATATTATGCTCATTGATACTCATGCTCATTTGAATTTTAGGGCTTTTGATAAAGACAGAGATGAGGTTGTTAAACGAAGTTTGGACAATAACGTCTGGATGATTAATGTGGGCTCAAACTATCAGACCTCAAAAAAGGCAGTTGACCTGGCAGAAAAATACGAGAAGGGCGTTTACCCCCACACCAAACGAGCACTGCGCTTTGCGCAAAAAAAAGAAATAGGTGCTCGTTGTGGTGTGGGGGTCTATGCCGCCATTGGCCTGCACCCGATAAATTTGGACACCGGGCTTTTGAAAATGAAGATAGACCCGGCAGAAGGGAGTCGTTTTGAAAAGGATTTTGATTATCAAAAATACAAGAACTTAGCAACTTCTAAAAAAGTAGTAGCCATTGGCGAGATTGGCCTGGATTATTGGTCTAAGCCCAAAACTAAAACGAAATTAGCATTATTCAAAGAAAAACAGAGAGAAGTTTTTTTGAGAGAGTTAGAACTGGCAAAAGAATTAAATTTACCCGTAATCTTCCACTGCCGCAAAGCTCATGAGGATTTATTAAAATTATTAAAACCGCAAACAGGGGTCATTCATTGTTTTACAGGGGACTGGGGGCAGGCACAGAAATATTTAGATATGGGACTCTACCTTGGCTTTAACGGTATAATTTTCAAACTGGATTTAGACGAAATAATTAAAAAAACCCCTTTGGAAAGAATTTTAATTGAGACCGATTGTCCCTATCTAATACCTCCAGAAGCAGAAGGCAGAAACGAACCTTTGTATGTAAAATACATCGCTCAAAGAATTGCTCAACTCAAAAACGAAACTTTTGAAAAAATCGCTGAAATTACCTTCCAAAACTCCACAAAACTGTTTAACATCGTAAGTTAAACATCTAAAAAAGGGTTTTTTGGCGGATTAGGTTTTTTTCTTCTCCCTGAGAGAAGATTTTTATTTTCCCAAAAACGCCGTCATATCCTGGTTCAATCTGGACTTTTCCTTGTCTGACTTTGATAATGCCTTCAGCGATTTCTGGCAAAGCAGCAGATTCTAAATCTTCTTCAGGTGTCTCTAAGAGAACCTTAAACTCATTGCCCAATTTTTTAATTAAGTTTTTGTATTCTGTTTCTACCTGTTTGGCTTGAGTGCCTACACCCAAGGCCTCAGCAATGATTTCTTCTAAAGGGATTAAATTACGGAAAGGAATTGCGTTTTCTGGTTTGAAGTTTTTTTCTCTGTCAGCCAATTCATCTACCCTATGCAAAACTCCAAGAGTCAAAGGCCTGCCGCAATTAGGGCAGGTATTATTGTATTTTTTTGATTCTTGAGGAGATACGCAAACCTGGCAATTCCTGTGGCCATCATAATGGTATTTGCCTTCTTGAGGAAAAAATTCAATGGTGTAAAGAAATTTTTGAGGGTCTTTTTCTCTGATGGCTTTAACAATCGCCGGATAACTGAGCTCGGTATCAAAAACATTGGCTTCCCGGCCTAATTTGCGTGGAGAGTGGGCGTCACTGTTTGAGATTAAAGTGATTTTATCTAATGCAGACCAGCGCCAGTTCATAGCAGGGTCCGAACTGAGACCGGTTTCCCCAGCATAAATATATTTTGAGTATTCTTCAAAGCATTCCTCAATTGAATCAAAACCAGAGCGCGAGCCGAACAAACTGAACCACGGGGTCCAGATATGCCCGGGGACCACCAAGCATTCCTCGGAAATGTTCAAGACAATTTTTGCTAATTCTTTGGCGTCCAAACCCAAAATAGGTCGGCCGTCTGATTTGAGATTGCCAATCCAGCTCAATTGCGTGTTGATTTTTTCAACGATTTCAAAAGAAGGAGCAAAGATTAAAATGTGGATTTTTCTGGTGGCGCCGTTCTTTGAATAAATACAACTGATTTCGCTGGTGAGCATAAAACGGGTTTCATTTTCTTCAGCGTTTTTTATTTTAAAAAGCCCGGTTTCAGCCGGAGATAATTTCTCTTTTAGTCCTTTGAACCATTCTGGGTGGGTGAAGTCGCCTGCGCCCAAAACCTTTATCCCTTTAATCTTGGCCCATTTATCCAGATTTTCCAAATCCATATCCTTGCTGGTGGCGCGTGAGTATTTTGAATGAATATGAAGATCAGCAATAAATTTCATAGATTAAAAAATTTGTGCCCCCATCAGGACTCGAACCTGAACTCAATTGCTTAAGAGGCAACTGCTTTTCCAATTAAGCTATGGGGGCAATTATTATATTGGACAGTCTATTTCAAACCATCTTGCCGGGCTCCAGCCCGCGCCCTCAAAGTTTGCGAAGCCAATGATTGTAAAGAATGTGTTGACAATCAGCCAGGCGCAGTAGATTATGACCAGACCAGTAATGACAGCGGTGATTATAGTTCTACCTTTGCCTACCATGGCCGGTCTTCCTCCGGCAAAAATCATCATGGCTCCACCTATAGTCAGCATCAGGACTGCCACCGAAGGAACAATAGTAAATAAAAGAAAATCAAGGATATTACCTAACATGACAAAGATATGACAGAATTGACATTCTGGTTCTCCCGGACCGCCGCAGGGCACCAAGCCCTCATAAGCAAAAGCAAATATCGGCAGGAGAAATAGACAAACCAGCAGAATAATTGGAAATACTTTCTTTATTATTTTAATTTTGAAAATTGAAAATTGTAAATTCATTGAAAATTGTAAATTGTAAATCGAAAATTAACTTTGTGCCCCTGGCACGACTCGAACGCACAACCTTACGGGCCGAAACCGTACGCTCTATCCAATTGAGCTACAGGGGCTTATTATTATTCTACCAAATAATTGAAAAAAATCAATTTTTGGGGTAAGATGAAGGCAATGGACATCCCCAAAGAAGTAAAATTTGTTATCCAGGAACTGGAAAAGAATGGCTTTGAGGCCTATATTGTTGGCGGGTGTGTTCGTGATGTTTTGCGAGGTGTTGAGCCATTGGACTGGGATGTGGCAACTAATGCCAAACCGGAACAAATCAGCAAGATTTTCCCCAAAAGTTTTATTGATAACAAATTCGGCACAGTCACGGTTTTAACCGAAAGCGAAGAGCCAAAATTAAAAGAAATTGAGATAACTCCTTATAGAATTGATGAAAAATATACAGATAAAAGACATCCTGATAAGGTTGAGTGGGCAAAGACAGTTGAAGAGGATTTAGCACGCAGGGATTTTACTGTCAACGCAATGGCCCTTCGCTTCGCTCAGGGTAAACCTAAAGTAATTGACCTATTCAAAGGACAAGAAGACCTCAAAGACAAAATTATTCGGGCAGTGGGCAAGGCGGAAGACAGGTTTTCCGAAGATGCCCTGCGCCTGCTTCGGGCAGTCAGATTCACTACCACACTCGGCGAAGGCTGGAAGATTGAGCCAAAAACTAACCAGGCCATTAAAAAAAATGCTCTTTGGCTGCAAGCTATTTCTAAAGAGAGACAGAGAGACGAGTTTTTAAAGATTATTATGTCAGACAGGGCTGATGAAGGCATAGAACTTCTGCGCAAAACCGGACTTTTAAAATATATTATTCCTGAGCTGAAAGAGGGCTATGGCGTTACCCAAAATAAACACCATATCTATGAGTGTTACGAACATAATATTTTGTCTTTGAAGTTTGCTGCCAAAAAGAGCTTTAACAAGTATGTGCGGCTGGCCGCGCTTTTGCATGATATTGGCAAGCCCAGGACAAAAAGGGGAGAAGGACCAGAGGCCACTTTTTATAACCATGAAATTGTCGGCGCCAAAATGACTGCGCAAATCCTGAATCGCTTAAGATTTCCCAAAAAAGACATTGAAAAAATTGCCAAGCTGGTCAGATATCACTTTTTTTACTATAATGTTGACGAGGTTTCCGAGGCCTCGGTAAGAAGATTAGTTCGCAGTGTGGGGCCGGAGAATATGGCAGAACTATTACAGGTGAGAATGGCCGACAGGATTGGCTCGGGCGTGCCCAAAGCCGAGCCCTACAAATTGCGGCATTTAAAATATGTTATTGAAAGGGTTGCTCAAGACCCAATTTCTGTTTCTTTGCTTAAGGTTTCCGGGGACGATATAATGAAGATTTTGGGCGTTCGGCCGGGACCCAAGGTAGGACACATACTTGATGTCCTACTTGGTTATGTGTTAGACGACCCCAAGAAAAACACAAAGGACTTTTTGGAAAAAGAAGTCAAAAAATTAGGTAAGTTGTCAGACAAAGAATTAAAAGAATTGGCGCAGAAAGCCCGCCAAGAACGAGAAAAAATCGTGTCAAAGCGCGACGAAATGACCAAGCAAAAATATTGGGTAACATAACGGAGCGTGGCCTAGTAGCTAAGGCGCCTCGTTCGGGACGAGGAGAGCGTGGGTGCAAGTCCCACCGCTCCGACAAAGGACTATTGATATCGGATATCAATATATTGTCAAAAAATTTATATTTTGGTCCGCCAGCGGAGAAAAAAAGGGAAATTATTTTATTTTGGTTAAAATCTCAGGAGAACTAAGAGGAGATTTGATTAGGGCTAAAGATACTACAATGGTTAGAATAAAAGAAAAGAAAAAGCCGAGTTGGTGGCAAAGGTTTTTTGACTTTTTTGTGTCCAGGTCCAGATATATAGGTAACACCCCTTGACAAGTATGTTTGCTTGGTATAAGGTAAGCACATTGTATCTTATAGACTGTACCTTTACAACCTATTTTACCCAAGGGGGGTGATTAAAAGCTCTGAAGCAACGTCTCCTGTTAACAGGTGAGATTTTCTTACCATAGCGTCAGCTTAGCTGGCAAGACCTTAACCTTAAACTTGTTCGAAACGAAATAGTTCTAAACTGAAGTACCCAAATTTCCGAAAAGGAAAAAATTCCCAAAAAAGGGAAGGAGAAACAGAATGTTGAAGAAGTTGTTTGCCGCGGTTTTGATTTTAACCCTAACATTTAGCCTGAGTTTAGTGGCCATGGCTGCTACCAAAGAACAGATCGAGGCGGCCATTGAAGCAGGAGTAGTTTGGCTGGTTAAGCAGCAAAATGATGCGGACGGTTCCTGGGGCGACTGGGATCGAGTTGCCAAAACAGGCTTTGCTGTGGTCAAATTGCAGGATCGGGCCCGTGAACTGCCCACTAGCAAATACGATGATGAAATACAAGCTGGGCTGGACTATATCTTTGGTCAGGCAACAATCGATCCTTACTCCCCTGATACCGGGATATCCTTCGCCCATGGCGACTGGACTGAGACCTACTGTACTGGCATTGCGATGATGGCGATCGCCAATGACGGAGATCTGAGCCAGTTGGTTACCACAGGCCCTACTGCTGGACAGACTTACGGGGATGTCCTGCAAGGAAATGTGGACTTTTTCGTTTCTTCCCAAAATGCCAATGGCGGCTGGGCATACCGCCCCGGTGACTGGCCTGACCAGTCCAATAGTGGGTATGCTGTACTCGGGCTCGGCTACGCCAAGGGTGTCGGCATTGATACTTCCGCAGTGGATGCGGGCCTCACTAACTGGATAGATGCAATCCAAAACAAGAATGCTGGCCATCCTTACGAGGGAGGCTCTTACTACACGACCGGTGGTGGTTGGGAAAACGAACTGAAGACGGGCAACCTGATCTTTCAGATGACCTTTGTTGGCATCGGCCCTGATGATGCACGATTTGATGCTGCAATAGTTTTTATCGAGAAATATTGGCAGGCTGCAAACCAGAATCCCGGATGGGGATATAATATAAACCCATCAGGCTATCAGGCGATGTACTGTCTGATGAAGGGCCTGCAGTATAGTGGTGTTGACGAGATAGATACGGATGGTGTTCCCGGCCTCGAAGATTGGTTCAATCAAAAACCAACAGCTTCACCGTCACAAGACTTCGCCAGCGTTCTCGTGGCTCAACAGAATGAGGACGGCTTCTGGCGTGCGACCGACTGGGGCGATCCAATCCTATGCACCGCGTGGGCCCTGCTCACGCTGGAGAAGGTGACTGTAGTGCATCATATCGAGGTCCCGGTTGACATCAAACCAACCTCTTGTCCCAATCCGCTCAATGTGAAAAGCGGCGGAGTCCTGCCTGCTGCTATTCTAGGCACCGAGGACTTCGATGTGACGCAAGTTGATCCTGCATCAATTATCCTGGGCCTGGAAGTAGAAGAGGGAGTATCGCCGCTTCGCTGGGCCTACGAAGACGTGGCAACGCCCTTCGAAGGCGAGCAGGATCCGGAGAACCCTGACCCTCGCGCTTGTACCACTGAGGGGCTCGATGGCTACCTGGATCTCACCTTGAAGTTTGACAGCCAGGAAGTTGTTGCTGTCTTGGGCGAGGTGAGCGATGGCGATATCTTAGTTCTAACCCTGACCGGGAACTTGAAGGAAGAGTTCGGTGGAATCTCAATTGAGGGTCAGGATGTCGTAATCATCCGTAAAAAGGGCAAGAAAGCTCCTGCGGCTCCGCTTGCATTCGCGGCTCTCGCACCCTATCCGAACCCGCTCAATCCAGAGACATGGATTCCCTATAGGTTGGCTGATGGGGTTGAAGTAAGTATAACCATCTATAGTGCAAGTGGTCAGTTGATTTGTCTTCTGGATCTGGGTTACAGACAGCCCGGTGCCTATGTGAGTAAGTCAAGGGCAGCTTACTGGGACGGCAGGAATAAGTCGGGCGAGCAAGTAGGAAGCGGAATCTACTTCTACAAGCTCCAAGCCGGTGAATTCTCGGCAATCCGGAAACTGATTGTCGTGCGTTAACCGAAAAAAAGGCGATTTTGACAAAAGTCAAAACCGTCCCCACAAGGTCGGGATAACTTATCAAGTTCAAGTTTGATAAGTTATCCCGCCATTTTTTTTATCTAATGGGCCCTGAAAGGTATTTTGTTTTTTTTTGGGAAGGGTAGGGTATAGCAGAACCACCAGCAATATCTTCAGGAATAAGCCTTTATTTGCCTCATTCTGATTGGTCGTTCTACCCCGGCAATTATGCTCAAGATATTAGAAAACTTGACCGCAGAAACAAGAAGTGGTATTTTGAAGTCAAGAACGAGTTCAAACAAGCATCCATTACCCTTAAATGGTCGGGCTTGGAGCAAGTGGAATATTATGCTCTGTCTTTAACTGACTTAGACGCCCATCAAAAGATTGACCTCTACAATATCGCTGAATATACCTTTAATTTAGAAAAAGGAGGTATCAGGCACTTTAAGCTAACGGCAAAGATAAAACACCTGGACAAGGGTAGGTTCTAAGAAGAAAACAGCGACCCCACACCTAATCTGGATTAGTGCCTTCAGCCCCCACACCTACTTTGTCCTGCTTCCAGCAATTTAGGTGCCTTTGGCACCTTGGACAAAGTAGGTGTGGGGGTCGGCACAAGAGCGAATTCATTTATTTAATGAATTCGCATATCCAGATTAGGTGTGGGGGTTGACAATATCCCTAAATTGAGGTAAAGTTTATCATAACTTTTGAATGTTCGTTAAAAACTTGGAAAAGAGATGAGAAAAATGCGAAAGCAAAGAATGATTCTGATTGTCCTGGTTGTTTTCAGTTTGGCTGTAGGAGCTGTGGTAATGTCGCAGGCGCCTTCTCCAGATGAACCACCTTGGTACATTGAGATTATTACGGGTCTGGATATTTTGGCCTTACAGGACCAACGCCAGGCCCTTACAGCGGCTCAGATACTTTTAGTGTAGGAATTTTAACTGGCCATCAGGCGCAACAGTAGACAGCAGCATTAGTGCTTTTACTCCAACGTTGACCAACACAGCTGCTACTAATGTTACTTCAACAGACGTGCCCCAAGGCATTACTGGGTGCACAGTATCTGCAGAAGTAGATATAGTTCTTCTTGATACGCCTGGTACTTACCAAGCCACACTCACTGTTACGGTTACTAATAACCCGTAATAATCAATCCAGGGAGGTAAAGTGATGAAAAAGTTCAGTTCTGTTTCAATAGTTGTGGTCGGAATGTTAGGGGCGAGGCATTTGTCTATCCTGAAGGCAGCCGAGATTTCTGGGGAATCATAGAAAGACCTTTGCCCTCGGGAGAATATGTAGCTAAAGTGAGTTTTGACTACGGGTATCGCTTCCGAAAATTGAGAGCTAAAACCGCTTTTGTGGTCAGCCCAGAACTTGGCAAAAGCTAGAAGGAGTTTTTGACCATGATTACTGAGCCAAATTTACTGGAACTGAAAATGTCTCCTGGTGCTTTCAGAGCCAAAGCGATGAGGGTTGCGAACCTTGATTTTGAGCCGCTGGAAGTGGAAGTTGCATCTCTGGTTCCCTGGCTGCGAACAAACCTTGCTCGATTTAGAATTCAGCCGGGTAAGCAGCAGTCCTTAAGGATTGACATTTATATTCCAGCAGGCGAACCAGCAGAAAGAATGGGCAAGATTCTGTTGCTGCCGGAAAGAGGCAAACCAGTAACAGTAGACATAATCGTGTCTGAATACAAAAGAAAGGGGAGAGAGAAATGAGAAACAAGGCAAGAGGTTGGCAAATTCTGCCTGCCTTGTTTATAGTAGGCATTGCCATAGGCCTCGTTGCGCAGCAGGGCAAGCTTAATCTTAAGGCAAGCCCTAAAATAGTTACGCGGAATGGAGAGGAGGCGGAAATAAGTGTGGGTAAGGAAAAGTACCCCGTCCTCTACCAGAATACGCCCAGATATGCTGAAAGTTCCTCCCTACTACTGGTACTCTCGGTTTGAGGCAAAGCCCATAAAAAGCGGGGTTTTATCTCAAGGTTACGCCTCGCATCTCGCGGGAGGGTGAAATCATCCTTGAGTTAGAGGCAGAGGTTTCTGATATGGACCAGACCTCTAACAGCAGCGAACTCCCCATTGTAGAGAAGCGAAGCGCAAAAACCACGGTCAGGGTTAAATCCGGGGAAACCGTAGTTATTGGCGGGTTGTACCAGGAAATATCTCGAGAAGTAAAAAGAGGAGTGCCTGTTCTCAGCCGTATTCCTGTTATCAACTTTTTCTTTCAAAGGAAAAAAGTTGAGAAGCATAATACAGAGCTGATTATCTTTGTCACTCCAAAGATTCTCTCTTTGTAGAAAGAGGGAAGTAAAAGTCCACAGTCATTGTGAATTGCTGTGGACTTTCTCATTTTGGAAAGATGTAGTAAAATAATATAATATGGCGCCTTTAATTTTAATTGCTGCTTTTGGCGGGGGAGTGGTCAGGGGGCTGGTCGGCTACATCAAGCATCAGTATTCTTACAAAAATGTTGGTTTTAACCTGCCCTACTTTTTTGTGATGATGTTTCTTTCCGGTATGGTGGGCACTCTTTGTGCCGCTGCTTTTGAGCTGTCAGCTCCTTTTGCCTTTGTCATTGGTTATGCTGGCGGCGATTTTTTAGAGAATGTCTATAAAACCCTGACCAAGAAAGTTTCCCTTTGGCCTATCCAAAAATAAAAAATTACAAAATCGGACGATCGGCCAATTCTGTAATTTTTTGATTGTTTCAAAACCCTGTTTGTAACTACCTTTTTCTTATCAACCTAATTCCCAGGCCGGATATTTTGCTTCCGCCAAAGATTAAGATGCCGGCAAATATTGACCAGCTCATTAGGTTTAAAAGTTTAGGTATAGAATCAGCCGGGAGCATTTTTCCTATTACTCCTTTTAGTTGTTCTTCAATCATTTCTTCCATTTGCCCCTCACCTTGTTGGGGGCTTTCCTCTTCAACTATTTCAAAAATCTCTGGAGCTGGTTTCTGGGCAGTAAAAATGCTATAAGAGGAATAAAGAGGATAGACGATGATGGCTAAACCTGCCAAGAGCAGAATCCAGCCAAAAATTTTAGCAGAAGACATATCGTTGAAATAACTCACGATCGTGAGAAATAAACATTTTATTTTTGGCAATTAGGGCAATAATGGGCGGAGCGGCCGCCTATTTTAATTTTTGTAATTTTTGCTCCGCATCTGGAGCATTTTTCTTTGTGGTACACTTTGTGGTATTTGACATAGCCGCCTTTCTGACCGTGAGCATCAAGATAATGTTGGACCGAGGAGCCTTGGTGTTTGATGGCTGCTTTGAGAACTCTTCCAATGCTTTGGAAAAGTTTTTTGATTTCTTGTTCAGTTAATGTTTTAACAAGACGTATTGGTTGCACCCCTGCTTCAAACAAAATTTCATCAGAATAGATATTGCCAATACCAGCAATGAATTGCTGGTTCATTAACAAGGGTTTGATTTTTGAATTAGGTCTCTTTGATAAAAGTGCTTTAAATGTTTTTAAATCAACGGTTAAGGCCTCTGGTCCGAATTTTTCTTCTATTTTTTTTGTATTTTTTACTCTTTTCCACCAAGCGAACCTCCTCACATTATTAAAAATCAGATGGCTGCCATCATCAAAATTAAAAACCTTACGAGTGTATTTCGAAGGTTTTCCATTAAATATCAGCTGTCCCGTTAACTTCAAGTGGAAAATTAAACTGGAGCCATCTCCAAAATCAATAATTAAAAGCTTGGCTCTGCGGCGAACATCAACAATCTCCATCCCCTGCAATTTCTTACCAATGAGTTTTGCAGCCAACTGTTTTTTGATGGTTTCTACTTCCGGGAGCTCTGGCATATTCCTTTACTTTAAAGCTGTTTTTATCTTCTCAATAATCTCCCCGGGTGTAAAGTGGGCCTTGATTAAGTAATCAACCGCTCCCAACTTGAGTCCCTTTTCCACATCATCTCTTTGGCCTAAATTAGAAAGAATAATGACTGGAATTTGAGAAAGTATGGGGTCTTCTTTGGTTCTTGATAGGACCTCAAAACCGTCTACTCCGGGCAGAATAAGGTCAAGCAGAATTAAATCTGGTTTCCCCTCTTTAATTTTTTTCAATCCTTCTTCTCCGTCAATTGCTTCGGTAACTTCATAGCCCTCTTTAATGAGTTTTTGGGTAATTAACTCTCTTAAGAACTTATCGTCTTCAATTACGAGAATAGTTTT
>JAUWAW010000008.1 GCA_030601865.1 Candidatus Nealsoniibacteriota bacterium | reverse complement strand
AAAAGAGATTTTAGGAGTCGGCATTGGCCTGCCTCTGGGAGTGCCTTCTGGCTATTTTTCTAACCGGGGAATATTTGGTATGTTGGTTGAATGCGGCAACCGGAGTGACCCTGCCAATATGGCTAATTCGACCCGCACAGTTATTAGCGCCGTGCTTGCTGTGCTGTGCGGGTATGAAAACATTGGGAAATAATGCAGCCCTTGGCTAAAAGTCCCTTAACCTGAAACAGGCTAAGGGATTTTCACTTTTTTGTTACTTTGGAAATAGGGGTCAACTCTGTTTTCAATTCAAAAAGTCGAGAAATTAATGTTGACAAAATATTTTAAGGTGATATAAAGAAGATGAATTTATTAGCTCTTTTCAAAGGAGGTTTTTATGGGCAGAATAACTGAGATACTTGGAAACGATTCAAGAATTCAAGACCTGATAGAGGTAGGGCCGGCACGGGATAGAGGTATAATATTCTCGTCTCTTGCTCTAATGCTGAGCAAGCTCTTGGGTTTTGCCGAACAGGAGACCGAGAGCATTTGTTGCTTTCTCACAAAAGAAAACAACAGAGTGACAGAGCGTGGATACCTCAATCCCAAGGAGTCGCTCGCAAGTTCACAGGCCCTCAAACTTCAGTTTCCGGAGAACAAAGACACTCTTTTCATTGCCGCTGCCTCTTTTCTATTGAATGCGCTGCTCCTAAGCAATAATAGCAATAGTTCAACTATCAAGAGTTATAAAGGAGAGCGGGAAGTGGTTATCTCAATAGAGGGAGCGTCCTTTCTGGGAGAAGAATTACTGGACAGATTGAACGGTCAACTGAAGATTCACATTGGCCAATTAATCGCAGTGGTAGCGTTTAATGAAAAGACAACAGTCCTTTTCCGCGGAGTTTGAATGAGCAAATTGAGGTATGCGTTTTGTGGATTTCATCCGCAATCCGCCTCTGCCTCTTTTTTTATTTGGGGATTTTGTGATATAATAAAGAGTATGAAATTGAAAACTTTTATCATTATTTTTGTTTTGCTTTTATTGGTGGTCTGGGGCAGTTATAAATATTTCTCTCGGAAAAAGGAGGTTCCTTATAATTGGGCTTTGGTGGAAAGAGGGGATATTGTCCAGAAGATTTCTGACTCAGGCCAGGTGGTGCCTTCCAAACAGATTGATTTGCAGTTTGAAATTCAAGGCAAAATTAAAGACATAAAAGTTAAGAAGGGGGATGAGGTAAAAACAGGTGATGTTTTGGCAGTCCTGGAAACTGAAGAATTAAGAAACCAGGTTTTAGAAGCAGAAGCGGCTCGCGATGTAGCCAAAGCAAAGTTGAATAAGATTTTAGCCGGCAGCAGCCCAGAAGAAATCGCGGTTTACGAAACAGCCGTAGAGAATGCTAAAATTGCTCTTGCCAATGCTGAAATTTCTTTGAAAAATTATGAGCAGAAATTAACTGATGCGGAAATTGAAGCCGAAAATGATTTAAACCAGGCATATGAGGATGCCGACGATGTTTTTAACAGCACTTATACCACGGCTGACCAGGCTCTTCTCAAAACTTTTGAATACGTCCGGGAGAAATATTTTTATTTTACAGATAGCGTTAGTTCCAATGTTAAAGGCAAGGGCCAAATTGCTAAAGCAGTGTTTTTAACGGCTGAGAATTTATCTCAATTAAAATCTGCCCTGGAAAAAATTAGAGAGGCATTAAGCGTTATCAGAGAGGCGATGGAGGAGCCGGCTTACCAAGCCGCTGTTTCAGCGACTGACGAAACGAGCATTGATACAGAAAGGGCAACTGTTGACGGGGCTATTACTGATATTATTACTGCTGAGCAGGCAATCGCCAGCCAGAAGATTGATAATCAGGTAGCCCTGACCACTGCCCAGTCAAATGTGGATACTGCCCAAAACACGGTCTGGACCGCACAAGGAGACCTGCAAAGCGCTGAAGATAAATTGGCTCAGATAAAAGCTCTACCGAGACAAGTAGATGTTGATTTGTATCAAGCTCAATTAAAACAGGCAGAGGCCTCTTTAACAGCAGCTTATCAGAAGGTATCCAAGGCCTTCTTAACAGCTCCTCTAAACGGCCTGGTCAGCGAGATTAGCAAAGAAGAAGGAGAAATGGTTCGGTTGACAGAGTTAATGCTTTCTTTGATTCCTAAAACTCCATTTCAAATAAAAGTAGATATCTATGAGGAAGATATTGTTAAAATTCGCTTAGGAAACCCGGTGGATATTATTCCAGCTGCTTTTCCTGATAAGGCATTAAAAGGAAAGGTAATCTCAATTGACCCGGCAGAGAAATTGATTGGAGGCGTGGTTTATTATGAAGTGACCATTGATTTAGAAGAAAAAGAGCAAGGCATTAAATCGGGCATGACAGTAGACATAATCATTACCACCGGCTCAAAAGAAAATATACTAATCATTCCCGAAGAGGCAGTCCAGACAAAGGATGGCCAAACTATAGCTCAAGTCCTCAAGGAAAAAATAATTAAAGATAGAGAAATAGAAATCGGCCTCAGGGGTAGCGATGATAAAGTAGAAGTTATTTCCGGCTTAGAACAAGGAGAGAAGGTAATTACGAGATAAGCCGGGTAAACTTATGGGCAAAAAGCCGTTAATAAAACTTGAAGATGTCTGGAAAGTTTATCAATTAGACAGTCTAAAGCTTCCCGTTTTAAGGGGAATAAGCCTGGAGATAAATCCAGGCGCTTTTGTAACTATGATGGGACCTTCGGGTTCCGGCAAATCCACTCTTTTACACATTATTGGTTGTTTAGATGTTCCCACTAAAGGAAGGGTTTTTTTGGAAGGACAAGATATTATGGAACTTTCCGAAGATGACTTAGCCCAGATTAGAGGTCAGAGAATTGGATTTGTTTTCCAGCAATTTAATTTACTTCACAATCTTACAGCGGTGGAAAACGTAATGCTGCCAATGATTTTTCAAGGCGTTGCTGAAAACAAAAGAGTAGAGAAAGCAAAGAAATTACTCGCCTCTATGAATTTAGAAGAAAGAATTTTTCATCGACCTTCTGAACTTTCTGGAGGAGAACAACAAAGAGTTGCCATTGCCAGAGCCCAAGCTAATGACCCTGAAATTATAGTAGCTGATGAGCCAACCGGCAATTTAGATTCTACAACCGGGGAAATGATTATGGAAATCCTGATTGACCTTCACAAAAAAGAAAAGAAGACAATCGTCGTGGTCACTCATGACCCAAATATTGCCGGTTACAGCGAAGAAATAATTAATATCAAAGATGGCCAGATAATTACTAATCATAAAACAGCAGAGAAAGTTCTATGGGAAAAGCAATAAAAGAATACATTAAAATCGCTATAAGAAATGTAAGAACAAGGCGTCTTAGGAGTTGGTTAACTATGCTGGGCGTTGTTATTGGTATTTTTCTGATTATGTCATTGCTTTCTTTGAGTGAAGGGCTAAAAGGAGCAGTTATGCAGCAACTAAGAATGATGGGGAAAGATATAATTATGATTATGCCTGGAGAGATTACTGATATAGTAAGTATGATGGTCGGAGGATTAGAATTAACTGATGATGATATTAAAGCGATAAAAAAAGCAGAAGGGGTGGATGTTGTTATTCCTATGACCTATAAGGGAATAGCGATGAGATGCCAAGGAGAAAAAAGGACAGTTTTATTGTGCGGAATTCCTTTGGAAGAAAGCTTGGATATGTTAAAAACTGATATGGGCTTTACATTAGTAGAAGGACGTTGGCCGGTTCCCGGCAAAAGAGAAATTTTCGTTGGTTATTTAGTACCCGAAGAAATTTTTTCCGGAATGAAAACAGGAACTCAAATTACTCTCAAAGGAAAGAAGTTTGAGGTTGTCGGAGTATTAAAATCTGTAGGCAGCAAGCAAGACGACTCTCAGGTTTATGTAGATTTAGATATCTATCGGGAAATTACTGGTGAGAGAGAAGGGGCTAATATGGCTATGGCTAAAGTTGAACCCGGTTATTCCACAGAGGAGGTAGTGGAAAATATAAAAGAAAGTTTAGATGAAAGCAGGAAAAGAAAAAGGGGAGAAGATTTACCATCTTATACAGTTATTAGCAGCGAGAAAATGACTGATATAGTTGGTAACGTAATGGGTTTGATACAAGTAGCAATTTTTGGGTTTGCTTCTATAGCTATTGTTGTTGGGGGGATAGGAATAATGAATACTATGTATACTTCAGTTCACGAAAGAACACGAGAAATCGGAATTATGAAAGCGGTGGGAGCAAAAAATAAGACCATAATTCTCATCTTTTTAATTGAATCTGGTATTTTTGGTTTGGTTGGCGGATTGGGAGGGATAATTTTAGGACTTGGCTTGGCTAAAATAGTGGAAATTTATTGCCAAGCCCAAAATCTCTTTCTATTAAAAGCTTCAATTACCCCACAGCTTATTATTTTTGGTGTATTTTTCTCTTTCTTAGTTGGCTGTCTTTCTGGCTTTTTTCCAGCCAGAAAAGCCGCCAAACTCAAACCAGTAGATGCTTTACGTTATGAGTAAAAGAATAAATGAGAGATAAAATTTATGAGGCAAGAAGAGGCATTGGATATATTGAAACTTGGGTGTAATGTGTTTTTGACCGGGCCGCCGGGGAGCGGCAAGACTTTTTTGTTAAACAAATATATTGATTATTTAAAAAGACATGGCAAACGGGTGGCGATAACTGCTTCTACTGGCATTGCCGCCACTCATATGCAGGGAGTTACTATTCATTCTTGGTCGGGTTTGGGCATTAAAGAGAAATTAACAGATGAGGACATCCGAAAACTGTCGAAAAAGTCCTATTTAAGAAAAAGATTCAGACAAACCAATGTACTTATCATTGACGAAATATCAATGCTTCATGCCTTTCAATTTGATTTGCTCAATCGTATTTGTCAGAGATTTAAGGAGAGCATAAAACCTTTTGGCGGCATGCAGGTTGTCTGCTCGGGTGATTTGTTCCAACTTCCCCCAGTCCAGAAAGGGGGAGAGGCAAAATTTGTCCCAGAATCTGAGGTGTGGCAGAGTATGGCTCTAAAAATTTGTTATCTTGAAGAGCAGTATCGTCAGAAAGATAAGGAATTACTGGCTCTATTAAATAGTATCCGCCACAATGCAATTAATGAATCCCACAGATTATTGCTCCATAGAAAATACAGGGAAGATGTTTTCTCTATCGCCCCAACAAAACTTTACACACATAATATAGATGTTAATACTATTAACACTTTTGAATTAAACAAAATAAGGGAGAAAGAATTTGTTTATCATATGTACGCAGAGGGAGCTAAAAGCATGGTAGATATTCTTAAAAAAAGCTGTCTGGCGCCCGAAAGATTAATGCTTAAAAGGGGGGCCAAGGTGATGTTTGTAAAAAATAATTTTGGCCGTGGTTATGTCAATGGTACTCTGGGCAAGGTGATTGGATTTGATGAAAACAGCCGCCCGGTTATAGAAACCTTCACCGGTGAGCAGATTGTTGCTACACCTGCCAGTTGGACGATTGAAGAGGACGAGAAGGTCATAGCTGAAATTACTCAATTCCCACTTCGTCTTGCCTGGGCAATAACAGTCCACAAGAGTCAGGGCATGAATCTTGATGCCGCTGAAATTGACCTTTCTAAATCATTTGTTAAAGGAATGGGCTATGTGGCCCTTTCTCGGGTGTGCTCGCTTGCCGGGATAAAACTAAAAGGAATAAATAAGTTAGCGCTTTCGGTGAAGGAAGAGATTTTGGAGTTAGATAAAGAATTTAAGCAACTTTCCCGAGAAGTGGTGGCGGATTTTAGAAAAATGGGCCTTCAAGAGGGGAAGAGAGAACAAAGAGAATTTTTGCGCTCCTTACCGCAAATTAAACGGGGCAAGCCCCTTTCAACCCTTCACCCAACAAAGTTGGGTGAAGGGTCAACTTATGAGCAGAGCAAAATTCTTGTTTCACGGAAACTGTCCATTAAAGAAATTGCTCAACAGAGAGGTCTAAGTGAAAATACAATTATGGGTCACTTGGAGAAGTTGGCGAAAAATGAAGAAGAACTTGACTTAGAGTATTTGCGATTACCTCAAAACCGTTTTGAAAAAATCAAAGCGGCATTTCAAGAATCCGGTGGTTGGCAATTAAACCCGGTGCGCGAAATACTCGGCGAAGATTTTTCCTACCGAGAATTAAGATTAGCCCGTTTATTTTTGGACAAAGATAGAACAAGCAAAGACAAATGAGGAGAAAAATTTATTCCAAAGACCTGGGGATCAATCTTAAATCAGGCAAAGAGGCAGAAATTTTTAAATGGTTTTTAGCCTGTTTATTATTTAGCAAGCCCATTCAGCAGCAAGTAGCCAAAAGGACCTATTTTGAGTTTGAGCGAGAAGGACTTTTGACAGCGGATAACATTTTGAAGGCTGGTTGGGATAAGTTAGTTAAAGTTTTAGATAAAGGGCATTACGTTAGATATGATTTTTCTACTGCTACTAAATTATTGGAAATTTCTAAAGAATTGAATGAAAAATATGGCACCTTAACTAACTTGCTTAAAAAAGCTAAAAACAAAAAAGATTTAAAAAGACGCCTTCAAGAATTTAAAGGAATAGGACCAGTAACCACCAGAATATTTCTAAGAGAGCTTAACTTGTTAAATAAAAGATGATATAATATAATAATGGGACTATGGAGCGCTCAATGCGATTATTATTTCCAACTTGACAAACAATAGTTATGGGTATATACTCAAAACATATGATTTGTATTACCTCAACCGGTTCAAAATTGGATTCCCTGATTGACCCGCGGTTTGGCAGGGCGCAGTATTTTTTGCTGTTAACCGAGAAAGGTAAATTGAAAGAGGCATTGCCAAATTCTGGGGTCAGTGCTATGAGGGGAGCAGGCATAGCGGCTGCTCAAACAATTGCCTCCAAAGGAGTTGAAGTTTTGATTACGGGTAATATTGGGCCCAATGCCTTTGGGGTTTTGGCAGGCACGGGTATTAAGATTTTTTTAGCGGCTCCTGGCATGACAGCAGAAGAGGCCTTCAGGATGTGGAAAAAGGATAAGTTGACTCCAGCGCAAGCTCCTTCTGTGCCTGGCTATTTTGGCCGAGGTTCTGGCTTTGGCAGAGGAGGAGGTAGAGGAATGGGTATGGGTGGTGGCCGAGGAAGGTCAAGAATATGATAACACATGTAAAGTGGTCGCTCTATATGTATTATGTTGAATTTCTATGAGTTCTCAGCATGTTTCTATTATAAGCACTTTTGTTAACCTTGGCTTGGGAGTTTCCAAGCTCTTTTTTGGTTTTTTAATTGGTTCTGTGGCTTTAATGGCCGACGGCATCCATTCTAGCTTGGATGTTTTTTCTTCTTTTGTCACTTTTTTGGGCTTACGACATGCCAAAAAGCCGGTAGACGAAAAACATCCCTACGGGCATTATAGATATGAAAGTTTGGCTGGTTTTTTCGTGGCAGTACTTTTGGCAATATCCGGCATCTGGATTTTATATGAGGCAGTAATGAGGTTTTTTGGCGAAGGAGTAGTTAAACTCACTATCGGAGCTATTGTAGTAGTTATTGTTTCCATTTTAGTTACTGAAGGTTTAGCAAGATTGAAATTTCATTACGGCAGAAAAGAGAAATCACTTTCTTTGGTGGCTGATGCTGAACATTCAAGGGCTGATGCCTTATCTTCCATTGGTGTTTTAATAGGATTGGGCTTGATGCGTTATTTTAATTTAGCTGACGCCATCATTGCCTTGGGTATAGGCGGTTATATCCTTTTTGAGGCCTTTCGGGTGGGCAGAGAAATTACTGATTCTTTGTTGGATGTGGCCAATAAAGAAGTAGAGGAAAGAATTAAAAAAATATGCTCTTCCCACAAAATAGAAATCGCTGATTTAAAAACCAGAAAAATCGGGGCCTTTAATTTTGCGGAAGTTAAAATCAAACTGCCTCCCAAATTAAAGGTTGAGGATGTGCAAAAGATAAGCCAAACCTTGGAAGAGAGATTGCTGAAAAACATTCCGGAACTGAAGCAAATAGTTATTTCTATTGAAGCCTATCAAATGGCTCGAACAGTTGTTTTGCCTAAATGGGGTAAAAGAATAGGAGAGTTAAAAGGCTTTGAAAAAATCGGACCCAAGAAAGTAGGGGAGAGGATAATTGTGCCGCTTGAAGGAGAAGAAATTAGTCCTCGTTTTGGGGCTGGGCAATATTTGGTAATGGATAAGAAAGGAGATAAAATTTTGTGTAAAAAGATTGTCAAGAACCCCTATTTTGAAAAAGATGCGCCACATGGAGCAAGATTTGCAAAAGCAGTTCGAGCAGACAAGGTTTTAATCCGTCAAATTGGCCCCAACGCCAAACAAAACTTAGAAAACTTCGGCATTGAAGTTGAAATTATTTCTCCAGAGAAAAATCTTAAAGATATTTAATGTAAAAATGGAAACATATAAAAATGCAAGGTCGGAAAATAAATAACTTAAACTCTAAAAATATGTGCGATACTTGTGGTTGTACAACCAAAGAAGAAAAAAAAGACATTTGTGAAGGTTGCGGCCAACCCGTTGATGAGTGCACCTGTGAAGAAAAAAAAGAGGGAAAAGAAAGCGAGTAGTTCAAGACCAAAATCAGTGCGCCATAATTAGAATATGAAAAAATATATTTTTATTTTTTTGTTTTTAGTTTTAATGTCTGGTTGTTTTAATTTTGTTTTGGCTCAAGAAGAACCGGGTTTGATTGAAATTAATTTTTTCTACAGCAAAACCTGCACCTATTGCGCTAAAGCAAAAGAATTTTTAGAAGATTTAGAACAGCGATACCCAGAGATTCAGGTGAAAAGATTTAATATTTTTAAGACAGAAAGCATTGAATTATTAAAGAAACTTTATAAGGAATACAAGGTGCCGAAAAACGAACAGGGTTTGGTGCCAGTTACTTTTACTGAAGAGCGATATTTTTTAGGGTTTAACCAAATAATTGCCCAAGAAATAGAAATCTGTACTGAAAATTGTATTGCCGGCAGGATTGGAGAACAGGAAATCAAAGATAAAATTTCCCTTCCTTTTATTGGTGAAATAGACCCAAGTAAATATTCCCTGCCTGCTTTGGCTGTTGTTTTAGGTTTTTTTGACGGGTTTAATGTTTGCTCTTTGGGGGCTTTGGTTTTGATTTTAGGGCTGGTTTTAGTTTTGCGGTCAAAAAAGAAAATCTTAATATTTGGAGGAATATTTATTGCCACCACAGCCCTTATCTATGGGCTTTTAATCGTGCTTTGGTATCAGATTTTCGCTTTTTTCGCTCGCTACTTGAGGATAATGGAGGTTTTGATTGGTTTATTGGGAGTGGGTGGCGGTATTTATTTTCTGAGAAATTTTATCAGGTACAAAAAGTATGGCCCAACATGCGAGCTTGAAACTGGAAAGAGCATAATCTCCCGTTTTTCAGCAAAGATGCAGCAAACCTTGAAAGAAGGGGGAAGCATTATTGCTTTAATATTGAGCATTCTTTTGTTTGCAGCTGTTATTACTGTTGTTGAGTTTCCTTGTTCAGCAGCTGTGCCGGTATTTTTTGCCGGTGTTTTAGCTCAAGCCCGGCTTCCTGCATTCTATTATCTTTTATATATTGTTATTTTCATTATCTTTTATATGCTTGATGAAATTGTTGTTTTCTTGCTTGCCTTTTTCACCATGACCGTTAAACTCGCTTCAGCGAAATTTACCACCTGGATTACCTTAATTGAATCAATTGTTCTTTTCCTGCTCGGCCTCTACTACCTCTTTGGCTTTTTAGTTTTTTAATAGTATGAGCGAATTCCTAATTATGAAAAAATCAGTTAGAACCGACCAATTACAGGTTATGGTCTGTGTGCTGAAATCCCATCGGGACAAGGAGGTCCTTCTTAAAGAGAGATGGTATCGTATTCCTCTCGCCTACGCACCCCGAAGGCGTCCAAGATACCTTGCCTTTTACCAGCCAGTAATTTTTGGCAGGTCGGGAAAAAGAATTGAACTATATGGTTGGGTGAAGTACTGGCGGATCAAAAAGAGAATAGACCTTCTTCCTGAAGAGATTAACCATGCTAATTCTCAGGAACCTTATGTCCAGTTTATTCTCAGCAAGGTAAGTAAGCTTCGTCATCCTTTGACCAACCACAGAGGATTGAGAGTTTCTTTTGGATTCGCCAGTTTATCTAAGCTGCGTCAGGCTCCTGATCTACGTTGTCTCTTTAACGTTCCACCCATGGAAGATATGCTGGCTAAAATCTTAGAGGAGAATAACATGCCCTTTTACAGGCAATATCCGGTCAAAACTAAAGCCAAAAAACTCTTTCGTCTGGATTTTGCTATACCAAGACAAAAGGAATGGCTCGATGTAGAATGTGATGGCTTTCGCTGGCACTCACGGAAGAGACAGCGAGAAGAAGATAGAAAAAGGGATAGTAAACTTAGGAAACTGGGATGGACTGTTTTAAGAATATCCGAAGAGGAACTGGTTAAAAGCCCAGCAGAGACCCTTAGAAGAATAAAGACGACTATTTCGAACTTTTAATTTAATTTTTTCATTTCTTATTTATGGCCGTTTTATCTTGTATCTTAATCAGCACGGTTTTGATTAGTTTTATTGCGTTTGTCGGCGCTTTGTGTTTGTTTTTGAAGGAGAAACTTTTGAATAAAATTCTTTTATTTTTGGTCAGTTTTTCGGCTGGGGCTTTGCTGGGAGGCGCCTTTTTACATTTACTCCCAGAAGCCATTAGTAAAGTAGGCGCTGAGGAAAATTCTCTTTTAAAAATATTTCTATATTTACTGTTTGGTTTTTGCATTTTCTTCATTTTGGAACAATTCATCAGATGGCACCACCATCATGCAATGAAGCACCCGAAAATAATGCCTTTTTCTTATTTAATTTTAGTATCAGATGCAATTCATAATTTTATTGACGGCTTAGTAATTGCTGCTTCTTTTGTTATTGCTTTGCCAGTCGGAGTGGTTACTGCTTTGGCAGTGGCTTTACATGAAATCCCCCAAGAAATTGGCGATTATGGGATTTTGGTCTACGGCGGTTTCAAAAGAGTTAAGGCCTTGTTTTTAAACTTTCTTTCAGCTATTACTGTAATTTTGGGTGGTGTGGCCGGCTTTTTGCTTGCCGAAAAAATAGGCAAAAGCATTGTTTTTCTTTTGCCATTTGCAGCTGGCAATTTTATCTATATTGCCTCCTCAGATTTAATCCCAGAAATCAAACACAAAGAAAACTTCCAAAGGTCAATACTCCATTTCTTTGTATTTTTGTTTGGCATACTTCTAATGTTATTGATAAAGTTCTTGTAAGTTGTAGGTATATGAAACTAGATAAAGAGCTTGAAAAAATTAAAGATGAAGTTTTGGCTTGTAGGAAGTGTTCTTTGGGTCAGGAGCGGCGGAGAAATGGATTTTATCCTGTGATAGGAGAGGGGAACCATCAAGCCAAAATAGTGTTTTGTGGAGAGGCGCCCGGATTACAGGAGTCGAAAACTAGCCGTCCCTTTTGCGGAGCAGCGGGTAGGATTTTAGATGAACTTTTGGAGTCAGCTGGAATAAAAAGAGAAGATGTTTACATTAGCAATCTCCTAAAAGACAGACCTCCCGATAACCGTGACCCCTTGCCAGAAGAAATTGAGGCCTGTTCTCCCTATATTGAGCGGCAATTGGAAATTATTAAACCAAAAGTTATTTGTCCTTTGGGCAGGTATTCAATGAAATTTTTAATGGAGAAATTCGGAATAGGGGCTAGGATAGAACCAATCAGCAAAATTCACGGCCAGGTGTTTGAAATAAACACTTCTTTTGGCCCTGCCAAACTGATTCCCTTTTACCACCCAGCCGTGGCCATCTACCACTTTTCCATGAAAGAAACCCTTAAACAGGACTTCCAAATTTTAAAAAAATTCAAATAAGCCCGATAAAAACAAAGCGAAGTTTTATCTTTTCAAAATTTGGTAATATAATTTTTCGTATTCGTCAACCATTTTTTCTTTGGAAAAGAGATTTTCTATTCGGCTGCGGCAGTCAACGCGGTCTATTTGGTCAATTTTTTTCACTGCTTTGACTGCTTCAGAAATTGTCTTGGCGATAAAGCCGGTTTTGCCGTCGTCAATAAGTTCTGGCACTGAGCCACGTCGGAAAGCAATAACCGGTGTGCCGCAAGCCATTGATTCTGCCATAACTAAACCAAACGGTTCTTCCCATTCAATGGGGTAGAGCGTGGCCTTACCTCTTCCGTAAAAAGAGACCAGTTGTTTTTGTGTAAGTTCGCCTACATATTTAATCCGGGAGCTCAAATGCGGTTTAATTTTGGTTTTAAAATACTCTTGGTGCTGTTTCTGGATTTGGCCAGCCAGCAATAATTTCACCCCTGCCTTTTTGGCAATCTTTATGGCATTTTGAGGACCTTTGGCCGGGCAAATGCGAGCCACCCAAATAAAATGGTCTTGGGGCTTGGCATTAAATTTGAAGGGCGTCAAATCAATGCCATTGTAAATAATCCAGCTGTTCTTAAGTCTTATCGGCGTATTTTTTCTTTCTGATTTAGAAATAAAGACAAGATTTAAATCATTTTTGTAATATTCAAACACTTTCCATCGCAGATGCGATTCTTGAGGGATGTTGTGCATAGTATGGAGAACCGGGGTTTTGACCAGGCGCTGGAAATATGCGCCCATAATAATCCAATGGCAGTGGATAATATCAAATTCTTTGGCTCTTTCAAAAGCCATTGAATGCACTAAGTTGTTCCACCAATAAGCATTCCATTTGACTCCCATTTCTTTTACTCCTTTTTTCACCGGGGCAATTAACTTGGCTTTTGTTTTTGAGTCGCCCGAAGCAAACAAAGTGACCTGATGACCTTTTTGAACTAACCCATCTGAGAGAAAAGAAATAATTCTTTCTATGCCGCCGTATTTTTTAGGAGGGATAGAGAACCAAAGAGGAGCCACTTGTGCAATACGTAGTTTTCTCATAATTTTAGGTTTTTATATTTTTAGGTTTTTATTAAATAGTCAAAACCTTTTATTGCTGATTCTATTGTTTTGAGCATTGATTTTTTAAAGGCATTTTTTTTAGGGGTAGTATAAACATCACAAGTAAACTCTGCCACTGCTTCGTTTATTGCCATTACCCTGAACAATTGCTGAAATTGCTCTCTTTTATATTTTGGCACCTTTGCTAAAAAAAGTAAAACCAAAGACTTTCTCCACTTCGGGTATTTGTAGGTCTGTATCCACAACCTGGCAATATCAGCTGCAATATTATCGTATCTTAAATGTTCCCAATCAGTAAGATAAACCCTTCTTTCATTAACAAAAAAATTAGCCAAAGTGAAATCGCCATGAGCTAAAACTTTTCTTTGTTTTTTAAAATACTTTTTTTGGCTTTCAAAAAATTGGTAAATTTTTTCAAAATTAATACTTTTGTCTCTTTTGACTTTTAACTTTTCTTCAAATGACTTTATGCTTTTTAGGTAATCAGCCATTTCTTTTTTTTCTAACTTGATTTTTGGACTGAGCGATTGAAGCGACAAAAGAATCTTTACAATCTCTTTCCTGGTTTGCTTTTTTAAACCCGGCCGGTAAATTTTGAAATGGTACCCAACGATTGGTCCTGGCAGATATTGCCGCAAAAACCAAAAGGGCATTTTTTTAGTGTTTTCTTTAATAGGGGACAGCGAATTGAATTGCAATGTCTTGCCAATGGCAATTTCTTTTTTTAACCAGGCAGCATCTTCTTTTCTTTTGCTGATAAGTATTTTCAAGAAAACTGTCTTACCATCTTCTGTCTGGCAGGGAGTAGAGTAGAATCTCTTTCTTTTTCTCTTCAAATCTGACAAAGAGAGTTCAGGCTTTAGTTTCAATTCCTTTAATTTCGCTTCAACTATTTTATCTATGTTGGGTATGAAGTAGTTTTTCATATGCCTGAATCATTTTTTCAACAGAAAAGTTTTCTTCAACATGTTCTCTGCAATCCTCTCTTTTGATTTGGTCAATTTTTTTCATTGCTTTTATCATTTCGGAAGTATTCTTGACAATAAATCCGGTTTTTCCATCCTTGACGACCTCTGGCACTGAACCCCTGTTAAAAGCAATTACTGGCGTGCCGCAAGCCATACTTTCTATCATAACTAAACCAAAGGGTTCCTCCCAGTTTATGGGAGAGAGGAGGGCCTTTGCTCCAAGATAAAGTTTTTTCATTTTTGAGAAGCTGACCTCGCCCAGATGGATAATATTTTTATCAAGAAGGGGCTCAATTTTTTCTTTAAAGTATTTTTGATTACTGATTTTACCAGCCAAGATTAATTTTTCACCTGCTCTTTTGGCAGCTACAATGGCATCTCTTGGGTTTTTAGAGATTCTTATCTTTCCAGCAAAAAGAAAATAATCTTTTGCATATTTACTAAAAGGGAATTTTTTCAAATCAATGCCGTTATAAATAGTGACGCAGTAACGAAGCGCTGGGAATATTTTTCTCTGGTTGTTTGATATAGAGATTAAGCGGGCATTAAAGTTTTTATAGACATTGGCTGATTCTTTAAAAAGGGGTAAATGGAGAATATGATAAACCGGTACTTTGAGCCGTTTTTCTAAATTGGCAAACATCCCGCCATGAACTGTGTGATTAAAAACCAAAGCAATTTCCCTTTTTCTTTTTAAGAGTTCAGTTTTTGTATTGGTTAAGATACTTAATTCTATTCTTAAACCCCTTGAGGCCTCAGTTCCTTGCGGAGTTTTGTATTCAGAGATTGGTTTTTGGCAGACAGGGACTAATTGGGCCGAGGTTTTAGTGCTAGCTGGAGCAAATAGCAAAACAGGGTAACCCTTTTTTACCAAACCTTCAGTTAAATAATAAACCATCCATTCAATGCCACCCTGTTTTTTGGGCGGAATAGAAATACCAACCGGTCCTAAAATAGCTATTTTTTTTGACACATTTCTTGAAAGATTTTTTCGTAATTCTCAACCATTTTTTCCAAAGAGAAGTTTTTTTCAATATGTTTGCGACAGTCCTCGGGTTTTATTTTATTAATGTTTTTGAGCGCTTTTTTTAGGCCAACCAGTCCTTCCTTGGGCCTAATGACAAAACCAGTTTTGCCGTCTTTGACCAGTTCTGAGACCGAGCCACGGTCAAAGCCAATGACGGGTGTGCCGCAGGACTGGGCTTCAGCCATAACTAAGCCAAACGGCTCCTGCCAATTGACAGGCATTAAAAATGCCTTGGCTTTTTGCATCAGTTTTACTACTTGTTTTTTGCTTAGGGGTTGCTCGGGCGAGAGGGGGCAGGCCCATTGTATTTTCTGTGAGAGATGCGGCTTAATGTCTTTTTCAAAGAACTCAATATCTTCTATATTAGCCACCATCTTGAGTTTTGAGTTTGTAGATTTAGCTAATTTAATTGCCCACCTGGCACCTTTTGTATCCATAAAATTTCCTTTTTTATCTTTGGTTCTGGAGAGACGGCCAATCCATAAAAGATAGTCCTGTTTTTTTGGTTGAAATTTGTAAAGGTTTGTATCAACGCCATTGTAGATTATCTTATAGACCTTGGTTTTTTTAGCTAATTTGGCAGCCGTTTTGGAAATACAAACAAGATTAACTTTTTTGAAAAGAGAAAAAATTTCATCAGTTTCTTTGGTCATTACTGCATGCAAAGTGGTTAAAACCGGAGTTTTGATTTTTTCCGCGGCAAAGAGATTAAAAAATTCAGGTCTTGCATGGTTATGGACAATATCAAATCTATCTCCTATTTTTTCAAGCATCTTTGCCTGCTTTGTCAAAAAAGCAGTCCTGGCAACAAATGGATTTTCAAAAGGCCCCATTTCAATAAAAGAGTAGGGGATAACTGGAATAATTTTTGCCCCTTTAACTTTGCTGTTGCCCGTACCCAAAATGGAAACTTGATGCCCTCTCTTTACCAAACTCGTTACTAAATCAAAAACCACCCTTGGCCTGGCTGCCGTAATTTTTGGGCTAATTTTCCTCTTCAACGGAGCTAAGATAAGGATTTTCATTAATTCAAGACTATATTTATACCTTAACGAATCAAGGTTCTGCCGAGCTTCAGCGAGGCAGGTTCTTAATTCAAGATTATATATTTATACCTTAACGAATCAAGGTTCTGACGAGCGTTAGCGAGGCAGGTTCTTATCTTCTATGGTTACGGTTGTTGAGGCGGGCGTGTTTTTTGTAGAGGCGGTGGTATTTGAGAGCGATTTTTTTCCAGGTGAATTTTTCTTCAACTGTTTTGCGGGCGGCCTCGCCCATTTTTTCTCTCAATTTGTCGTCCTTTAAAAGTTTATTACAGGCATCAGCAATCTTTTGCGCATTGCGCGGCCTGACAAAAAGACCGTTGACATTATGTTTAACCAAAAGAGGAATACCGCCTTTCCTGGTGGCAATAACCGGGGTTTTGGAAGCCATTGCTTCAAGTATGGTCAGTCCCAGGGGTTCGTCCCACACCGAAGGAGCCACGAAAACATCAGCTCGGTAATAAAAATTAATTAATTGTTGTCCTGTTAAATATCCCAGGAGATGAACGTTTTGTAACTGTTTTTTATCAACAAGGTTTAAAAGATGTTGTTTTTCCGGACCTTCTCCCACTACGAATATTTCGGCTTTGATATCCTTGGCTGCTTTAACTAAATAGCTTACCCCTTTAGCAGAGATAAGCCGGCCAGTAAATAGAATAACTTTTTCGTCTTTAATTTTATATTTTTTGTCCATTCGTGAAGTATTTATCTGTTGAGGAAAAGATTTAATATCAACACCCCCAGAGACAATGGAAAGGTTTTTGGCATACCCACGGCCAAACATTTTTAAAAACTTGCTTCTTGAATCACCACTAACAACAGTAATGGCCCGAGCGTGTCTGACCGCGTCTTCAGACAAAGAAAAATATCTTTTATCAGAAAGGAGATTATAAAGGCAGGAGCCGTGAGAAGTGATGATGTATCTGATGTTTTTCAAAGCCTTGATATATCTGGCTACCCAAGTGATTAAAGACAAGTGATTGACATGGATTAAATCCGGTTCAAAGTTGGCTACTGCTTCCAGGGTTGTATCTAAAAATGACTTATAGATTTCGGTAATCTCTCTTGATGAGAGTTCTGAATATCTTTTAGCTCCTTTGAGTTCCGGATGGCCGACAAAAACCGGAATCTGCGGAGGTTCCACCCGATATTGCTTTATTTTATCTTCCAAAAAGCGGCGCTCTTCAGGCGCCACAATGCCAATTTTATGGTTTAATTTAACCAATTCTTCAACTAAATTGCGCAGATATACGCCAGAGCCCGTCCCCCACAAAGGAAAATCGTATAAAAAAAGGATTTTCATGTATTTAATACTATTATATCTTTGAGGCAAGTAGGGTGTCAAGCATTGATTTTTTGCTTTTAGATGTTATAGTATAGGGGATAGAAAGGAGTGTTTTGAAATGGTAAAGACAGCTCTTGTTTTGACGCCAGATTCCAATCTTTGGAAAGAAATTTCACGGATTCTTGAAGATGCCCAGGAGATGGTGAGATTAAATGAGATTTGTTGGCTCCAAGCTGGTTGGGTTCAAGAGGCCTCTACAATCTTGTATGGTTCTTTGAAGGATAAACAATGTGATCTTTTAATCCTTTATCCTCAACTTGGGTTTCCATCAATGGATACTATTATGTTTGAGGAGTTTCTCTCCATGGTTGTTTCGCGAGCGCCAGTTGCAGTAATAACTTTAAACTACACCAATGAGGAGTTCTGGAAACGCATTGATGACATAAGTGAAAGGGTAGTCCTCATTGATGCTGTGGAGCAGTTGCCCGGAGTAGTAGAAAATCTGCTGACAGTAAGTGTTTAATCCGAAGGATTAAACACAAAGCCCCAGCTTGCTGGGGCTTCTCTTTATTTAGACGTTTTTTTGTGTTAAGATAAAAGCAATGACCGACTCTCAAATTCAGCAAGTTAAGGAGCGGTTGGATATTGTGGAAGTGGTTTCAAGTTATATTAAATTGCAAAAAGCAGGAGCCAATTATCGGGCTCTTTGTCCTTTTCATTCAGAGAAAACACCTTCCTTCTTTGTTTCGCCGGCGCGCCAGATTTGGCATTGTTTTGGGAGCTGCTCGGAAGGAGGTGATGTTTTCAAGTTTGTGATGAAAATTGAAGGCATTGAGTTTGGTGATGCTTTGAGGATGCTGGCCCGCAAAGCCGGAGTGGAGTTAAAGCCGATTTCTCCGAAATTAAGAACTGAGAGGCAGCGACTCTACGAAATTTGCCAGTGGACCTGCCAATTTTTTGAAAAACAGTTAGCAGCCAGCAAGATAGGCCAGGAAGTTACGAAATACCTTTTAAAAAGGGGCATTAAAGAGGAGAGTATTAAGAAATACCGGGTTGGTTATTCTCCGGATACCTGGCAGGGTTTGTCTGATTTTTTGGTAGGTAGGGGTTATAGAAGAGAAGAAGTAGCCAAAGCCGGATTGGCCATACAAAAAGAACAAGGAAATTTTTACGATAGGTTTCGGGGAAGAATTATGTTTCCCATTTTTGACTTAAATTCCCAAGTGATTGGTTTTGGGGGCAGAATTTTTAAGTCCGAGGATACAGCAAAATATGTCAATACTCCCAGCACCCTCTTATATGATAAAAGCCGCATTCTTTATGGCTTAGACAAAGCCAAAGTAGAAATAAGAAAAAAAGGTTTTGCTATTTTGGTTGAAGGGTATACAGATGTAATTATGCTTTCTCAAGCAGATCATAATAATGTAGTGGCTACCAGCGGTACTGCCTTAACCCCTCTTCAATTAAAAATCTTAAAGCGCTATTCGGACAACCTTTTGACTGCTTTTGATATGGATATAGCGGGCAATTCGGCCACCAAAAGAGGCATAGACCTGGCTCAAACTCAAGGTTTTAACATAAAAGTGATTACCATGCCCGAAGGTAAGGACCCGGCTGACATTATGGCTAAAAATCCCAAAAAATGGGAGAAACTTGTTGAAGAAGCAAAATCAATCCTCCAATTTTATTTTGCAACCGCACTTTCTCGAGCCGATCCAAAAACGCCGGAGGGTAAAAAAGAGATTGGCAAGATTCTTTTGCCTGTGCTTAAAAGGATTCCCAATAAAATTGAACAAGCCCATTGGCTTCAGGAATTAGCCAAGATTTTGCGGGTCAGAGAAGAAGATATCAGGGAGGAACTTAGCAAGACAAAACCCTCTTTTCATTACTACGCATCGGTGCGTAGTAATAAGGAGTCCGTGGTCAAACACCGGGGACGTAAGGAATTATTAGAAGAAAGATTAGCTACTTTGGTTTTAAAAAGCCCGAAAGAACTGGATTTAATTAGTAAAGAGGATTTTGACCTTTTTTCTCCTCAAATTGGCCAAGTTTTAAATCATTGTAAAGACCCCGGAGCTAAGGCGAACCTTGATTTATTCAACTGTCTTTCTTTGAAAGCAGAAATTGAAGAAATTGAAGAAAAAGATTTGGTGCCTGAAATAAGAAACTGTCTCAAAGAAATTAGGACCTTGAGCATAAAAAACAAATTGGACCAAATTTCGCAGGACATCAGAAAAGCAGAGGAGGAAAAAAATCTGTCAAAAGCCCAAAAACTGGTGCAGGAATTTCATCAATTATCCCAAAAACTACTTGAATAAAAATAAAGATTGGTCGGGTTCAGCTATAGCTTAGAGCTATTGCTTTACCCTTCCCCGCAATAACATTTTCAACGAGGACACCATAGATCACCTCCTTCTTTAAACAATATGCTAATATTCTCTCTTAAAACCTATTTCTATTATACCACGCATAAATTTTTTGTCAACCTTGACAAGGTTGATGGAGTTGTTTAATATGTAAAGGTTAGAAAAATTAATATTATGTTCCCATTCAGTAATTATGAAAATAAAACCATTATCAGATCATATCTTAATTGAACCGATTTCGCAAGAGGAAAGGACAAAGGCCGGCATTTTGCTGCCCGAGACTGCAGAGAAAGAAAGGCCGGAGCAGGGGAGAGTAGTAGCGGCTGGACCGGGTCGCAAAACTTCTTCGGGAACGATTATTCCTTTGGAAGTAAAACCAGGGGATATGGTTCTTTTTACCAAATATGGTCCTAATGAGGTAAAAATCGGAGATAAAGAATACTTAATTGCCAAGGAGGAAGATATACTAGCTATTCTTGAATAAATTCAAGAATTGCTAAATAACCAATAACCAAGAAACAAGATACAAACAATAACCAATAACCAAACACCAATCACCAAACATATATATAATTGATTATTGGTTATTGAGATTTGTTTGGTTATTGTATCTTGTATCTTGGTGATTGAAGAATTATGGCTAAACAAATCAAATACCAAGAAGAGGCGCGGAAAAAACTAAAGAACGGCGTTGATAGCTTGGCCAATGCAGTTAGAGTTACTTTGGGCCCCAAGGGTCGGAATGTTGTTTTGGATAAGGGCTTTGGAGCACCCACCATTACCAATGACGGCGTGACCATTGCCAAAGAGATTGAGCTGGAAGACAAAATAGAAAACCTGGGAGCAGAAATTATTAAAGAGGTGGCTTCCAAAACAAATGATGCGGCTGGAGATGGCACGACCACGGCCACTCTGCTGGCTCAAGCTATTATTACCGAAGGCCTTAAAAATGTGACGGCTGGCGCCAATCCTTTGGGCATTAAAAAGGGGATTGAAAAGGCAACTGAAAAAGTAATAGAAACCCTTAAAAAAATCAGCCGGCCAGTGGCTGGTAAAGAAGAGATTACCCAAGTGGCCACCATTGCGGCTGAAGATGCGGAAGTGGGAAATTTGATTGCTGAACTAATGACCGAGGTTGGCAAAGAGGGCGTAATTACGGTGGAAGAGTCCAAAACTTTTGGCCTGCAAAAGGAGATTGTAAAGGGGCTTCAATTTGATAGGGGCTATATTTCGCCTTATATGATAACTGATACTGAACGTATGGAAGCAATTTTTGAAGACGCCTATATTTTAATTACCGACAAGAAAATCTCTGCCCTGACTGATATTCTGCCAGTTTTGGAAAAAATAGCTCAAACCGGCAAAAAAGAATTGGTCATCATTGCTGATGAAGTAGAGGGTGATGCTTTGGCTACCCTGGTAGTCAATAAACTGAGAGGCGTGTTTAATGCCTTGGCAGTAAAAGCCCCGGGTTTTGGCGACAGAAGAAAAGAAATACTGGAAGACATTGCTACAGTTACTGGTGGGCAGGTGATTTCTGAAGAAAAGGGATTGAAATTAGATAAAATTGAAATGGATATGCTGGGCAAAGCAAGAAAAATTGTGGCTACCAAAGAGAATACTACCATTGTTGAGGGCGGGGGCAAAAAAGAAGATATTGAGAATCGGGTGAAACAAATTAGAAAAGAATTAGAGGCGACTACTTCCGAGTTTGATAAAGAAAAATTACAAGAAAGATTGGCTAAATTAGCCGGCGGAGTGGCGGTTATTAAAGTGGGAGCAGCCACTGAGGTTGAGCAGAAAGCCCGCCAGCATAAAACCGAAGACGCCTTATCAGCCACCAAGGCAGCGGTTGAGGAAGGCATTGTGCCCGGAGGCGGCGTGGCTCTCTTGAGATGTCTTAAATCTCTTGAAGGGCTGCCGGTTGAAGGAGAGGAGCGAACCGGAGTTAATATTCTGAGAAGGGCTTTGGAGGAGCCCATCAGGCAGATTGCTCAAAATGCTGGTGTTGATGGAGCAGTGGTGACAGAGGCAGTGAAAAAGAAAGAAGGAGCTAATGGCTTTAATGCCCAAACTATGAAATATGAGGATTTAATGGTCAGCGGCATTGTTGATCCCACCAAAGTGGTCCGTTCTGCTTTGGAAAATGCGGTTTCAGCCGCGGCCATGTTCCTGACGACAGAATGTGTTGTTGCGGAAAAACCAACTGAAAAGAAAGAGATGCCCGGAATGCCCGGTGGCATGCCCGGAGGATATTAGTAAAAACCTAAAAACCTAAAAATATTTCCCCCGTCTTTGGCGGGGGTTTTATTATTTCTGAAAGTTTGCTACAATAATAGAAGAAAGGTCAATACATTATATTCCGTCATTCTGAGCAAAGCGAAGAATCCCGTTATTTTGTCACGGGACCCTTCGCCTGCGGCTCAGGGTGACGCTTTGCGTCAATTATGGTTCTTTATATAATCATCGGTGTAGCAGTGCTCATCGTTCTCTGGGCGATTTTTACCTATAATCGCTTAATCAAGCTGCGCAATCGTTCCAAAGAGGCCTGGGCTGATATTGATGTTCAGTTGAAGCGAAGATATAACTTAATTCCTAATTTAGTAAGCACGGTTCAGGGATATGCTTCTCACGAGAGAGAACTTTTTGAAAAAGTTACTCAGGCGCGGACTCGGGCCATGGGCGCTCAGAAAGTAGGGGAGAGGGCAGAGGCGGAAAATGTGCTTTCTTCAACCTTGAAGACACTTTTCGCTGTTTCTGAGAATTACCCAGCACTTAAGGCCTCACAAAATTTCCTGGAATTGCAAAGAGAGCTTCGCGATACTGAAGATAAAATTCAAGCAGCCCGCAGATTTTATAACACCAATGTCAGAGACCTAAGCATCAAGATTGAGAGCTTCCCAGCCAATACTATCGCCAAGTCGTTCGGCTTCAAGAAGATGGAGTTGTTTGAACTTGAAGAAGCTGCGGCAAGAGAAACACCGAAAGTGGGATTTTAAATTAGCAGTGAATTAAGAATTAAGAATTAAGAATTAAGAATATTCATAATTCATAATTCGTGATTCATAATTCGGTTGATATGACACTCTATACCCACGCAGAATCCAATATTCACAAGACTTGGCTGTATTTAACTGGTTTTTTGATTTTTATTATTCTTGTCGGTTGGCTCATTTCTTATTTCACCGGAAGTTATGTTATTTTATGGATAGCTATAATTTTGAGCATTTTAATCAACTTTTTTTCCTACTGGTATTCTGATAAAATAGTTTTAACTATTGCTGGAGCCAAACCCATTGAGAAAAAAGATAATCCTGAGCTTTATCGACTGGTTGAAAATCTCTGTATCACCGCCGGCCTTCCTCTGCCCCGCATTTATATTATTAATGATATTTCCCCTAATGCCTTTGCCACTGGCAGGAATCCTCGGCACGCGGTGGTGGCTGTAACAAAAGGATTACTTGAAAAATTAGACAGAGCAGAGTTAGAAGGAGTAATTGCGCATGAACTGAGCCACATTGGTAATAGAGATATACTCCTCTCAACAATTATTGTTGTTTTGGTTGGATTGATAGTAATAATGACTGATTTTTTCTTTCGGATTAGTTTGTGGGGCGGCTTTGGCAGCCGCCGCAGCAGTCGAGGAGGAGGCCAGACAAGATTAATTATGCTTTTGGTCGCTGTCGCTCTGGCTGTGCTGGCTCCGCTTTTTGCTACTCTGCTCAAATTAGCCATTTCGCGCAAAAGAGAATTTTTAGCCGATGCCTCAGGAGCGCTTTTAACCCGATATCCTGAGGGGCTGGCGCGTGCTCTGGAGAAGATTTCCAGAGACCCGACCCCTGTAAAAAAGGCCAGCAATGCCACAGCCCATTTATACATTGCCTCACCCTTCCGGGGAAAACAAGCCCAGAATTGGTTGACCAAAATGTTTATGACCCACCCGTCGGTTGAGAAAAGGGTAGAAGCGCTGCGGGGAATGAAGGTTTAAATTAAAAAATAAAAATTATGACTTGTGCATTTTGTAAAACCAAACTTGAAGAAACAATGCTTTGTAATGTTGCAGTTGATTATTGTCCAAAGTGTCTTGGTCTTTGGTTTGAGCAAGAGGAATTGAGATGGGCAAAAGACGAGAAAGACAAGAATTTAAAATGGCTGGACATTGACCTTTGGAAAGACAAGAAAAAGTTTAAGATTTCTCCCGCGCAAAAGCTTTGTCCTTCTTGTCGCTTGCCGCTTTATGAGATAAGATATGGAAGGTCAAGAATTCACCCCCACACCAAACGGGGGCAAAGCGTCAGAGGCGCTAAAATTAATAAAAAAAGCCCCCGTTATGGTGTGGGGGTAAAAGTTGATGTCTGCAGTGTCTGCCGCGGCATCTGGCTGGATAGGGGAGAGTTTCAAAAAATAATTAAATACTTAAAAGAGCAGGCCGATTTTGAAATTCTCAATAATTATGTTAAAAACCTTTTAGAAGAGGCATTTGAAGTATTTACTGGTCCGGAAACTTTGCGCGAGGAAATTGAAGATTTCTTAACAATTCTTAAACTTCTCAAATACAAATTCGCTGTCCAGCATCCGGTGATTACAAAACTAATCGCAGAACTGCCGAAATAACCCTCCTTCGCTAAAAAGCTACGGAGGGCAAGGGAAGGGTGTGCCGAATGGCTAAGGCACCAGTTTGGAGAACTGGCGGGGTTTTACCCCTTGCAGGTTCGAGTCCTGTCCCTTCCGCTTGTTTGTACACTTTGAGAATTGCGGTGCCTTCGGCGCCGCTTTTGTTTTGCCCGCCGCTAAACCCTTCACCTTTTTAGAAAAAAGGTGAAGGGTAAAAATTCTTTTCTAAAAATGAATAAATTTTTGCTGGGTTTGGCGACCCCCTCACTCTACCAGAGTGAGGGGGTTCTTTTCGGAGCCGTGGGCGTCGCCGTCCCCGTTGCCGCCCGCGCGGAGCGCGGGCCGCTAGAAATCAGCGTCAGGATTTGCTTGAAAAAAAAGTTCTAATCTTGTATAATAGACATGGTTATGGATTTTCAAAATGTTTTGCAAAATTTAATATCCTGGGGTTTGGCTCATGGGATTAAAATCTTAGTCATTTTGATTGCCGCCCAAATAGTTAGCCGTTTTGGCAAGATTTTTATTAAGCGGCTTATCAGAAAAGTAGTTCATGGCAAAGACGAAGTTGCTGAGAAAAAAAGAGAAGATACTCTAAACAGTATCTTCGTTAGTACTTTTAAGTTCACTGTTTGGATTATTGCCATTACCACAGTAGTTCCTGAATTTGGCATTAATATCGGGCCTATTTTAGCAGGGGCTGGTTTGATTGGTTTGGCAGTTGGTATGGGCGCGCGCAGTTTAATTCAGGATTATATTTCCGGTGTTTTTATTGTGCTGGAAGACCAGTACCGGGTAGGCGATACAGTGATTATTGCCAAGATTGAGGGAAAAGTTAAGGAAGTTACACTTCGGCGGACTATTTTACAAGACAACGAAGGCCTGATTCATTCCATTCCCAATGGCCAGGTCAAAACAAGCGCCAACAAGAACAGAAAGTAAAATTGCTTCTTTAACAATTTGTTAGGATAGTTAAGAGAGTTTTTCTGTTTTCTCTGAAAGGAGGTGAAAAGAGTGGCTGAGCAGTTAACCTTCCATTTTCCAGTAGATCTTCGCTTTGAAGATGTTTTTTTGAATGAGGAGCTGGACTCTGAAGCCAAAGAGTTTATCTTGAGGGCTTGGACTTTTTGGCCCTCACTGGCCAACACACTTATCGAATGCGGAGAGGCGTATAGCCAACAAGAAGCAATGTTGGTTGTGCAAGATGTTAATAATGCATTAAAAGGGCAGGTTTGCGTCTGTTTAGAAGACATAGAGGCAATTAAACCCAGGAAAAGGGATTCTCTTCCTGCTGCCTTCAAACGACTTCAAGAAACCGTCAAGAGAACAGAAGTAAATGAGAACGTTCTGAAGCTGGACACCACACAGCTGCAATTTGGCGCAAAATCTCACAAGGCCTTCCAGTTTTTGATTCTGAGGAGGCCGTACATTTCAGAACAAGCTCGTTCTGACATCAGAGAATTGGGAGAATGGCTTGGTGACATTTGCTTGACTCCTTCAAAGTGGATGAGAAATTACAATCGGGCTGACCTGGTTTTTTCTCTCCTGGTGAAAGAAATGGAAAAAGCCCTTGGGCAAGAATTGCCCTTCTTGTCAATAAAAGGTGATCCTTGGCGGAAGTATTTAAAACTTCTCGCTTATGCTTCATGGGCAATGTTCCTAATCCATTTTGACGATGGAGATGGAAAAGCGGATAGACGCCACTTTTTTGAGGTGTCGGTTTCGCCCACCAGGGAGACGGGGCGGAGACACGTAGATTGTGTTTTAGCCCTTCGGCTTGACAAGTATTATCTGCCCACAAAGTTCCACATAGGGCATATCCTTTGGGGTTCTGAAAGGGCTATTATGACCGATTGGAAGGTGATGTTTTGCCGTTGGAACGGACAGGAGTTAATCCTCCCCATAAAAAGACCTTTAGCTTCCGATCGGAGGCAGATGGAGGATTATATATGTCGTTCCATACGATCTTACGGTTGGGTAAAGAATAAGGGAAAATTCAAGGGCTTTATTGACGACTTGCCGGCCATTGAAGCTCAGTTACAATATATTCATCCCTTCGGCGATCCCATCACCCACAAGATAACCATTAGGACGGAGGTCTTGGACCGCCTCCTGTTGGAGATGGGTTTAAATTATAACCGAGCTAAAAGGAGGGCGCAATTAAGGCAGTTAGCGAATGCGCTGAATGCCTTGATAAAAGGCAAGTATAAAACTCAGTTGAGTTTTGACTTAAGTTCTCCTATTCAGGGAACCTTAGAGTCCTACGGCTGGAAGGGAGAGCAAAAATGAAAGGATACCGATGAGAATTTTGCCTCGGTATCCTCCTTTTTTTAGAAAAGTTAATCAATTTCTTTTAGCTTTGTTCCTTTTTTAGTGTCCTCAATCTTATAGCCGAGTTTTTGTATCTCCTTTCTTATGACATCTGCTTTTTTCCAGTTTTTTTGTTTGCGGGCTTGTTCACGTTTCTGGACAAGTTTTTTTATTTTTTCAGGGATTTTTATGTCTTGGCGTGAAATAGCAAAAACAGTTTCAATTTCCGGAGTCCATTTTTTAGCTTTAAAAATGGCAGCCAAGGCCTCAGGAGTATTAAAGTCATCTTCCATTGCTTTTGAAATATTAACTTTACCTATTGGGAAGGTATTAAGTTTAGCTAAGTTTTTTCTAGCTTGCTGGATTGCTTTTTTGGAAAAATCAATAGGGGAGCGGTAATGAGAGGAAAAAACAAGCATTCTCAGAGTTTCTGGCGTTTCTTTTTTCAGGAAGTCCCTGATGGTAATGAAATTACCCAATGATTTTGACATTTTTTGTCCGTCAATTGTGAGAAAACCAGTGTGCAACCAGTATTTGACGAGCGGGCTTTTGCCGGATATGGCTTGCATTTGGGCAATCTCAGCTTCATGGTGGGGAAAGATTAAATCCTGGCCGCCGCCGTGAATATCATATTGGGGACCAAAGTATTTTTCAGTAATGGCTGTGTCTTCAATGTGCCAGCCGGGCCGGCCAGGTCCCCACGGACTGGGCCATTTTGGTTCATCGGGTTTGGAGAACTTCCACAAGCAGAAATCGCCTTTGTTTCTTTTTTCTTTGGCTTCATCAATACGGGAGACCGCATCTTCTGCCTGCAAAACTGTTCTCCTGGATAATTTTCCATACTCCTTGAATTTAGAAATATCGTAGTAAATACCATCTTTTAATTCGTAAGCAAATCCCTTGTCTTTTAGTCGTTTGACCTGGCTGATAATCTCTTTGATATGGTCGGTGGCTCGGGCATACTTGGTAACGTTATTTATATTTAGAGCTTTCATATCTTTTAGATATTCTCTTTCAAATTTGCGAACTAAAACTTTCCAAGAAACTTTTCCCTCTTTAGCTCGTTTAATAATTTTATCGTCAACATCGGTAATATTTTGTAAATAAAAAACATTGTAGCCCTTTTGCCTCAAATATTTAACTATCATATCAAAAACAATATAGGTCCTGGCATGGCCCAAATGAGAAAAGTCATATGTTGTGGGTCCGCACACAAAAAGGTTTACTTTTTTGTCTTTTCCTGGCCTAAAAACTTGTTTTTTCCGCAAGAGCGTATTGTATAGTTTGAGCATATTAATATTATTGTTATTATTGTAGCATTTTTTGATTTTTTGGGAAGTTCGTGATAAAATAGATTGAATGAGAAGGACAGATTTTTTAGTTGCTTTGGTGATTGGGGAGATGGTGGCTTTGATTCTTTTGGGGATTTCAGGAACTATAGAGGAGCTGCAAAAAGTTCCTTTTCTCTGGCTGGTAGTTTTTATTCTGCCTTTGCTGGCGATTCTTGGCATCTGGCTGGCTAAGGTTTTGGCTCGCAGAATTCCAGTTATTTTCCAGGTTGCTAAGTTTGTTCTAAGCGGGGTCTCCAATGTCTTTATTGACCTTGGTATATTGAATCTTTTAATGTGGATTTTTGGCAAAAGTTCTGGTTGGTATTATCCTGTTTTTAAAACTGCCTCTTTCAGTGTGGCCGTGGTAAACTCTTATTTTCTGAACAGATTCTGGACTTTTAGAAAAGATAAAAGAGATATGGCTCCAGGGGAATTTGTAAAGTTCTATGGGCTCACTGCTATTGGATTTTTGCTTAATGTTGGTATTGCTTCATTTATCGTCAATATCATTGGGCCGCAATGGGGCATATCAGCAAAGATCTGGGCAAATGTCGGCGCCATTGTGGCTGTTCTATTAGTTTGCACCTGGAATTTCCTGGGGTATAAATTTATTGTTTTTAAAAAATGAGCAATTTAGTTTTATATCGTAAATATCGGCCGCAGAGATTTTCTGAGATTGTTGGGCAGGAGCATGTGAAGCAAACCTTGACCAATGCCATCTCTTGGGGAATGGTTTCCCATGCTTATTTGTTTTCTGGACCGAGGGGCAGTGGGAAAACTACCATGGCGCGGCTTTTGGCTAAGGCCGTCAATTGCCAGGGCAGAGGAGAGGGTCATTTTGAACCCTGTAATCAGTGTTCTTCTTGCCAAGAAATTATGGCTGGCAGGGCCATGGATTTGATTGAAATTGACGCAGCCTCCCATCGCGGCATTGACGAGATGAGGGAATTGAGAGATGGTATCCGTTTCTCTCCGACCAAATCCAAATACAAGGTTTTTATAATTGATGAGTCGCATCAGCTCAGTAAGGATGCGGCCAATGCCCTTTTGAAAACCTTGGAAGAACCGCCGGCTCATGCCATTTTTGTTTTAGCCACCACCGAGATTCATAAAATGATTCCCACTATTATTTCCCGCTGCCAGCGATTTGATTTTCGCAAATTGACTTTGCCGGAAATTGTCAAGCGGTTGGATTTTCTTTGCCAGGCTGAAAAAGCAAAGATTGAAAAAGAAGCCCTGGAAATAATTGCCCTTAACTCTGGCGGTTCTCTAAGAGATGGCGAGAGTTTGTTAAATCAGGTTTTGACCATCGCAGAGAATTTTGAAGGAGACAGGGTAATCAAAGCGCCAGGCATCAAAGAGCTTTTGGGCATTATTGATACAAAAATAGTCGGTCAGTTGGTTGATTTTATTTCCGAACGTAAGGGGGCTGAAGCCATTGACTTTTTGAATAAAATCCTGGAAAAAGGATATGGTCCCCAACAATTTTCCCAGGCCTTAGTTAAGTATTTAAGGCAGGGGCTGATTCTAAAAATTGGTCTGGATTCAGCCAACCCTGTTCTTTCTGGTTTGACCAAAGAAGAGGAGGAAAAATTGGGGCACCAGATTAAGTTTTTTGAAGAAAGCGAGCTGAGAGACATCCTAAAACTTTTCTTGGAAGCAAACAATAAAATAAAATACTCGCCCATACCTCAACTGGCTTTAGAACTGGCTATTATGGAAACCATCGGGGCAGGGGAGTAGTATAAACTTTTTGCGGGGTCGTCTAATGGTAGGACTTTGGATTTTGGATCCAACTATCTAGGTTCGAATCCTAGCCCCGCAGCTTTGAATATTTTTTATCGAGAGACCGAGCCGTATCATCTAATCGCCTTATTTGCGATTTTTTGATACCCAAAACTTGACAAATTCAGAGGGGTATGCTATAATGAGGAGGACCACATCAACATCGTATTTCATCAACATCATACGGTCCTCCTCCACTCAGAGTTCATTAAACTTTAGTGAACTGTGAGCGGAGAATGATTCCACGGAAATCGCGTAAGCAATCCGCGGA
>JAUWAW010000001.1 GCA_030601865.1 Candidatus Nealsoniibacteriota bacterium | reverse complement strand
CTATGCTCCTGACCGACCAGAGATTGTCTATTGTGAAGCCTGCTACCTCGCAGAGGTAGTGTAGAAAACAGGCGAAGTCCCCACACCAAACGAAGTTCTGGTGTGGGGGCGAGAAGTGTTATTTAGGGGAGGTGGTGTAATATGATTAAAGAAGCGAGCGGAGGACGGACCTCCGCAGATTAAAAAAGGAAATTTCGCATAGTAAAATTGTAAATTAGAACTATGAAAGTAGCTGATCTTGAGTCAATTCGTATTCGTCTTGCTTCGCCGGAGGAGATTTTGTCATGGTCGCATGGCGAGGTTATTAAGCCCGAGACCATTAATTACCGCACTCAGAGGGCAGAAAAGGACGGGCTGTTTTGTGAAAGAATTTTTGGCCCGGAGAAAGATTATGAATGCTATTGTGGTAAATACCGAAGAATCAGATACAAGGGCATTATCTGTGACAAATGTGGAGTGGAGGTAACAAAATCTTCGGTTAGACGAGAGAGAATGGGCCATATTAAACTGGCTACCTCCTGTAGTCACATTTGGTTTTTAAGAGGTGTTCCCTCAAGAATGGGAATGCTTTTAAATATTCCCATGGTTCAATTAGAACGGGTGATTTATTTTGCCAGTTATATTATCACTAAGGTTTCAGAAGAGGCAAAAAAGAGAACTTTGGAAGCTATTGAGAAGGAATACAAAATAAAACTAAAAACAAAAAAACAAAAAAACCCCGAAGGAGCCGCTCCGCGGCCCTACGGGGCAGGCAAAAAAACAAAAAAAGAATTAAATACTCTTTTACAAGGATTAAAGGCGGCTCGGGATAGAGCCAGAGAGGAGGTTTTGGAGTTGAAACCTTTAAAAATTTTATCTGAAATTGATTATCATAATCTTTCTTTGAAATATGGCGAAGTTTTTGAGGCGGGCACCGGAGCGGAAACCTTGAGGAAAATGTTTGAAGGCATTGATTTGAAAAAACAGGTGTCTCTCCTTCAAAAACAAGCAGAAAAAAGCACCGCTCTCCAGCAAAGAAAAATTTTAAAGAGACTAAAAATGATTCAAGGAATGCTCAAAGCTGACGTTCGGCCCGAATGGATGTTTTTGACTGTTCTGCCAGTTTCCCCGCCTGACTTAAGACCCATGGTTCAATTAGATGGTGGAAGATATGCTTCTTCTGACCTCAATGACCTTTACCGCAGGGTAATTAATAGAAATAACCGGCTCAAATATCTCTTGGAGATTAATGCTCCCGAGGTGATTATTAGAAACGAAAAAAGAATGTTGCAGGAGGCAGTTGACGCTTTGATTGATAATGGCATGAGAAAAGGGCAGACAACGACCGCAACTACCGGCGGGAGACGGCTGCTCAAATCTTTGGCTGACATGCTCAAAGGTAAGCAGGGCAGATTCCGTCAGAATCTTTTGGGAAAAAGGGTTGATTACTCTGGGAGGTCGGTTATTGTCATCGGCTCCGAGTTAAAACTCAATCAGGTGGGTTTGCCCAAGAAAATGGCTTTGGAACTCTTTAAACCCTTTGTGATTAAAAAACTTTTGGACAGAGAATTAGCTTACAATATTCGCGGTGCCTCCCGATTGATAGAGGAGGAAATAGATGAAGTCTGGGCAGCTTTGGAGGAGGTAGTTGAGGATAAATTAGTTTTACTCAATCGAGCTCCAACTTTGCATCGGCTGGGCATTCAGGCTTTTCAGCCAGTTCTCATTGAGGGCGAAGCTATTCAAATCCCTCCCATGGTTTGTAAAGCCTTTAATGCTGATTTTGATGGCGACCAGATGGCTGTCCATGTACCCCTCTCAGACGGGGCTCAAAAAGAAGCCAAGGAAATAATGCTCTCTGCTTTGAATTTGCTGAAACCCGCCACTGGGGCTCCTGTTGTTCGTCCCACTCAAGATATTGCTCTGGGTTGTTACTGTTTAACACAGCTCAGAGAAGGAGCCAGAGGAGAGGGCAAAATATTTGGGACGCCCGAAGAAGCATTACTAGCCTATGAGTTTGGCGAAATAGATTTGAAAGCCAAGATTAAAGTAAGAGTCACGGGATCCTTCACGGAGCCCGTGCTGAGCGGTAGCAAAGTGCTCAGGACGACAACAAAGTTGTCGTTTATAGAAACCACTGTTGGCCGGATTATTTTCAATGAGACCCTGCCTTCCGACTACCCATTTTTAAACGAGTCCATAAACTCAAAGAAGCTGGAGCAAGTAGTGGCTGAGATGATTGCCCATTATTCTACCCAAATAACTCAGACCACTTTAGATAAAATCAAAGATTTAGGTTTTGAAGCTTCTACTCAATCCGGGATTTCCTGGGGCATGGATGATCTGATTGTTCCTCCCCAAAAAGAAAAAATTATTCAATCAGCCGAACAAGAAATAGAGAAGACCAACAGCTATCTTCAAAAAGGCCTTTTATCAAAAGAGGAGCAAAGTGCTAAAACCATTGAAATTTGGCAGAAAACAAAATCAGAAATTGAGAAACTGGTACCGGAAGCATTATCTCAGACCTCTGTTTTTTCTATTGTTGAGTCCGGGGCAAGAGGAAGTTGGGTCCAGCCTGTTCAGATGGCTGGCATGAAGGGATTGGTGATTAATCCAGCAGGAATGATAATTGAATTACCGGTAAAGAGTTCCTATAAAGAGGGGCTTAATGTCCTGGAATATTTTATCTCAACCCATGGCGCTCGTAAGGGAACAGCCGATACTGCTTTACGTACTTCCACAGCCGGTTATTTAACCCGACGGCTGGTTGATGTTTCCCATGAGGTTACCGTTTCTGAGAAAGATTGTGGCGATAAAGTCGGAGTTGAAGTATTTAGAGAAGACGCTGATGAAATTAGTCAGAATTTTCTTTTTAAGATTTTAGGAAGAGTAAGTTTGGAGGACGTAAAAGGTATTGTCAAGAAAGGAGAAATTATTGATGGCAGAGCCGCTGACCAGATAATTAAGGGAGGAATCGAGAAAATTCGAGTGCGTTCTCCCATAATTTGTAAATCCATACGAGGGGTTTGCCAACAATGTTATGGTTGGGATCTTGGAAGAAATCGACTGGTCAAGCTGGGAGAGGCAGTTGGAATTGTGGCTGCTCAAGCGATTGGCGAGCCGGGCACTCAGTTAACGATGAGGACTTTTCATACCGGAGGAGTAGCCGGTGGAGGAGATATTACCTCAGGACTGCCCAGAGTGGAAGAGATTTTTGAAGCCCGGCTCCCTGGAGGCAAAGCAATGTTGGCTCAGCAAGCAGGCAAAGTGTTGGAGATAACGTCGGAGGGAGTAATTAAAATAAAAACTAAAGAACTAAAGAACGGAAGAACTAAAGAGCAAAAGAAAAAGAAAGCTGAAAAGACCCAAATCATTGAATATAAGATTCCGCGAGGGCAGGCTATTTGGGTCAAACCAGGCGATTTGGTTGTTTCTGGTGCTCAGCTTTGTGAGGGAAATTTAGACCTGAAAGAACTATTTAAAGTGGCCGGCTTTGCTGGAACATGGCCATATATCATCAAAGAGATTCAAGGAATTTATGTTTCCCAGGGCGCCACCATTCATGATAAACATATTGAGGTGATAGTGCGGCAAATGTTGTCTCGGGTAAGAATAGAAGATAAGGGAGACAGTATCTTTAGCCCTGGGGAGGTAATGGAGAGGGCGAAGTTCCTTGAAGAAAATATTAAACTAAAAAAAGCAAAACTTAAACAGGCCACCTTTTCACCTCTTTTGTTGGGCATTTCTAAAGTGGCTTTGACCACTGAGAGCTTTTTGTCTGCCGCCTCTTTTCAAGAGACCTCAAAGGTTTTAATTGCTGTTGCCATTGAAGGAAAAGAGGACAAATTGAGAGGACTTAAAGAAAATGTTATAATAGGGAAGTTGATACCAGCTGGCACAGGATTTAGGAAATAACATGGCTAAAAAAAAGAAACACAAAAAAGACAAGAAGACAAAGAAACCTTTACTGCCTTCCAAGGTCCGGCAATGGATCTGGGGCTTGGTTATGTTTTTGCTGGCTATAATTGTGGTGCTGGCTTTTTTTGGTAAAGCCGGGCCAGGTGGTGAACGTCTGAAAAACGTTCTCCTTTCTTTGGTAGGTAAAACAATCTTTTTACTTCCCTTGATTTTTATTTTAGGCGGTCTGATCTTTTTTAGCTCTAAATACAGAAGAAAAATCTTGGTCTTTTTGGCCATGTTACTTTTGATTTTGGGTATTTCTGGAATTTTGGGGAGCTTAAATTCAGATATGAACCAGGGAGGCTGGTTGGGTTATTTGATTTCTTGGCCAATACTTGAAGGATTTGGATTGTGGATAAGTATTATCATCTTTGCGGGCCTGAGCTTGGTGGGAGGATTAATAGTTTTCCAGGTACTCAGGCCAGAGAAAAAGAAGATTTTAATTTCTAGGAGAGAGAGATTAGAAGAGTTGGAGGAAGAACCTCGCCCCCTGATTAAAAGAATATTTCAACCAAAATTTAAGGTTGAAGAAGTTGAGCCCGAAATAAGAATAATGAAGGACAAAGCAGCCAGAGTCCCTTTAGAGATTGAGTCTCAAGCCGAGAAAATCAAGCCCTCAGCTTATCAACTCCCTCCTTTGGATTTACTTGAAGCGGACCGGGGCTCTCCTGCTTCCGGAGATATCAGAGTAAACTCAGCCATTATTAAAAGAACCTTAGAGAATTTTGATATTCCAGTAGAGATGTCAGAAGTAAATATTGGGCCCACGGTCACGCAATACACCTTCAAGCCAGCTGAAGGCATAAAGCTATCCAAGATTACAGCGCTTAACAACGACCTGGCTTTAGCTCTGGCGGCCCACCCTCTAAGAATTGAAACTCCCATTCCGGGCAGACCATTGGTAGGTATTGAAATTCCCAATAAAAGAAGGGTGACAGTGCGCTTGAGAAATATTTTAGAGAACCGTAATTTCCAAGATTCCTCTGCCTATCTCAATTTGGCTTTAGGAAGGGATGTCTCTGGCTTACCTATTTATGCTGACCTAGCCCATATGCCCCATCTTTTAGTAGCTGGTAGTACGGGAACCGGCAAAACAATTTGTTTAAATAGTATAATTTTGACTCTCTTGTACCAACAGGGACCTGATCTTTTGAGATTTATTTTAGTAGACCCCAAGAGAGTAGAATTTCCAATTTATAATGATCTGCCTCATCTTTTGTGTCCGGTAATTTTTGGGGCTCAGAAGACCATTAATGTTTTAAAATGGCTGACCCAAGAAATGGAAAGAAGGTTTGATATTTTGTCAGCAGCCCGAGCCAGGGATATAAATAGCTACAATAGAACAAAAGATTTAGAACCTATGCCCTATATCGTGCTCATTATCGATGAATTGGCAGATTTGATGGCCTCAAGGGGCAGGGAAGTGGAGGCCGGCATTGTCAGATTAGCGCAAATGGCCAGAGCCGTAGGAATACATTTGATAGTGGCTACTCAAAGACCCTCAGTGGAAGTAATTACTGGGTTGATTAAAGCCAATATAACTTCTCGCATTACTTTTCAGGTTGCTTCTCAAGTTGATTCCAGAACGGTCTTGGATATAGCCGGCGCGGAAAAACTTTTGGGTTTGGGAGACATGCTTTTTCTTTCAGCTGAGGCCCAAAAGCCCAAAAGAATTCAAGGCACCTATATTTCCGAGAAAGAAGTTAAAAAAGTTGTTCAGCACATTAAGTCAAAAACACCTGCTCCTCTTCTTGATAAAGATGAAAATGCAGCAAAAGAAGTATCCGAAAGCTTAAGTAATACCTTAGAGAGAGTAGGGGAGATTAAAAGTTTTTCTGGCACTGAAGACCCTCTTTATGAAGAAGCCAAAAGAATAGTTTTTGAAGCCAAAAAGGCCTCGGCCTCTTTACTGCAGCGCCGGTTGAGATTAGGTTACGCTAGAGCCGCCCGCTTACTTGATATGTTGGAGGAAGATGGCTTGGTTGGCCCGGCTGAGGGCGCCAAACCCCGCGAGGTCTACTTGCCCGAGAACGAGGAGGAAAACGGACTTCCCAAAGAGAACAACAGCAAAGATAAAGAAAACGACTTCAAATCCGTCAATTTTTAGGTGTTTAGCTCGGCAAGCGTGACATTATATGTCACGCTTTTCTATTGGGTATAATTTGTGGATAAGTAAGGCGATTTTTAAGGTTGACAGGGGTTGACGAGTGGTTGGGAAAGGAGTATAAAGGAGTATTAGTGGGTAGTTGTGGAAAACTATGGGGAAAACTACCTCTTTCTGTGGATAACTTTATGCTTATAGGCGAATACATATATTCAATAGACCAGAAGAAACGGTTAGCCATTCCGGCTAAGTTCCGTCGGTCTTTAGGCAGAAAAGCAGTTGTTACCAGAGGGATAGACGGTTGCTTAGTGGTTTATCCATTAAACGAATGGGCCAAATTAGCCAAAAAATTACAAGAACTGCCAGCCAGCCAGGTTGACGCCCGGGGATTTGCCAGAATTATGCTGGCGGGAGCCGTTGATGTGGCGTTTGATAAATTAGGAAGAATTTTGCTTCCCGACTATTTGAAAAAATACGCTGGTCTTAAAAAAGAAGTAGCCATTTTAGGTCTTTCCAACCGTTTAGAGATTTGGGACAACAGCAAATGGAAGCAGTATAAAGAAAAGAAAGAAAAGCAAGTAGGGGAGATGGTGAGCAAACTGACAGAATTAGGAATTTAAAAAACCGTGATTCACAAACCAGTTCTTCAAAAAGAAGTTCTTCAGTATTTAGAGCCCAAGCCCAATGAGAATTTTATTGACGCTACTTTTGGCGGAGGCGGGCATACGGCCGCCATCCTTGAGGAGAATAAGCCAAGCGGGAAAGTATTAGGAATTGAGATCGACCCTGAACTTTATCAAAAACTGAAATCAGAGATGGCGGAATTTTCAATTTTCAATTTTCAATTTTCAAAAAGATTAGTTTTAGTTAATGATTCTTATACAAACTTAAAAGAGATTGTTAAGAGAGAAAATTTTGGGCCTGTTGCTGGAATTCTGTTTGACTTGGGTATGTCCAGCTGGCATTTGGAAAAAAGCGGTAGGGGATTCACCTTTCAAAAAGACGAACCCTTAGACATGCGTTATAATGTAACACATATACGACGGCCGTCGTATATGTGTTATAAGATGACAGCGGCAGAGATTGTTAATAAATGGGAAGAGAAAGAAATTGAGAAAATCCTTAAAGAATATGGTGAGGAAAGGTTTAGCAGGAGAATTGCTAAAGAAATCGTCAAGACAAGGAAAGCAAAGCCGATTAAAAGAACTTTCCAATTAGTAAAAATCATCAAGCAGGCAACGCCGAGTTGGTATCACCACAAAAAAATTCACCCGGCTACCAAAACCTTTCAGGCCTTAAGAATCGCTGTTAATGATGAATTGAATAATTTAAAAAAAGCTCTACCCCAAGCCCAAGGAATCTTGGAACCTGAAGGGAGATTAGTAACCATTTCTTTTCATTCTTTAGAAGACAAAATTTGTAAAAATTTTTTAAGAAAAAATAGCGGCAAAGGATTAATAGAAATATTAACTAAAAAACCAATTCGGCCGAACCAAAGCGAAATTTCTAAAAATCCTGGCTCACGCTCGGCAAGATTGAGAGCGGCAAAAAAACTATGACCAAAACTTTATCTCCAAATCATTTGTACCCAATAAACTTAAAACTCTTCTGGTTTCTGAGTTTGGTTTTAATCTTGGTGCTTTTAGGTTTTTATGTCTTCCAGGTTATTTCCATGAATGAGAGAGCATTTACTTTCCAAGCTGAGCAGAACAAAATAGAAGAACTCTCTGAACAAAACAAGGCCTTGGAAATTGAGTTCTCTCAGACTAATTCTTTGGAAAGGATTGAAACCTTAGTCAAGAATCTCAATTTTGAAAAAGTAGGCAACAAGATTCATTACATCCGAGTTTTAGAAGGCGCGGTGGCCAAGAAATAACGCTTAGAAATAATGCGGAACTGGCGTATCAATTTAGTTCTGACTTTTATCATTTTATTTGGGGCGGCTATTATTGGCCGTTTAGTTTTTCTTCAAATTTTAAATCACGATTTTTATAAAGCTTTAGCCAGGGGTCAGCAACAAATTGTTAAAGAGACAACGAAAAATAGGGGAGAGATATTTTTAAAAGACAAAGAAGACAATTTATATCCCTTGGCCATCAACAAAAATTGGCCCTTAGTTTATAGTTGTCCCCAAGAAATTGAAAATAAAGAAGAAACAAGCCAGATTCTGAGCCAGATACTTGATTTAGACAAAGATGTAATTTTAGAAAAAATCAAAAGAGACGAAAGGTTTTATCAGTTGCTCAAAAATAAACTTTCTTTAGAAGAAGAAGCTCGTTTAAAAAAAGAAAATTTACCAGGGATTTATTTGAAAGAAGAAACTTTGCGCTATTATCTGCAGGAAGCTTTTGCTTCTCAAATAATTGGATTTGTCGGAGGAGAAGGCAAGGGTCAATACGGCATAGAAGGGTATTACAACGACATTTTAGAGGGAACAAAAAGAGAGAAAGGAACAGACCTTATTTTGACTTTAGATTACAATATTCAGTTTGAGGCAGAGAGATTATTAGAAGCCTACCAAGAAAGGTTAGATTTCAAAGAGGGACAAATCTTGGTTATTAATCCTAAGTCGGGGCGAGTAAAGGCGTTAGCGCATTTCCCCAATTTTAATCCCAACCTTTATTCGGAAGTGGAAGACATGGAAATTTTTCAGAACGGAGCTATCCAGAAGTTTTTTGAGCCCGGCTCTGTTTTTAAATCCATCACCATGGCTGCCGCTCTTGAGGAAGAGAAGATATCTCCGCAGACCCTTTATGAGGATAAAGGTTATGTAAAAATTGGCCAGGATATTGTTCGCAATTATGGTGAAAACGTTTGGGGGTGGAGATCAATGACCGAGGTTTTAGAAAAATCAATTAACACCGGCGCTATTTTTATTGAACAGCAGCTGGGTCATGAGCTTTTTCTCAGCTATATTGAAAAGTTCGGATTTTTTCAGCCCACTGGAATTGATTTACAAGAGGAGTTTTTTTCTGCTAATTTAGAATTCAAAAAGGGCTATGAAATAAATTTTGCCACGGCCTCCTTTGGCCAGGGAATTGCCATGACCCCCATTCAATTAGTCAGGGCTTATTGTGTCATTGCCAATGGAGGAAAGATGATTAAACCTCATCTGGTAGAGGGGATGGAGGGGACTGAGAGAATGGAAGACGTTATCTCTCCCAAAACAGCCTTTCAATTAACAGCCATGCTGGTTAGTGTGGTCAAGAATGGATTTGCCAAGGGAGCGCAAATTCCAGGATATTATATTGCGGGCAAGACCGGAACCGCTCAAGTGCCCTGGTCAGCTCTGGGAATTGATAAATCAGACTATTCTGATGAAACCGTGCAGACCTTTGTTGGTTTTGCTCCCGCTTTTGACCCCAAATTTTTAATCTTAATAAAACTAAACAATCCAAAAACAAGAACAGCTGAATACTCGGCTGTGCCTATTTTTCAACAATTAGCCAAATATATCATTGATTATTGGCAAATTCCACCGGATTATGAATAAAATATACATATGAGTTTTCTCACCAAACTTTTATTTCTTATTAAACGTCCCATACTAATCGTTGTCACTGGCAAGGGTCGGGCTTGTGCGGCTGAGGCGATTTTTCAAGTTCTAAAAAAGCACTTTGGCAAAACAAAATTTTTAATTTTAGAAGGCATTCCTGACCTTTTTTTTGTGAAAAAAGCAAGAAAAACTATTTTAGTGATTACTGCCGTAGGCGAGATACCTGCTGATGAGGTTTTGTTTGCTGGGGAGAAAAAAGATGTGGTCAGGGTAATAGAGTTGGCTAAAGTTTTGCCAAAGCAGGCCCGCCTCGCCTCGCCGTTTTCGGCGAGGCGAGCACATTTGGTTTTGAATGCTGATGATGAGACGGTCAGGGAGATAAAGGATGAGAGCAAAACCCCTGCTTTAACTTTTGGCCTTTCTGAAGCAACAGATTTTCAAGCAAGTGATATTCATATAAGTGAAAAGGGAACAAATTTTAAACTCAATTATAAAGGAAATATTGTTCCGATTTGGCTGGAGAATCTTTTTGGCAAAAAACAGATGTATAGCGTGCTGGCAGCTACTGCTGTGGGAATGGTCTTAGATATTAATTTAGTGAAACTCTCTCAGACCCTCAGGTTTTATCAATCCCTTCCCGGCAAGATGCGACTAATTAAGGGGATAAAAAATTCCCAAATTTTAGATGATAGTGCCAATGCCAACCCTTTTTCTATGGTTGAGGCTCTGGGAATTTTAGGAAAAATCCCTGCTTCTGGCAGAAAAATTGCTGTTTTGGGCGATGTTTTGGGCATTGGCAAATATACCACTCAGTCACATGAGGCCATTGGTGAGAAAGTAGCCGGGTCTTGCGATTTGCTTTTTACAGTAGGCGCGCGCGCCAAGTTTATTACTCAAGGAGCTATCATACAGGGGATGAGCCAAGGAAAAGTTTTCCAGTTTATGCAGCCGGAAGAGGCCGGCCTGGCCCTGCAAAAAGAACTTAGGCAAGGCGACCTCATCCTCATCGACGGCTCCCAAGAAATGGAGATGTCCAAGATAGTGGAAGAATTAAGAACCTCTCGCTTCGCTCGAGAACCTTGATTCGCTAAGGAATAATCACATATTCTTGAATTAAGAACCTCTCGCTTCGCTCAAGAACCTTGATTCGCTAATGTATAAACATATATTCTTGAAATAAAAGAAATTTGATTTTGTTACAGTTTGTTTTTTTTGATTGGCTTGGAGATAGCCAATTTTTTTGTTAATTTTTGTTAAAATGTTAAAATAAAAGTAATATGGCTAACAATAGTTGGCACAGTCTTTCAAGGCAAAAAGTATTAAAGTTATTAAACTCAGACATTGAGCAGGGTTTAACTGAGGACGAAGTAAGGGAGAGAAGAAAAAAGTCAGGTTCCAATGTTCTTCCTGAAGAAAAACCCTTGTCAAAACTAAGAATATTTTTGACCCAGTTCAAGAGTCCTTTGATTTATATTTTGGTGGTGGCAGGAATAATAGTTTTACTTTTTCAAAAATTTACCGATGCCATTGTTATTTTTGGGGCTGTGGTTTTAAACACTGTGGTTGGTTTTTGGCAGGAAAATAAAGCCACTGGTGCTTTAAGAAAACTGAAGAAAGTAGTTAAGATTGAAGCCCAAGTCATTAGAGATGGCCATCAGAAAGAAATTGGTTCCAAGGCGCTGGTTAAAGGCGATATTATCATGCTCTCTGCCGGAAACAAGGTTCCGGCTGATGCAAGATTGCTTGAGAGTCGTGATTTAAAAATAAACGAGGCCCCTTTGACCGGAGAGTGGCTGGCAGCACAAAAAACGCTCAAAATTTTACCAAAGAACACTCCCGTAGCTGACCGGGATAATATGGTCTATATGGGATGTTTGGTGCAAGATGGGAAAGCCAAGGCAGTGGTGACGGCTATTGGGTGTGGTACCGAAATAGGTAAAGTCGCCATTTTAGTTAAAGAGACCAAAGAAGAAAAAACTCCTCTTCAAAAGAGATTAGCTCGGCTCAGTAAAATAATTGGGGTGGTCATTGCCTTGGTTTGTATTTTAATTTTTTTAGGAGGGCTCTTAAGGGAAAGGAAATTCTTGGAAATGTTTGAAACCGCGGTGGCCGTGGCAGTAGCGGCCATCCCCGAAGGCCTGCCCGTGGCCATGACCGTTATTTTAGCCTTGGGCATGGAAAGGATTTTAAAGAAGAAGGGTCTGGTCAGAAAATTGGTGGCCGCGGAAACCCTGGGCAGCACTTCAACAATTTGCACCGACAAAACCTTAACCTTAACAGAAGGCAAAATGGTTGTGGCTAAAACCTCAACTCTAAGAAAAGAGATTGCGGAGGAGGAAAAAAAGAAATGGCCGGAAGTTTTTAAAACTAAAAAAGACCCAGACCAAGTTTTAGCCGTAACCATTGCCGTTCTTTGTAACGAAGCCTTTATTGAGAATCCTCAAAAACCCTATCCCTTATGGAAGGTTAGGGGTAGACCAACTGACAGAGCCTTGATTTTGGCCGGGGCAGAGATAGGAATAAGAAAACCAGATTTGGAAGAAGAATTTCCCAAAATTGATGAAATTCCTTTTAATCCTCAGAATAAATTTATCGCTACCTTGTACCAAGGAAAGCAAGGCAATATTCTTTATATTTGTGGAGCTCCAGAAAAAATTCTTTCCCTTTCCAAATTAACTAAAAAAAAGGAGACAGAATTATTTAAAAAATTGGAGGATTTAACCAGCCAAGGATTAAGGGTGATAGCCGTGGCTTACAAAAAAACAAAAAAATTGGCAGTTAACAATTTAACCTTTGTTGGTTTTATTGGATTGAGAGACCCTTTGCGAAAAGAAGCCAAAGAAGCAATCAATCTTTGCCGAAAAGCAGGCATGAGACCTATTTTAGTTACTGGCGACCATCTGCTTACGGCTAAAGCCGTGGCTAAAGAAATTGGCTTGAGAACAAAAAAAGAAAACATTATTGAGGGCAAGGACCTGGATGCAATGTCAGACGAGGAGTTCCAAAAGAAAGTAAAACATATTGAGATTTACGCTCGAGCTGAACCTCAGCACAAAATGAGGATTATTGAGGCCTGGCAGGCGAGAGGAGAGGTGGTGGCTATGACCGGAGACGGCATCAATGATGCTCCGGCTTTAAAGAAAGCCGACATTGGCGTGGCCCTGGGCTCAGGCACAGATGTGGCCAAAGAGGTTTCTGATTTGGTTCTGCTGACTGATAATTTTAATATTATTGTGGCGGCAGTTGAGGAGGGGAGAGTGATTATTGACAACATCCGCAAGGTTATTACCTATTTACTTTCGGATAGTTTTACCGAGGTAATTTTGATTGGGGTGAGTCTTGTTTTAGGTTGGCCCTTACCGATTTTAGCTGTCCAAATTTTGTGGGTCAATCTGATTGAAGATGGTCCACTTAGTCTTTGTTTGGCATTTGAACCAAAGGAAAAAGACATAATGAAGCAAAAACCCCAGGGTCACAATACCCCTCTTTTAACCAAAGAAATGAAGACCTTGATTTTTATTATTGGACTGATAACTGATATTTTGCTTTTGGGATTATTTTTTTGGTTAATAAAGTATTCTGGTTATGAAATTCCCCATATTAGATCCATAATCTTTGCTGGTTTAACCATTGACTCAATGTTTTATATTTTCTCTTGCAAAAGTTTAAGAAGAAATCTTTGGCATATAAATCCTTTTTCTAATAAATTTTTAATCTTTGCCTGGACTTTTGGAGTAATTGCCCTCATTGCCGCCCTCTATCTGCCGGTTTTACAAACACTCTTAAAAACTGTGCCCCTGAACTTTTTTGATTGGCAATTGGTTCTCGGCTTGGGATTGTTCAATATATTACTGATTGAAATCACTAAATGGTTTTTCATCACTAAAAAAACAGTATGATTTGGCTTTATATCTTTATTTTCATAGGTTCGTGTCTGATGCTTTTTTGTGCGGGCTCGTGGTTGGTCAGCGCTTTAATAAGAATGGCTAAATATTTGGGTTGGCGGGAGTTTGTGCTGGCTTTCTTTGTTATGGCGGTGGTTGGTTCTCTGCCCAATCTTTTTGTTGGCATAAATGCTGCCTTGCATAAGATTCCTCAGCTTTCTTTGGGCGACATAATGGGAGGGAATGTGGTTGATTTGACTTTAGCTGTGGCTTTGGCAGTTTTGGTTGCCGGAGCCACTCTCCCTGCCCCCAGTCGCATGGTTCAGACCAGCACTCTTTTTACCGCCGGGGTGGCCATCTTGCCCTTAATTTTAATCTTAGATGGAAAATTGGGCAGGGGAGATGGCTTAGTTTTGCTTTCAGCTTTTACTCTTTATATTTTTTGGCTTTTTTCTAAAAAAGAAAGATTCAAAAAAGTTTATGAAGATGCGGACGAAGGAATTATCAGAGAGTTTAAGACCTTTGTCAAGGACTTAGGGAAAATGGTTTTAGCTTTAGCCCTTCTGTTTTTAGCAGCTGAAGGTTTGGTTAATAGCAGTATTTATTTTTTTGAGAGCTTTAACTTATCAATTCCCATAATGGGAATTTTAATCATCGGCTTGGTTAATGCCTTACCCGAAATCTATTTTGCCATTGTTTCTGCTAAGAGAGGTCAGAATTGGATGGTCCTGGGAAATCTAATGGGTTCTATTATTGTGCCTGCCACCTTGGTCTTGGGCGTGGTTTGTTTGATTTGTCCCATTGAGATTACGGACTTTTCTCCTTTTGCTATCGCCCGGATTTTCCTGGTCATAGCCGCCATATTTTTCTTAATTATCGTTCGCACCGGCCAAAAAATCACCAAAAAAGAAGCCTTGGTTTTACTTTTCCTTTACATCATTTTCGTTGCCGTTGAAATTCTATGCCGTTGAGATTTTATGCCGTTGAAATTTTATTAAAATGAATTTTTCCTTCCTTCAACTTATGACGATCGCAACGATTTGAAGAAGTAATAATAACCTATTATGCCGACAAAAAGATATTTTTTTCAACTTAAAAAAAGAAACTTTGCCCAAAGATTATTTAATCAGGGATTGAATGCTGCCTCCTATATTTTGTTTTCCCTCAAAGAAGGAGGAAAGGACTTTTTAAGAGGATTGCCCGACTCTTATCCTGCCTTTGGATTGATGAAGCAGATGTTTGGTGTCAAATCTTACAAAGAACTGACTTTTAAGAAAAAGACAATAGAGACAAACCTCTATCGTTTAATAGAGGATGGTTTAATCAGCAAAGACCCAAAACAAAAAATTTATCATTTAACTGACAAAGGCAAGAAAGTTGTGAGTTATGTTGAAAACAGATATTTAATTCTAAAAAAACCTTGGGACGGAAAACTAAGAATAGTGATTTTTGATATTCCTGAAAAAAGAAAACATTGGAGAAGGATTATTCGTCAAGAACTTCTTTTGATGCAGTTCCAACAACTTCAAAAAAGTGTCTATGTCGGTAAATATCCAATTCCTGCCAGTTTCATAAAAGAAATAGATGATGCTGGACTAAGGAAGTATATTTTCATTTTCACTGTTGATAAAGTTGACCGACCAGAAGAAATACTTAACTTACTAAAGGAGGAAAAATAACATACTTCAGATTATGACGATCGCAACGATTTGAAGATTTTGCTTGGAGTATTGAGTTGACACCCCTCCTTGCTTCATTTTATTTCTCATGCTAAAGTAATCTAATGGATTACTTTTTTTTGATATTTTTTTTGGTTCTTTTGATAGGATTGGGCATGGTTATTTTTTTGCTATTAAAAAGAAGGCCAGAAAAGGAAACTCAGTCATTGTTAATGCTGCAGCAGCAACTTAATAATCTTAATCAAGTTCTGGATAATAGATTGTCTGAATCCGGTAAAGCCATCCAAGAGCAATTTAGTCAGAGCGCTAAAATTATCCGCGATGTAACAGAAAAGTTGACCAAGCTTGATGAAACCAACAAGCAAGTGGTTGGTTTTGCTGAGCAGCTGCAGTCCTTGGAAAATATCTTAAAAAATCCTAAGCAGCGTGGCATTTTAGGAGAATATTATTTGGAAGAGTTATTAAAAAATGTTTTCAGCCCCAGTCAGTATCAAATGCAGTATCAATTTAAAGACGGTCAAATTGTTGATGCGGTCATATTTGTTAGAGAAGATAAAATTATTCCCATTGACTCTAAGTTTTCCTTAGAAAATTATAATAGAATTATTGAAGAAAAAGACCCGGGCCGACGAGAACAATTAGAAAAAACCTTCAGACAGGATTTGAAAAACCGCATTGAAGAAACAGCCAAGTATATCAGACCCCGGGAAGGCACTTTGGGATTTGCTTTTATGTTTATTCCAGCTGAAGCAGTTTATTATGATTTATTGGTTAATAAGATTGGAGCGATTAAAAGCAACACCCGGGATTTGATTGAGTATGCAGTGCGAGAAAAGCACGTTCATATTGTTTCTCCCACTTCTTTTTACGCTTATTTACAGACAATTTTGCAGGGCTTGAGAGCGTTTCAAATTGAGAAGTCGGCCAAGGAAATCCGCAAAAGAGTAGAGATGCTCGGCCGCCACTTGGCAAACTACAATAATTATATGGAGAAACTGGGCACTCATCTTGGTACCACGATAAACAGCTATAATAATGCTTACAAAGAATTTGGCAAGATTGATAAAGATGTGCTCAAGGTAACTGGCGGCCAGTCCAAAATGGAAGTTAAACAAATAGAAAGACCTGCCAGTTTAGAATAATTATGTTAGCTGTCATTAAAACCGGAGGCAAACAATATCTTGTTGCTCCCGGGGATAAAATCAAAATAGAGAAAATAGAGGAGAAAGAGGGCAAAGAAGTAATCTTTGACCAGGTTTTATTAGTGGAGAAGAATAAAAAAGTGGAGATTGGCACTCCTTTGGTTAAAGGAGCCAAAGTTATGGGCAAAGTTTTGAAACAGGGCAAAGGCAAAAAAGTAATTGTTTTTAAGTACAAACCTAAAACACGGTATAAGAAAAAAACAGGGCATAGACAGCCCTTTACAGAAGTAGAAATAACCAAGATACAAGATACAATCACCAAACAATAACCAATCTTCAAACATCAATAACCAAACAGTTTGGAAATTGGTTATTGGTTATTGAAATTTGTTTGGTTATTGTTTCTTGGTTATTGGTGTTTTACCTTCTGCTCTCCAGAGCCGAAGAGAGTGTTTCTTCATCAGCATACTCTAATTCGCCGCCCATAGGTAATCCTCGTCCGAGTTGGACGATTTTTTTATTGAAGGGTTTTAATAATCTTTGTAAATATAAAGCCGTGGCTTGACCCTCGGTAGTAGAATTGGTTGCCAGGATAACTTCCTGGATTTCAGGACTTTTAACCCGTTCTTCTAATTCTTTGAGCCGTAGTTTTTTTAGGGCTTCTGGTTTCAGATTAGAAACCGTGCCTCCCAAAATAAAATAAAGACCCTTATATTTTTTAATTTTTTCTATGGCTTGCAAATCAGTTTCTTTTTCAACAATACAGAGCAAGGTTTTGTCTCTGGTAGGGTCAGAACAAATTTTGCAAAGGCCTCCTTCGCCTTCCAAGGGATTGAAACAAAGCTGACAAAGTTTAATCTTGTTTTTAAAATTAGAGATGGCTTGAACGAGTTCTTCAATTTTTTCTTTGGGAAGATACATTAAATAAAAAACAAAACGCGAGGCCGTCCGAGGACCCACCGTGGGAAATTTGGAGAACAAATCTATAAGTTTTTGAATAGAATTTGGATACATAATTTTGTGTCAAAATCCTGCGATCGCAGGATTTTGACACAGTTTACTCTTGTTGTTTTTTCTCCAGGTTGCGGAAAGTGACCCTTTGTTCATCAAAATATAATTCTATTTTGCCGATGGGTCCATTCCTGTGTTTGGCAATAAGTATATCAGCGATATTTTTCCTAGGCGTGTCGGGCTTGTAGCGATCCTCACGATGTATAAACAAAACCACGTCGCTATCCTGCTCCAGCGAGCCGCTTTCACGAAGGTCGGATAATCTTGGAATCTGGGGTGTTCTTTGTTCAACAGCACGTGATAATTGCGAGAGGGCTAAAACCGGTATCTGGAGTTCTCGGGCCAGCCCTTTCAAGGACTTAGAGATTTCAGTTACTTGCTGCACCATGTTGACATTGGGATTTCTCGGTTCCATAAGCTGCAAATAATCAACAATGATTAAACCTAAGCCCTGGTCTGCCTGCAATCTTCTGGCCATGGCCCTCATTTGCAAAATATTAGAAGTGGCTGCATCGTCAATAAAAATAGGGGCTAAGGAAAGAACATCAAGTGCTTTGCGAATTCTGACAAAATCATTATTTTCTCCCTCACTTGAAAGCCGACCCGTTCTCAATCTCCAAAGGTCAACATTGGCTTGAGCTGCAATTAACCTATCCACAATCTGGTCGTTGGACATTTCCAAACTAAATATACCCACCGGGATTTTTTCATGCACGGCCACATACCGGGCAATGTCCACGGCCATGCTTGATTTACCCAAACTGGGGCGTGAGGCCAAAATTATGAGGTCTGATTTTTGCAAGCCGGCTAAAATATTATCAAGGTCAGAAAAGCCGGTGGGAATGCCTCGCAGCTTGGCTCCTTCTTTGGAAAGCGTATCAAATCTCTCAAAAGCTTCTTCTAAAGTATCTTTGACTAGCACAAATCTTTGACTTAAGCTTTTTTGAGCAATACTGAAAATTCTTCTTTCCGCCTGGTCAAGAAGCTCATCCACGTCATCCGCTTCTTTATAGCCCATCCCGCCTATTTCCTGAGAAGCAGAAATGAGGTCACGCAAAATTCTTTTGCGCTGCACAATTTTAGCATAATTTAAAATATTGCTGGCCGTAGGCACAGAATTAACCAACTGGGTTAAATAAGTATTACCGCCAATTTCATCTAATCCTCCTTTTTCTTTTAAGCGAGTGGATAAACTTAAGACATCAATCGGCTCTCTTTTTTCAAAGAGGTCAATAGCAGCTTGATAGATTTGCTGATGCGTTCTTTTATAAAAATCCCGTGGCTCTAAAAAATCAGCCACCTTGATAACAGCGTTTTTGTCCAGCATTAAACAGCCCAAAAGGCATTGCTCCGCCTCCACGCTCTGCGGGGGCATCTTGTCTGGCAATTCATTTGAGGAATTTCCGTTCATCAATTTTAATAGTAATCCATTTCAAAAACTTTGACAATCTTGACAAGCTTTTTATTTTGTAGTGTGATAATATTGTTTTAAATTGAAAAAACTGCCGAAGTTGAACTTCGGCAATTGCCAATTTAACGTCGATAATGGAAACGGATTTGAAAGCGAAAGAAGAAATAAAAAATATATTTAAAAAAATTAATAACTATCCTCGATAACGTTTTCAAAGTGGCGGATGGAAGGATTTTCAGAGAAAGGGTCAATTTCTATGGCTAAAACATCAATCCGCCAAGGGCTTTCCAGAGGAATTTTATTACTGGATAAATAAATTTGAGCCATTTTTGAAAGCTGCCTTTCTTTTTTCCAATCAATTTCATCTTCCGGGCTAAACCCCGGCTTTTTTTCTATTGTTTTAACTTCGCAGAAAACAATTATTTTTTTCTTTTTACCCCCCACCACTTTTTGCAGAAAAGTGGTGGGGGGCGAGGCCACAATATCAATCTCTCCCCATTTGTTTTGCCAATTCCTTGCCAAAATCTTATAGCCGCGCTTTTTGAGATATTTAACAGCAATATCTTCACCAAATTTCCCCAGTTGTTTGCGACTTAGCATAGTGGTGTTTTTTAGAGAAAGTTAGAACTTTCTACAAACAAAATCCGGGCACGGAAAAACCAAATTTTTCTGCCTTTGGCAAAAATTGCCAACGCAATTTTTAGTTTTCCTCGCTTCCCCACCCCTTTTTAGCTATTCAAATCTTGCCATGGTTTCAGAAAATCATCTTTTTTTATAATCTATCAACTTCCGCATTATAATGTCATTAAAATCCATTACCTTCTCTGTAAACTTTTTGGCAAAACTCACCTCTTCTCTCATATTTGACAACCATGTTTTTTGTATTGAGCCAATATTCTTTTTCTGAAAAGGCTTAAACTGCCTATCATAGCCGGAAATTAAGGAATCATAATATATCCTGTGCGTAATCAATTTTCGTTTCATTAATACCTCTCGGAAAATCTTGTTTTTGTTGAATTTTTCTAACTCCACTTTCAGCCCACTTTCTCTTACTCTTGAATCTTTCAATAGTGTAAAAAACAGAGGTTCTTTTTCGGAAAATCTTAAATCCAGCATTAAGTTTATGAGTTGACATATCTTTTCCCTATATGCAAAAGCACGTAACCAAAAGTTCTCAAGATGATAAGTGAATTCCCTAAAATCTTGAAATGAGTCACCAGAAATCATGTCTCTTTTACTACCCAAAATAATCTTTGCGGTTCTCTCACACAATAAAAGCCTCCGAGCCGCTTTTATATAAATATCTTTCAGGTTTATAAATTCTACTAAAACAACTTTTACCGCGTGAAACAGCAGGGATTATTTTGGTTTTGTAAAAATTGTCTCTCTGTTAATTTAGTAATCTTTTGTTATTTTTTTATAATATGAATCTAATTCTATGCTCGGGTTTAACTGCCTTAGGTCCCTTAAAAATTGAGTCAGTGTTTTTCTGTTAAAAATAGCGTAAGAAACATCTATAAACTCTTCTTGATTGTATCTATTAAGCCAACTTAAACGTAAGACAGGAACAGAAAATCTACGTAAAAGGCGTAAACCCTTACTCACATGTTCTCGCCTTATGGAAGTAATACTCTTAATATCTATACTTTTCTTTCTAAAAGAAGTTCCGGGCAAAAAGCATTCTAATCTACCCTCGTTAGTGATCCTAAAAAAAGTAAACTTAACAATAAGCACAACCCAAACACAGAAAAATATCAACGGCCCCATTACTAAACATGAAGAAATAACAGACCACGAATCAAACCTTGAGGCAATAATTAGGATTATTACCGAACAAACAATTAAAGAATACCAAAAAGAAGAATATTTTGCGAAGTTTGATTTGTATTCTCTCATATAAATTTCAATCCTTAAATTTTTCTATAATTCAGCCGCCCGAAAATCGGCTATGGTGGACCCAGCGAGAATCGAACTCACATTTCCGCAATGCGAATGCGGTGTAATGCCATTATACTATAGGCCCCTCACCCAGATTGCCCTGTTTTCAACAAATTTGCGCAAAGCGCAGAGCAATCTGGGTGAGGGGCTACGGGCCCTCTCCCTTTGATTTTAGCAAAAAATTGCTTAAAATGAAAGTAGATATTGCTTATGTCAGAGATTTTTATTTCACCATTTCTTTTAGGGCTGTCAGCAGGCATATATTGTCTAACTTTCTGTATCCCCTTTGTTGCTCCAATGATGATTGCCGAGGCGCGGGGAAGGAGGGAGAACCTTTTCGTTATTCTTAAATTCATTTTTGGCAGATTGCTCGGCTACGTAACTTTTGGAGCTGTCTTTGGCTATTTGGGGCAGAGGATTAATAACCAAGTCCTCAATCTTATTTTAATGGTCGCTTTAATGTTGCTTTCTCTTATTTTAATTCTGCATGCTTTGGGCTTGATGAAATGGAAGAGGTTTAGTTTTTGTCACAAAATCAAAAAATACAATGCTAAAATACCGCTTTTGATGGGTTTTTTAATGGGAGTCAATATCTGCCCGCCCTTTTTAATGTCTTTAACCTATGTCTTTACGCTCCACAGCGCCTTGAAAGGTATAGTTTATTTTTTAATGTTTTTTTTGGGCACAACCCTGTATTTCCTGCCCCTTGTTTTTTTGGGCTATTTGAATAAAATGAAAGAATTCCAGTTGGTAGGCCGAATTGCCGCTTTGATTGTCGGAACTCTATTTTTCGCCTACGCTATTTATAATATGTTTAACATCGTAAGTTAAACATTTGCATTAAATTTATGGACAAGACTCAAATCAATAGAATTCTCATTAAAACAGCCAGGTTTTCTGGCTATGTTTTGGCTTTACTGATGATGTTGTATTTTATTTCTGGTTATGGTATGACCAAAGGCATTATGGACCCGGTTTTAGCAGAGAAACTGCACGATAAATGGCTGCCCATTCCTTTCATTATATTCTTTATTTTGCATGTTTTTATTTATCTTAAATTCACCCTGAGAAGATGGCTCAAGGACGAAAAATGGACAAATATTTATGTTATTATCTTGAGTTTAGTTATTCTGATATTCTTATTTTATCTCTATTTTTTGTAGTAAAACTGTGTCAAAATCCTGCGATCGCAGGATTTTGACACAAATAAAAGGGTTTTATGCTTAAAGCAAAGATAGGCGCCATTATATTTTTAATCATCATTGTTGGTTTGGCTGTGTTTCTTATTTGGGGTAGAGAGCGCGGGGGAGGGGTTACTCCCCAAGATTTACATTTAGCCAAGTACTATGAGAAATTGGGCAGTAAAATGGTGAGATGTAATCTTTGTCCCAATAGATGTATTTTATCTGAGGGTCAAATTGGGATTTGCCGAGCCAAAAAGAATATAGAGGGAGAACTTTACTCCATAGTTTACGGGCAAATTGTTGCCTCACACCTTGACCCCATTGAGAAAAAACCGCTTTATCATTTTCTGCCCGGCACTAAAACTTATTCTATTGCCACTACCGGCTGCAATTTGCAGTGTAAATTTTGCCAAAACTGGCAGATTGCCCAGGTTTTCCCTTGGGAGGTGTCATCAATAAAAATGACGCCCCAACAAGTGGTGGAAAAGGCCTTAAAATCAGGCGCCCAATCAATTGCTTTTACTTATACTGAACCAACTGCTTTTTACGAATATATGTTAGACATTGCTCTATTGGCGCATGAAAACGGTTTGAAAAATGTGGTTATTAGCGCTGGCTACATTAACCCCGAACCCTTAAGAGACCTTTTGCCCTACATTGATGCTTACAAAATTGACTTTAAGGGCTTTGATGACAAATTTTATCAGGAAATGACAGCTGGCCATGTGGGGCCTGTTTTGGAAGCAATGAAGATTATCAAGGAACAAGGTGTCTGGCTGGAAATTGTCAATTTGGTTATTCCCACAGAAAACGACCGGGAAGAAGATTTCAGAAATTTAATTTTATGGATTAAAGAAAATCTGGGCACAGATATCCCTTTGCATTTTACCCGTTTTCATCCTGATTACAAGTTACTTAATCTGCCTCCCACTCCTATTGAGACCTTGCAGAAAGCCCGGCAAATGGCTCAGGAGTATGGCCTGAAATATGTTTACACCGGCAACATTTACGACCCCGAAGGCAGCACCACCTTTTGCCCTGAATCAGGAGAGCCGGCCATTGTCAGGCAAGGCTTTTTTGTCACCCAAAACAACCTCCAAAACGGCCAATGCTCCGATGGCGAAAAAATCCCTGGTGTTTGGGAATAAAAGAGGTATTGGCTAATCCCCTTTAAGAAGGTATAATACAAAACCAAGATGAAGAAAGTTCTAATAATAGCTTTATTAATTTTTGTTGTTGGTGCGATTAGTATACTTTTAATATTTAAGGGAGGGGAAGATATTTCTCAAAAAGCTATGGTTTCAGACGTTTTTGAAAAAGAAGAAAAAATAATTCGGCAGCCGGCAGTGGCTGGACAATTTTATCCTGGAGACCCTGAGGAGTTAGAGAAAATGATTGACCAATTTTTGGAAAAGGCAAGTCCGCCAGAAACCGAAGGCGAGATTTTTGCTTTAGTTCTGCCCCATGCTGGCTATCCATTTTCTGGCCCCGTGGCCGCCTACGGCTTTAAGCAACTGATGGGTGGTTCAAGTTATGACGATCGTCACGATTTGAACCAATTTGCTACGGTGATTCTTATTGGCAACAGCCATTATGAGAGATTTGAAGGTATTTCTATTTTCCCACGAGGTTTTTATAAAACTCCCTTAGGAGAAGTAGAAATAGATTCTCAATTAGCTGAAAAAATTATTGCAGAAAACGAAAGAATTTTTTTCAGAGAGAGTGTTCATCAAAGAGAGCATTCCCTTGAGGTGGAATTACCTTTTTTGCAAGTCATCCTGAGGCCGAAGGCCGAAGGATCTCCTTTGTCCGTGCACGTACCACGGATTGTACCCATTATTTTGGGCAACAGCCCAGAAGAAGATTACAAAATTTTAGCTCAAGCCATTGTTAAAAATATCAGAGGTAAGAATATTTTACTGATTGCCAGTTCTGATTTGTCGCATTATCCTAGCTATGGTGATGCTCAACAGGCAGATAGCAAAACCATTGAAGCCATTTTAACCGGTAGGGTAGGGGAGTTAGAAAAAACAATTCAGGACTTGGAAAAAGAGAATATTCCTGGAGCAGTAACTTTTGTTTGCGCAGAAGATGCTATCAAAACAATCATGTTAGTAGCCAAAGAATTGGCTGCTGAAGAAATTAAATTATTAAAATATGCCAATTCCGGAGACGTGCCCATAGGTGATAAATCGCAAGTGGTTGGCTATGCAGCCATTGGCTTTTTTGGACCAAGACAGAGTCATTTATTAAAGAAAACAGAGCAAGAAAAACTTTTGGAAATCGCTAAGAATTCAGTTGAAACTTTTGTCAAAGAAGGTAAAATTCCAGAATTTCAAGTTGAAGAATCCATATTAAATCAAAACTTGGGTGCTTTTGTTACTTTAAAGAAGCAGAGCCAGCTACGGGGCTGCATTGGCCGTTTTTCACCCACTGACATACCTCTGTATCAAGTTGTTTCTCAAATGGCCATTGCGGCTGCCACCCAGGATAAAAGATTTTATCCTGTGGGAGAGGATGAACTTGGTGAGCTTGACTATGAAATTTCGGTTTTGAGTCCCTTAGAGAAAATTGATAATTGGCAGGGAATTGAGATTGGCAAACACGGCGTGCAAATTAGAAAGGGCTTGAGAAATGGTGTTTTTCTGCCCCAAGTAGCTACTGACAATAATTGGGATTTAGAAAAATTTATGGGAGAACTTTGCTTTCAAAAAGTCGGTCTGCCCTGGGACTGCTGGAAAGAAGAAGATATTGACCTCTACACTTTCACCGCCCAAATCTTTGAAGAAGAATATTAATGGGAAATATACGAAATTTCTCTATAATCGCGCATATAAACCACGGCAAATCAACTCTGGCTGACCGGTTTTTGGAAATTACCAACACCTTGAAGAAAGAGCAGATGCGCGAACAGGTTTTGGACCAGATGGATTTGGAAAGAGAGCGCGGCATCACTATCAAGATGCAGCCCTGTGCAATGGAGTATGGTCTGGCCGGCCGCAAGTACCAATTAAACTTGATTGACACGCCTGGCCATATGGATTTTTCCTATGAAGTAGAACGGTCTTTGGCCGCTGTTGAATGTGTTATTTTATTGGTTGACGTGGTTTCAGGCATTCAGGCACAGACCCTGGCTAATCTGCGCCTGGCGCAGGCGCAGAGTTTGAAAATAATACCGGTTATCAATAAAATAGATGTTTGTCCGAGCGAGGAGCAATTAGAAAAAGTTAAGCAGGAATTAGCCAATCTTTTAGGTATTGATTCAGGGGAAATTTTAACTATTTCCGCCAAAACAGGCGAGAATATAGAGAAAGTTCTTGAAGCGTTGATAAAGCAGGCGCCGCAGCCAAAAACAGAGGGCGGAGGAGTATTAAAAGCCCTGGTTTTTGATTCAATTTACGACAATTTTCAGGGAGTAATTGCCTATGTGCGGCTGTTTGGCAACGAAATCAAAAAAGGCGACCAAATTTATTTTGTCAATCAAAAAGTCCGCGCCGAAACAAGAGAAGTCGGCATTTTCATACCGCAACGTAGTCCTGTGCCAAAACTAATAGCCGGCCAAATCGGCTACATCGCCACGGGCATAAAAAACGTTTCAGACGTCAGAATCGGCGAGACAATAACAACCAAATCAGGCGAGGACTGTCCTCGCCTGCCTGGCTATAAAGAGCCCAAGCCATTGGTTTTTGCCAATGTTTTTCCGGGGCAGGGGCAAGGGCAAGGCCAAAACTTTGAAACCCTGAAAGCCAATTTTGACAAACTGCGGCTCAACGACACTTCTCTCACAGCCAAACCTATGAGCAATCCTTATTTAGGCAGGGGACTGCGCATCGGCTTTTTAGGTATGCTTCATCTGGAAATCACCATGGAAAGGTTAAAGCGGGAGTATGGCACCCAAGTGGTTCTTACTTCTCCTTCGGTTGTTTTCAAGGTAAAGACAAAAAAGCAAAAAGAGCCGATTTTAGTCCATTCGGCCGCAGAACTGCCGGACCAGGGCGAGATTGACTATATAGCGGAGTCCTGGGTTAAATTAAACATTGTCAGCCCGACCAGACACAACAGCAAAATCCATGAATTAGTTGAGCAGAAACGAGGCAAGTTTATTTCCTCGCAAGTTTTAGATAAAGATACCTTGCTTTTAGAGTTTTATGCGCCGCTTGCTGAGATTATTGAGGATTTTTTAGACAAACTGAAAAGCATTAGCAAGGGGTTCGCTTCCTTTAGTTACGAATTTGACGAGTATAAAAAAAGCGACCTTATTAAACTTGAGTTTTTGGTTTCGCGCGAACTGAAGCCCTGTTTCTCGCGCATTGTTTATAAAGACGCGGCGCGCAAGCAGGCGCGTCAGTTTCTCAAAAGATTAAAGGATGTCCTGCCTCCAAAAAACTTTACCCAATCGCTTCAAGCCCAAATTGGCGGCAAAATAATCGCGCGTGAGGATATCCGCGCCCTGCGCAAGGATGTGACCGCGCCCCTGTACGGCGGCGACTTTACCCGCAAAAAGAAACTCTTAGTCAAACAACGCAAAGGCAAAAAAATTCTCCAAAAACACGGCCGCACCCCTATTCCCGAGGAAATATACCTGAAACTCCTTAGAAGTTAAAAACTATCGAGAACAGTTCTCGATAGTTTTGGTTTGACAAAACGGGTGAATTTTGTTATTATATATCATCTTGAATTATGCTAATGAATTTTACAGAGGCAATTAAAAAGTTCTGGAAACCCTTTGTTTTTATATTTCTGGTGGTTTTTTTGATTATAAATTGGCAGGAGATTTCCTTGTTTTTTAATTACAAAGTTATTTATGGCAAGCTGCAAACACAAGAACCTGATAGCTTTGAAAATGAGAGCACTGTTTTAGAAAATACTATTTCAATCCCTAAAATTGAGGAGGAAGCCCCCATTGTTTTTACCGAAAGCACTGACAACAAAGATTTTCAAAAATATCTAAAAGAAGGAGTTCTGCATTACCCGGATTCCGCTTTGCCCGGAGAGCAGGGTAGAGCAATAATTTTAGGCCACAGCGCACCTGAGGGCTGGCCTGATATCAATTATGATAGAATTTTTACTGATTTGAATAAGTTAGCTGAAGGAGATGAAATTTATGTTTGTTTTAATAACCGTCAATATGTTTACCGGGTGACCAACAAGTTTTTCCTTGACCGAGGAGAGGAGCTTCCTTCCGGGTTGACAAACTCTAAGTCCGTGTTAATCTTATTAAGTTGCTGGCCTCCGGGTAAAGACCTTTACAGAATTGCCGTGGAGGCAGTGTTAGACTAAAAACCTAAAAACTTAAAAACCTAAAAACAATGAATAAATATCTGGTTAAAAAACAAAGAAACTCGAAAACTCAATTTGTCTTTTTACTCATTTTGGGATTACTTGTCCCAATCTGTGTTTTTGCTATGGTGGTGCGCGCTACGGTAGTCACGCGCTCAGCCACTAATATTACTTTATCTTCGGTTCTTTTGAGAGGTGATGTGACTGACGATGGCGGGTGCGTGGACTTAAAACTTTGGTTTCAATATGGCAAAAACACCTCTTACGGCCGCACAACACCAGTGGAAGAAAGAAGGCATATCGGCGCTTTCTCAGTGAATCTTTCTGGTTTATCTCCCTGCACCCAATATCATTTTCGGGCTGTAGCTCAAAATAACACTAAAAAGAATGGTTATGGGGAAGACAAGACATTTACCACCAAATGCCCCTCTTTTAGTGTTAAAACATCTGTCAAGAATCTCTCCAGAGGAGATACAGTTTGGTATGACTCTTTGAAAGCCGAGCCTTTTGACCAATTACTTTTTAAGATAAGGCTTGAATCAACCAGTAATATTAAAGCTCAAAATATAAAGGTCAAAGCAAATTTACCACCAAATATAAGCTATCAAGACAATTTGAGGATAGACGGTGTTTCTAATACTCGCAATATTAGTTCTCGAGCCATTAATGTAGGCAATTTATTATCTGAGCAGACGAAAACAATCACTTTTGAAGCAAAAGTTGCCTCAATAGAGAATTTAGGTTATGGCACAAATAATTTAATCACCGTTGCCTTAGTTTATACAAATTACCTCTCTCGCAGCAATAGTTGTAAAGTTATGGTGCAGGGAAGGTTCGTTGGTGTGCCTGTTGCTCAAGCAGCCGGACTTCCTACTGAAGTTAGTACCGGCATAGGTAACACAATTTTAGATTCTGTTTTGCTGCCTTTGGCCATAGCTTTCTCAGCCATTTGGATTTTCAAGTCAAAACTGCTTGGCTTGGATAGATGGACCGAGGCAAGAAAGAGAAAGATAGGGGAGTATCGAGCCAACAAAAAACTAAAAAGAAAAATCGCCCGTATTAAACCCCAAGAAAATTAATACTATCCAGAGGTTGGCCAAGGCAATAACAATTAAGGTTTGGAAAACGCCGAAAACCGGGATAAGAATTAAACCGGGCAATAGGGCTCCAAAACAAGAACCGGCTAAATCTACTGCGTAGATGGTGCCGGTTTTTTTATGAGGGTCCGATTGAGAAGAAAGATATAGTTGGTTGGCAAAGGAAAAAATAGCCGCTCCTAAAAATCCAGCCACACCTGCACAAATTAAAAAGATAATTTCTGCTGTCAGACCAGAAGGAATTTTTGAAAGAAAAGGAAATGCTAAAAATAAGATTACACAGAACATTATTAATAATAAATGGAATGTAGGGGCGACCTTGTGTGGTCGCCCTTTCTTATTTCCATACCAAACACCAAGGGCCATGCCTGCCATTAAGGCAGCAATCAACAAAGCGATTCGGTAATAAAGATAACCAATGGTTATTTGATAACTGAAAATAATTATTATTTCCAAGGCCATTAAAGAAAATCCAGCTATAGCTACAGATAATAGAGAAAAGTTTTTTCTCCAACCTTTTCTTCTTTTAAGCAAAAGCAGGGTTAAAAATATTAAAGCGCCAGCAAATACTAACCAAAAAGCAGAAACCAACTGTTTAAAAAAATTAGAAAATTGAGGGTAAAAACGGTCTAACCAAAATAGGGTCTGGTAAAAATAAGCAATGGGTTTGAAATCTTTATTTTCTTTAGCTTTTTCATTTTTTTCAAACAAAGCCAGTGTCTTTTCAATCCTATCATTAGACAGACGATAAGTTATATATTCTTTAGTAAGAAATTTAGTTTCAATATTCCTTTGTTCAAATCTTTGAATCAAGATTTCAAAATTGTAAGTCAAATTTTCGTTCTGGGAAGCCAAAAAGAAATTGGTTTCTTCCGGCAAAACAATTACTTGATTGAAAACTTTTTTTAAGGTTCTAAATATGGAAGCATTAAGGTTTTCTAAATTTTTACCCGGAGTGCTGGGGGAGAAGGTAAGATAGGTAGCAAAAATCCCGTTTGGGGCTAATTTCTCTTTTGCTTTTTCAAAAAACTCTTGTGTGTAAAAGCGATTAATTAAAGCGGTTGAGGGGTCTGGTAAATTAAGCAAAATGGCATCAAATTTTTCTTTAGTTCCTTGAAGAAAATAACGGCCATCAGTATTGATAATTTTTACAGCTGGATGAGTCAATACTTCTTTAAATTCTTGAGAGATATATTTTTGGGAAAGTTCAATTAATTTTGGGTCAAGTTCTAAATAATAAATTTTTTCTGGCTGGTGTTTCAATATCTCATTTACAGCCCCATTAAAACCATTGCCAATTAAAAGAACTTTTTGAGGAGAAGGATGTTGTAAAAGGGAAAGGTGGATTAAATCTTCTGAAAATTGAATTTCTTCTTCAGAGCCCAAAAGCAATCCACTTTCATAAAAATTATATTGTTCCCCAATTTTAGTTACAGCAATATTGCCGTAAGGAGAATTGACTGATTCTAATAAGTTTTGTCCTTTGAATTGAAAGTTAGCCATCCAGGGAAACTGGAGATTGACCAAAAAAAGGCTAAACAAAATGCCACCTAAAATAAAGCCCAGGGTTTCTATGAAATAGGCGCGATTAACAAGTTGAGCTTTTCCCTGGGAAAACATTCTGGTGGCACAGGTCCACCACAAACCCAAAAGTAAACAGAGCGGGGCAGGAGTTAATAAAGCAGTTAGACCGGCTATGATTAAATTGGGAATTTCTCCGGGCATCCCGATCCATCCCTTTAAAAACCTAATTAAAAATATTTCCAAAAAAAAGAAAAGTCCAACTAAGAAGTAAAGGCTGATTAAAAGACCCGAGGTTTCCTTAATTTTGTTTAAGAGTTTTCCTCCCAGCCCGCTGCCCACCGCCACCCAGGCCAACCAGGAAGCTAAAACCAAACCAATAAAAAATTCATTACCGTAAAAACTCACGGTTAATTCCCGCAGAATCATAACTTGACTGAGAAGCGAGGTTAGCCCTAAAACAAAGAAAGAAAAAATTAATGCTTTCTTAGTCATCATATTTAGTATAACAAAAAGCCTAAATTGACCAAAACAAACTTTTTTGTTAAAGTAATATAATACAAGAAAATGTGTTAAATTAGAGAAATAATATGAAGCCAATTTATCTTGATTACGCGGCGACCACACCGGTTGACCCTAAGGTTTTGAAGGAGATGTTGCCGTATTTGAAAGAGGAATGCGGCAATCCTTCTTCAATTCATAATTTCGGTCAAAAAGCTCAAATGGCAGTTGATAAAGCCAGAGAAAGAGTGGCCGGTTTTTTGAGTTGTTCTCCTTCAGAAATTGTTTTTACCGGCTCAGCCACCGAGGCAAACAACTTAGCCATTTTTGGAATAAGTCCTTCACATATCATTACAACCAAAATTGAGCATCACGCAGTTTTTGAACCTTGTGAAGCATTAGAAAAGGAAGGAGTAGAAGTTACTTATTTGCCGGTAGGTAAAGAAGGGATAGTTAAAGTTTCTGATGTTGAGAAAGCCATTAAAGAAAACACAGTTTTAGTTTCTGTAATGTATGCCAACAATGAAATCGGCAGTATCCAGCCAATTGCTGAAATTGGTAAGTTATTAAAAAACTCAAAAATTCTATTTCATACTGATGCAGTGCAGGCAGTAAATTATTTAGATTGTGATGTGCAAAAATTAGGTGTTGACCTTTTGACTTTGTCTGCCCACAAGATTTACGGACCCAAAGGAATCGGCGCTTTGTATATTAAAAAGGGCACTTCAATTAGACCTTTAATCTATGGTGGAAATCAAGAACACGGAATGCGCTCTGGCACCGAGAACGTAGCTGGAATTGTTGGTTTGGGCACTGCCATTAGCCAAATCCCTAACATCCCCAACATCCCCAAAACCCAAGAACTGCGCGACAAACTCATTGACAGCATCTTAGAAAAAATTCCCAACTCAAAATTAAATGGCTCAAGAGAATATCGCCTTGCCAACAATGTTAATGTTACTTTTGAAGGCGCAGAAGGAGAAAGTATGGTGATTGCTTTGGACCAGGAGGGAATTGCCGCCTCCACTGGCTCGGCTTGTTCTACAAGAAGCTTAGAGCCCTCTCATGTGCTTTTAGCTTTGGGGCTTACTCCAGAACAAGCCCATGGTTCTTTGAGATTAACCTTGGGGAGGTATACGACAAAACAGGAAATTGACTATGTTTTAAAAATCTTACCCGAGGTTATAAAACGGCTGAGAAAGATTTCGGGAAGATATTAATTTTATGGTTTATTACTCAAAAAAAATAATGGAGCATTTTTTACACCCCAGACACTTGGGCAAGATTAAAGATGCAAATGGAGTAGGGGATACCCAAAATTTGAGGTGTGGCGACGTGATGAAAATTTATATCAAAGTAGAAAAAAAGGATGGAAAAGAACGTATTAAAGAGGCAAAATTTGAAACGCTCGGATGCGGACACGCCATAGCCATTTCAGATATGATTTGCGCTTTGGCAGAAGGCAAGACGTTGAAACAGGCAAAGAAGATTACTTTTGACGATATTGCTGAACAAGTGGGCGAAGTTCCCAAACCAAAACTTCATTGTATCCGATTAGCCGAAACAGCCCTTAAATCAGCCATCAAGGACCATGAAAGCAAAAAGAAAAAATAAGGTAATAGTGGCGATGTCCGGTGGCGTGGATAGTTCGGTAGCAGCAGCCCTTCTTAAAAGGGCTAATTTTAATGTAACAGGAGTTTTTATGAAACTTTATGAGTCGTCTCATTTCAGAGAAAGTGAGAGAAGAGTCAGAAAAATTGCTAAAAAATTAGGCATTCCATTTTTGGTTTTGGATTTAAGAAAAGAGTTTAAGAGAAAAATCATTAATTATTTTTTGAAAGAATATAAAAGAGGCAGAACCCCCAACCCTTGTGTGGTCTGCAACAAAGAAATAAAATTTGGACTTTTATTGAAAAAAGCCTTGGGCTTGGACGCAGATTTTATTGCCACTGGCCACTATGCGCGTAAATGTGAAAATACAAATAAAGATCTAAACTGTGTCAAAATCCTGCGACCCGCCTGTATCGCTATGCGAAGCATTACGGGCAGGTCGCAGAATTCTGACACAAAAATACAAAATTACACATTGGTAAGAGCAAAAGATAAAGAAAAAGATCAATCATATTTTTTATGGCAGTTGGGCCAGAAACAATTAAAACACATTTTGTTTCCCATTGGGGATTACACCAAAAGACAAGTAAGACAGATGGCCAAGGAGTTTGACTTGCCGGTACTTGAAGCCAGAGAATCTCAAGAAGTTTGCTTTATTAAAAAAACAACAGAGGAATTTTTGAGAAAACATCTTAAAACAAATCCTGGCCCCATCTTAGAATACTACGAGAACTGTTCTCGTAGTATTGGCGAGCATCAGGGGTTGTGGTTTTATACTATTGGTCAGCGAAAGGGGATAGGGCTTGCCGGAGGTCCATACTATGTTTTAGACAAGGATGTCAAAAATAATGCTTTAATTGTCACCAAGAACGAAAAACATTTGGAAAAAAAAGAATTGATTGTCAAAGATGTTAACTGGATTTCAAACTATTGGAGTTCAACTCCAATAGTTGGGATAAAAGCGAAAATAAGGTATCGTTCGCCAGTAATTGAAGTTGAAGCAATAAAAAAAATAGCGGGCAGGCGCTGTAAAGTAATTTTTGCCAAGCCCCAACGCGCCGTCACCCCGGGTCAATCAGTGGTTTTCTATAAAGGAGAAAAACTTTTAGGCGGCGGAATAATTATATGTTAAAATATGCTAATGGAGTATATTATTTGTCACTACGCAGAGATTGGGTTGAAAGGGAAAAATCGGCGGTTTTTTGAGGAAAAGTTGGTGGAGAACATTAAAAAGGCGCTAAGGCCAGAGTTTTTTGAATTTGTTAAAAGGATTTCAGGACGGCTTTTGGTTAAAATAAGTGAGAAGGGCAGTGGAGAGGGAAAAAAAATTGCCGGGGTATTAAAAAATGTCTTTGGCATTGCTTATTTTGCTTTTGCCGTAGACTGCCCACAAAAAATTGGCGAAATAAAAAAGAAAGCGCTTGAAGTTTTGAAAACTCAAAAATTTAAAACTTTTAAAATTGCCACGCAACGGTCAAAAAAAGAGTTTCTATTAACCTCAACAGAGATTAATGAACAAGTGGGGGCAGAAATTTTAAAGAAATTAAAGAAAAAAGTTGATTTGGAGAACCCGGATATTACTTTATTTATTGAAATAGTAGAGAAGTTTGCCTTTTTATATACAGAAAGAATAAAGGGGCAGGGTGGCTTGCCCGTCAACGTCAGCGGAAAAGCAGTGACTCTTTTATCAGGTGGCATTGACTCTCCAGTGGCTGCTTTTTTAATGCTCAAAAGGGGAGTGGCCATAATTTTCCTGCACTTTCACGCCTATCCTTACACAAACAAGGCATCAATTGAAAAAGTCCAGAAAATAGTCAAGGTTTTAGACAAATTTCAGCAGGGTTCAAAACTTTATTTAGCGCCTTTTGCCGGTATCCAGAAGGAAATTCTACTTAAAACCCCGGCCAAATTAAGAGTGATTTTGTATCGTCGGATGATGTTCAGAATTGCTCAAGAAGTCGCCAAAAAAGAAAAATGTCTGGCCGTTGTTACCGGAGAGAGTATTGGCCAAGTGGCTTCGCAAACTTTAGAGAATATAAAAGTTATTGAGCAAGTAACAGACCTGCCAATTTTAAGGCCTTTGCTTGGTCAGGACAAACAAGAGATAATTAAAATGGCAAGACAAATCAATACTTTTGAAATTTCCATTTTGCCGGACCAGGACTGCTGCGTTAGATTCTTACCAAAGCATCCAACAACCAAAGCCAATCTAAAAGAAGTAGAAAGAGCAGAGAAAAATATAGATATTAAGAAATTAATTCAAATGTGCTACAATAAAATAACTAAGCAATTATGTTGATTAAATATTTAGAATGGCATTTTTTTGATGTGCCCAGGGCAATTTTAAAAGCTTGGAAGAATTTCCTTGCTTTTAATTTGAAATATTTTTCTATGGGCTTGCTTTTGAGAACTCTTTTTTCTCCTTGGCGAAGATACCGCTCCTCTTATGGCCGAGGATTAGATTTGAAGAGATATTTCGAGACCTTCACTTTTAATATGATTACCCGTCTTATCGGCGCGGTGATGAGAAGCTTTTTAATCGTCATTGGTCTTTTAATAGAAGTTTTATTCTTTTTGGCAGGAATAGTAATTTTAATTGGCTGGCTTGCCTTGCCAGCTTTATTAATAGTTGGCTTATGCCTGGGTTTAATTTTAATCTAAAACAAACAGGTATTTATAAGGCGTTAAGATGGCAAAGAATTCTCTGTTTGGGCACCCTTAGAAAACTGCGCAAGATTTTGAGTGTATTTTTTGTCATATTTCTTTCCTTGTGTATCCTGGGCAATTTTTTTAATTTCGCTTTTAGCAGTTTTTTGGGTGTATCTATTTTTGTCTTTTGTTTGGCTGGTTTAATCGTGCTTATTGAGGCGTTTTTCAAGTTTAAGCTGAAGAAGCCGGCCATTAAAAACAAAGAGAATTTGGCAGAGTTTTTAAATTTTGAAACAGCCAAGGCGGTTCAAAAATCAATAAAATGGGCCAGAAGAAAAAAGTGTGAAACTAATTCCAACTTTCTTTTCTATTTTCTTTTAATAGATAACCAAAAATTAAATTTTGTCTTTCAAAGGGCCCTTTTAAGTTTAGAAAAAATTAAAAAAACATTAGAAGGACACTTAAAAAATGTCGGGGCTAACATCCCCGACAGAGCAACTTTCTCGGAGTGTTTCCAGAAGACAATTCTGGGGGCCTTAAAAAGAGCTCAAGAAAGAGGAGGAGTGAGAGTGGAGATAACCGATTTAATAGTTGCTCTGGCTCAACACAATTCTATTTTCCAAAAGATTTTAATTGAAAATAATCTTAAGGTAGAAGATATTGAAAATTTGGCTTGGTGGTTGGAGAACCTGGAGTGGAAGGTAAAAGAAAGAAAAAAATTCTGGTCTGCCAAAAATTTAGCCAGAATGGGAACCTTGGCTAAAGAATGGGCCGCCGGTTATACCTTAACCTTAGATAAATATTCCCTGGATTTAACCGATGTTGTCAAAAAGAGATTGCCCGAGGTTGTTGGCCATCAAGAAGAAATAAAGATGGTGGAGACAATTTTGTCTCGCACAAAAATCAATAATGTTTTATTGGTGGGGGAAGCAGGCACCGGCAGAAGAAGTATTGTTCAGGCCCTCGCTTTAAAGAGTTTTTTGGGTGAGAGTTCAGAGCCGATAAATTATAAAAGGATAGTAGAATTAGATATGCCTTCTTTTTTAGCCCGTTTGCCAGACCCAGAGCAAGTAGAAGAGAATTTAGAGAAGATTTTCCAGGAAACGGTTTCTGCCGGCAACATTATTTTGGTCATTGATGAATTCCACAATTATGTTGGTGGGGAAGCTCGGCCAGGCGTGGTTGATATTTCTGGGATTTTAGGTTCTTATTTACATCTTCCTCAATTCCAAATCATGGCCATTACTACTTATACTGGTCTGCACCAAAAAATTGAGCAGAATCCTTCTATTTTGAATCTTTTTGAAAAAGTAGAGGTCTCCGAGATTCCTCAAGAAGAAACCCTCCAACTTTTAGAAAGTTTATGTCTCCGCCTTGAAAAAACCCATAAAGTATTAATTTCACAGCCTGCCCTCCGCGAGATAATTTCTTTAGCTGCCCAGTACTTGCCCAACCTTCCTTTTCCTAAAAAAGCAATAGACCTTTTAGATGAGGTGGCAGCATTTGTGGCCACCTCAACCAAAGACCCTGTTGTTTTGCCCAGTCATGTGGCCAAAGTTATTGCTGAAAAAGTAGAGGTGCCGGTAGGAGAATTAGCGGGTAAAGAGAAAAAACTTTTGCTTAATTTAGAAGAATTAATTCACAAAAGAATCATTAATCAGGATGAAGCGGTTAGAGAAATTTCTGAGGCGTTGAGAAGAGCCAGGGCTAAGATTACCATTAGAAAGGGTCCCATGGGTAGCTTTTTATTCTTAGGCCCCACTGGTGTGGGCAAAACTGAAACCTCTAAGGTTTTAGCTGAAATTTATTTTAGGTCAGAGAAACGGATGATTCGACTGGATATGTCAGAGTTCCAAGCCATAAAAGATATACCTCGTTTGATTGGAGAATTGGGCCAAGAAGGGCTTTTGACTACCCCGGTTAGGGAAAATCCCTTTTCCCTAATACTGTTGGATGAAATTGAAAAAGCCCATCCCAACATCTTAAATTTGTTTTTACAGGTTTTAGACGAAGGGTATTTAACCGATGGCCAGGGCAGAAAAGTAAGTTTTCAGAACTCAATCATTATTGCTACTTCTAATGCTGGTTATAAAATTATCTTAAAAGCTCTCCGAGAGAAAACCGAGTGGTCTCAAGTTAAACAGAAACTTTTAGATGAACTTTTTGAGAAGGAAATCTTCCGACCGGAATTTATTAATCGGTTTGATGCGGTGGTTGTTTTTAGGCCCTTAACTAAAGATAACCTTTTAGATATTGCCCAGCTGATGTTTCAGGACTTAAAGAAAAACCTCAAAGGAAAAGACATTGACTTTATTATTACCGATGCCCTCAAAGAGAAAATAGTGAAGCTTGGCTATTCTCCTACTTTTGGAGCAAGAGAAATGAGAAGGGTTATCCAAGATAAAGTAGAAAACGTTTTAGCTAAAGCCATCTTATCAGGCGAGCTAAAAAAAGGAGATAGAGTAGAGCTTGACCCCGAGACCTTTAAAGTGCTATTATGAGACATTATGGCAAAACAAAAAAAAGAAGATGAAAAAGGCAACCTTCAAGAAACTTTAGATGAGATAAAACAACGGTTTGGAGAAGGGGCGATTGTCAAGCTAAAAGAGATCAGAGCAGTAGATGTAGATGCTATTCCGACCGGCTCTATTTCTCTTGATTTGGCTTTGGGTGTGGGAGGCATTCCCAGAGGTCGGGTTATTGAGATATTTGGGCCTGAGTCCACCGGAAAGAGTACCTTGGCGTTACATATCTCTGCTGAAGCTCAGAAAAAGGGAGGGGTGGCCGCCTTTATTGATGCAGAACATGCTTTAGACCCTGATTATGCCAAACGTCTTGGAGTAAATACTGACGATTTGCTTATTTCTCAACCCGACTCTGGAGAACAGGCCTTGCAGATTGTTGAGTCCTTGGTCAGGTCAGGCACGGTTGATGTCATTGTTATTGATTCAGTAGCTGCTTTAACTCCCAAAGCAGAGATTGCTGGAGAGATGGGAGACCAGCATATAGGACTTCAAGCTAGGTTAATGAGCCAAGCGTTGAGAAAGCTGGCCGGAATTGTGTCTAAAACCAAAACCATAGTTGTCTTTTTGAATCAAACTAGAATGAAAATCGGAATCCGTTTCGGCAATCCTGAGACAACCCCTGGAGGGATGGCTTTGAAATTTTATTCTTCGGTTAGGATTAATTTGAGGAGAATTGCCCAGATAAAATATAAAGATGAAATTATTGGCAGTCGTATCAAAGCTAAGATTGTTAAAAATAAAGTGGCCGCTCCCTTTAAGACCACTGAATTTGACATTTATTACAACGAAGGCATTTCTTATTTAGGCGATATTTTAAATACCGGCTTAAAACAGGGAATCATAAAAAAAGCCGGGTCTTGGTTCCAATATGAGAATACAAAACTGGGCCAAGGCATGGAAGGCGCCAGGACATTTTTGAAAGAGAATCCGAAAATAGCCAAGAAGATAAAAGAAGGTTTATTTAGAGATAAAGGTTCATTTAGAGATATATGAAAGCAATCCCAAATGCCTGGCCCTCTTTATGGCCTTTGCCAATTGCCTCTGATGTTTAGCGCAGAGGCCGGTTTTTTTTCTCGGCCTGATTTTCCCCAAGCCCGAGATAAAATTTCGGAGCAACATTGTCTCCTTAAAATCGATTTCCTTAATATTACGTTGGCAAAAGTAACATTCCATTAAAATGGTATCTGCTTGACGTCTATTTCTTCATTATTCTGGTCTTTGTTCTCTAAACGTTTTTCAGTTGAGCTTGGTTGGGACGTTTTAGCTTCGGAGGGTTTATTTTCTTCTTGGCCTTCTTCAATGATCGGGATTTCTTCAGGTGAGCCTTGGGGCGCGCCAGCAGAAGGGATGGCCTTTTGTGCTTGAGGAACAGAAGGGGCAGCCCCTCCAGTTGTTCTGGGTCCGAGTTGCATTCTCTCGCCAATTATTTCTGTGCGATACCGTTTGTTACCCGAAGAGTCCTCCCATGACCTTGTTTGGATTCTCCCTTCAATAAGTACTAAGGCCCCTTTACTTAAATATTGAGAGGCAATCTCAGCCAGCCGACGCCAGAGAACTATATTGTGGTATTCGGTTTCTTGTTTTTTCTCATTTGAGCTTCTATCCGTCCAAACCCTATTGGTAGCTAAACCAAAATTACAAACTGCTTGACCCGAAGAAGTGCTTCTCATTTCAGGATCTCGGGTTACCCGGCCGACAAGAATGGTTTTGTTTAAGTTCATTCTCCTAATATTTCTCCTAATTTTTTCTCTATCTCTTTAAGGTCGACCTTTTTTTCTTTTTTAGGAATCCATTTTTTAGTGACAGGAAAAATTTTGCGAGGCTTTACTGGGGCCTTTAGGGAAGATTTGGAGACAAGCATAAACCTGAGGATATTTTCCGCTGAAGAGAGTTTTTGCTTGACTAATTCTAATTTTTGCGACTCTAAATAAAAATTTAGAGAACTCAAAAAAGCTGACCCTTTGTTTTTTATCAGATAACCCAATCTTTTCTTAGCTGGGTTTTCAACCCTTTCCAAACTTCCTCCATTTTCTTGGATAAGGGTCTCAACTTTCTGACAGGTTTCTTTTAATTCCTCCTCAGAAATGTCAGGAGAAATAAGATAGGTTAATTGGTATAATTTCATATTCTCCTACGAATTACGAATACTTACGAATATACGAATTTTTAATAAGGGATAATTATTGGTATATTCGTATGAATTCGTAATTCGTAGGGTTATATTTTGAATTCAATTACATCTCCGTCCTTGACTATATACTCTTTTCCTTCTGTTCTGAGCCAGCCTTTTTCACGGGCCCCTGTCCAGGATTGAGCTTCTACTAATTGTTGCCAGGGAATGACTTCGGCTTTGATAAATTTTTCCGCAAAATCAGAATGGACGTAGCCAGCTGCTTCAAACACTTTTGAATCTTTTTTTAGAGTCCAGGCCCTGGTCTCTTTCCCCCCGGTGACAGTAAAAAAAGTAATCAGGTCAAGGATATTGTAGCAGGCGGTGATTAATTTATCAAGTTGGGAGTCCATGCCTAATTCTTCTGCTTCTGCTTCTGAGAGTTCAGAAAGTTCTTCTTCTAACTTGAGATCCAGAGAAAGCGTTTCGTCGCTCCTATCGGGATGGCCTCCCGATACATTAAAAACAAAAACTCTGGGCTTTTCAGTTAAAAATTGATACTCTTTGATGGCAAGTTTTTCTTCTTCCGACAGATTCATTTCTGAAATTAGTTTGTCTTGAGATACTTGCTCTTTAATTTTTGGAAAAAGACCGCATTTTTCCAAAATTTCCAAATCTTTCATCAAGAGTTCTGTTTTAATTATGTCAATGTCTCTTTTTGGCTCAACAGAGCCCTCAACATGTTCTATTTCAGCGTTTTCAAAAGCTCGCACCACCTCCACCACAGCATCGCAGTTTCTAATATGTGCCAAAAATTGGTTGCCTAGACCCTCTCCCTTATGGGCACCTTTTACCAACCCAGCGATATCTACAAATTTAATAAAAGTGGGGGTTATTTTTTGGGGCTTTATCTTTTCAGCAATTTTTTTTAACCTTATATCGGGAACAGAAACAATACCAATATTGGGGTCTCGAGTGGTAAAAGCATAGGGAGCGATTTCAACCTCTTTTTTGGTTAAGGCCTTAAATAGGGTGGACTTGCCCGCATTGGGCAGACCAATAATGCCTATTGAAAACGACATATTTTAAGTATATAATGAAAATGGTCTTAAAATCAACCCCATTTTGAATTATGGAGATTTTTCGCGCTTATGATATCCGAGGGGAGTATCCCAAAGATATTAATGACAATATTGTCTATACTATTGCCAGGATTTTGGTGCGTACTTTTAATGCTAAAAATGTAGTGGTTGGACGCGATGTAAGTTTGGTTACGCCCAAAATCCACAAAGCATTAATTAAAGGAGTGCTTGACCAGGGGTCTGACGTTACTGATATTGGGCTGGCAGGAACTGATGTGGTCTATTTTGCCGCTGGTCATTATAAATTTGATATTGGTCTGGAGATTACTGCTTCTCATTCCGCCGGCCATTTAAGCGGCATAAAGATTATTGGGCCCGGGGCAACTCCTTTTGGCCAGGGCTTTGGCATGGAGAAATTAAAAGAAAATTATCTAAATTATCAAGAGGTAGGAGCTGAAAAAAAAGGGAAATTAACTCAAAAAAATATCTGGCAGGATTTTATTGCCAGGGTTCTATCGTTTGTTGATGTTAACAAGATAAAACTTTTGAAGGTTGTAGTGGACGCTTCAAATGCGGTTGGCAGTTTAGAAATAGACCATTTAGAAAAATACCTGCCGCAAATAGAATTTATCAAACTTAATTGGCAGTTAGATGGTCATTACCCTGGCCATCCCCCTAATCCTTTTTTGAAAGAGAATAGAGAACAATTAGTAAAGAAAGTGCAAGAAGTTAAGGCGGACTTAGGCGTGGCTTTTGACGGCGATGCCGATAGAATATTTTTTATTGACGAAAATGGCGATTTTATTTTCGGAGTTTATCTCAATACTTTAATTACTGAAATGATGTGCAGAAAGGAGCCAGGACGAGTAATTCTGTATGACATACGAGCCACTCGTTATATCAAAAAGAAGATTATTGAAAGCGGAGGAATTCCTAAAATAGAGTTAGTAGGCCACGCCTTTTTTAAGAACCGGATGAGAAAAGAAAACGCTTTATTTGGCGCTGAATGTTCCGGTCATATATATTATAATTTCGACAATTATATGGTGGAAAATAGTTTAATAGCCCTTTGTCAGATTTTTCAAATAATTTCAGAATCTGGCAAAAGTTTAGGTCAATTAACAAGAGAGGCGCGTATTCAATATCCAGTGAGCGGCGAATATAATTTTTCTTTGCCCGGTTTTGCTATCACTGATGATTTGACTCCCGAGGCGCTGGAGGTAATGAATAAGGTTTTAGACAAAGTTAGAGAAAAGTATTCTGATGGAGAGATTTCTGATTTTGATACTTTAACTGTGCGCTATCCTGACTGGAATTTCAATATTCGGCCATCGGCAAATGACCCGCTGATTCGGCTTTGCGTTGAGGCAAATGATAGGGGACTACTTGAAGCGAAATTAAAAGAACTAATTAATTTATTAAAAGCCGAAGAATGTCAATATGTAAACGACACAGGCGTGAGCCAAATTTATGAGTGAAGAATTAAAATTTGCTATAGAACTCGCTAAAGAGGCAGGAGAGATTTTAATGAATGGATTTGATAGAGTCAGGGTAGAAAAAACTAAAGCCGACAAACGAGATATTCTGACTAATATGGATTTAGAGGCCGAAAAAATAATTATAGAAAAAATTAAACAGAAGTATCCTAGCCACCAAATTGACGGTGAGGAATACGGAAGGATTAAAGGCGATAGCGACTATCTTTGGATACTTGATGCTTTATGCGGCACTAAATATTATGCCAAGGGAATCAAACTTTTTAATGTCTCAATCGCTTTATGGAAGGGAGATGAACCGATTATTGGCGTTATTTACCTGCTCACAATAGGCGATTTATATTGGGCAGAGAAAGACAAAGGGGCTTTCTGTAACAACAAAAGAATTAGAGTTTCAGATATTGATAATCTCAAAGAAGCAATAATTTATTTGGATATGGCTTCCAGTGATAAGTTAAGAGTAGAAGAACATAAACTGTTTTCAAAAAGATTAGAATTAATTTCTAAGCATGCTTATCGTTTTCGCGCTCTGGGCTTAGGAGGTTTTGCTTGTTGCTTTATTGCGCAGGGCGGCTATGAGGCATATTTTGACCTAAGCGGGAAAGAGGAAGTGCTGGATGTAGCGGCAGGCATAGTCATTGCCAAAGAAGCCGGCGCTACAATTACTGGCTTGGATGGGAAATTTCATGGCCAGAACGTAAGCCATCTTATTATAACAAACGGCAAAATCCACAATGAATTTCTGAAATTATTAAATAGTAAATAGTAGCGTCCCCGAAATCGGTGAAAACTGGACCAGTGGCTAATCAAAAAAACAACGTTCCGATCCCCGTAAATTTTACAGGGATCGGAACGCTGTTAACTAACTTTATGCCTCAACGAAGATACGAATTTGTCAATGGAGAAATTTATCATATTACCCTAAGGAGGATTGGGAATGATTTACTTTTTTATGTTGGAGTTTAACACCACCAACCGTCTCCTGGACATCGGCCCTATTGGTTCCCTGAAAGAGAACCTTAGCTCCTGTTTTTTCAGCGTGACTAGCAAGGGTTTTGTAAAAGAAAGAGCGAAACCTTGCTCTTTTCACTTCTGGATTCCTGGCTTGACCCAAGGAAGAAAATAGCCACTTAGGATTCACTATTAGAGTTCCTACTTTAATGCCTAAGCTGGCAAAGGTGTTGACTACCCATTGAGGTTCGCCTTTCCTTCTGAGTCCGTCGTCGATGGTGATCATCGAAACTTGGTCTTTCTTTAGAGCATGATGGACTAACATAGTAGTTAGTGAGCTGTCCATACACCCAGAGAGAGCCACGATGACTTTCTCTTCGCCAACGAATTCTTGTATTGCTTTTTCTTGTTCTTTGATAAAATCAGTCCAATCAGCCATTATACCTTCTCCTTTCATTGCCGCACATACTTAGAGATTATTCAGTGATGAAAAAACAAGGCAAGCAAAGCAATGGTCTAAAACCCGAGGTTAGACCAAACAACCTCGGGTTTTAGACCATTCACCAAGTTATGGATTAATTAAGGCCCATTCTTTTCTTGGCTTGTTCCATTGTGCTATTAGCGATTGTCTGGGCTTTTTTGGCGCCGTTTTCAAGGATTTTTTGAACTTTTGTTCTGTTTTTCAAAAGTTCTTTTCTTTTTTCACGAAATAGCGCAAGAGATTTTATTAGAACTTGAGCCAAAGATTTTTTGAATTGAGCATAACCCTTACCTTTAAACTCTTTTTCTATTTGTTTAATTGTTTTGCCGCTGAAAAGAGAATAAATACTTAAGAGATTAGAAATACCTGGTTTTCTGCTGGGATTATATATTATTTCTTTGCCCGAGTCAGTCATTGCTGCCATTATTTTTTGTTTGATTTCTCTGGGATTTTCAAACAGGCCGATATAAGAAGCAGGGGAGTCGGTTTTGGACATTTTTTTATTTGGATTTTGCAGAGACATTATTTTAGCTCCGATTTTTTGCAGCTGGACCTTTGGCTCTTTGAAAACCTTGCCAAATCGTTGGTTGAACTTTCGGGCAATGGTTCGGGCTAATTCTACATGTTGTTTTTGGTCTTGGCCTACTGGCACAATATCGGTTTGGTAAAGCAAAATGTCAGCGGCCATCAAAACCGGGTAATTTAAAAGTCCGGCATTGATGCTTTCTGGGTGTTTGGTTGATTTTTCTTTGAATTGGGTCATTCGTTGCAGTTCGCCGAGCGGAGTAATGGTTGACAGAAGCCAAGCTAATTCAACGTGTGCTTTGACTTGTGACTGGACAAAAAAGATACATCTTTTGGGGTTAAGACCAGCTGCCAAATAAGTGACAGCTAAGTCAAAAATGTTTTTTTGCAGCTTTTTTGCTTTGTAAGGGGTAGTCAAAGCATGTAAATCAACAATACAAAAAATACAATCTGCTTTATCTTGCAAATTGACCCAATTTTTTATGGCTCCCAAATAATTGCCTATATGAATATCGCCGGTGGGCCGAATGCCCGAAAAAACACGCATATATTTTATATATCTTAACTTTTTTACACTTCTATAACAACGGGTAAAATTATGGGTCGACGTTGTGTTTTCTTATACAGAAACTGGCCGATTTTGTTGCGGATTTCATCTTTAATATAAGCCCAGTTGACTGCTCCCCCTTTGCCAGCTGCTTTATTAACAATGGCAATAACTTTTTTGCGAGTTTCAGCCAAAAGTTGTTTTGACTCCCGTAAATAAACAAAGCCCCTGGAGATAATGTCGGGAGAACTTTTGACTTTGCCTGTTTGCCTATCAACCACCGCCACAATGACAAACATACCATCTTTGGCTAACATCTGGCGATCGCGCAAAACAACCTCGCCAATATCTCCTATGCCCAAGCCATCAACCATGACATAGTAATGAGCCGCTCGTTTTTTTTCAACAGAAATCCCGTTAGCGAAAAGCCGAATTATCTGACCGTTTTCTATTAGAAGCACATTTTTTTCGCTTAGACCCGCGGCTTTGGCAAGTTCATTATGAGCCACTAACATTGAAATTTGGCCATGGATGGGCAGAAAACATTTCGGCCGCATAATCTTGAGCATTTCTAATAATTCTTCCTGCTGGCCGTGGCCCCCGGCATGAATATCCATCATCTTGTAGTGAAAGACCTTGGCTTTTTGCCGCAAAATTTCATCCTTGACAATTTGTACTGTTCTTTCATTGCCAGGGATTACCGAAGAAGAAAGAATAACCGAGTCGTCCCTTCTTAGCCGAATATATTTATGCTCTTTGTTGGCGATTTTCATCAGGGCGGCCGAACCTTCGCCCTGGGCTCCGGTGCATAAAATAGTGATTCTTGAATCAGGAAAATTTCTTGCTTCTTTTGCCTTAATAAGAGTGTTTTTTTCCATTTTGAGATAACCAAGCGTCTTGGCGAGTTCTACATAGTTTTTCATACTATAGCCCTCAAGCACCACTTTTCTTTTATATTTTTCAGACAAAGTAATAATCTGCTGAATTCTGTTAATCAGGGAAGCAAAAGTAGCGGCAATTATTCTGCCCTTTGCCTGCTTAAAGATTTCTTCCAAGTTCTCCATAATGGTTTTTTCAGAAAAAGAATGACCTTCGTTTTCTGCTCCGGTTGAATCAGACATTAAGAGCAGAATTCTTCGTCTGGCTAAGTCATTGAGTTTTCTAAAATCAGTTGGCCTGTCATAAATGGGATGCGGGTCAAACTTAAAATCAGAAGTGTGCAGAATATTTCCCACTGGCGTTTCAATAAAAAGACCTAAATTATCCGGGATATTATGGTTTTGTTTGAAAAACTCAATCTTAAAAGGACCTAACTGAATTTTAGAGCCGTCTTTTACTTCCTCAATTTCTAATTTGGGCTGGAGAGGAAATTCCTCTTGCCTTCTTAGAATAATTCCCTTGGTCAGTCGTGAAGCAAAGATTGGAGGATTGCCAATCTTTTCTATCAAATAGGGGACAGCGCCAATATGGTCATAATGTCCATGAGTGAAAACAACACCTAACACATCTTTGCTTCTTCCCTTGAGATAGTTTATGTTGGGAATAATATAGTCAATGCCGGGCATATCTTCTTCCGGCATACGAAGACCCACATCAATAATCAAAATCGCTCTTTTGTATTCTAAGAGCATCATATTGCGACCCACTTCCCCTAAGCCGCCCAGCGGAATAATCCGCAAATAGGGTTGTTTTGCTTTTTGCATAGTTGTACGGGCAGGAGGATTTGCACCCCCACGGGATTTCTCCCACCCGCCTAATTTGTGCCGCGGGAGAGATTCGAACTCTCAAGCTTTTGCAAGCATTAGCTCCTGAAGCTAACGTGTTTACCAGTTTCACCACCGCGGCAAGATTTTATTCTCCCATCAAAGCTTTCTTTAAATCTTCAGGAATATTTTTGTTTGGCTTTTCAAATCTTAGTTCTGGCACTTTACCATAATTTTCGTTTTTAATCCAGTTTACCCCCTCACTCTTGCAGAGTGATGGGGGCCGATTTCCTTTAATACAGTAATAGCAAGCGCCTTGTTTTTCAAGATAAAGGGAATAATCTGACTTGAATGCGTCGGAAACCCAATTTGCCATTTTGAGGTCTTCGGGTCCGGGATTAATGGTTACATGTCCGTAATGAGCAGGAATAAATACCTTATCACCACTTTTTACCTCAACCGCATAAACATCCTCAACCTGACGAGAAGTCTTCTCGTCAGGTTTTTTCTCGTTACATTTTTGGAGAAGGAAGATAGCTTTGCCTTGTAAAACCTCGTAGGTTTCGGCGCCTGCGTGACTGTGGCCTTTTGTTTTAACATATTCTTTGCCTAACATTTGAAATGGGATTTCAGTAATGTCATATCTCAAAGCGCCGTCGCGTTTTGTGTAGCGATACATATAATAAAGCTCAAGATTAGGAGCATCTTTTGCCCACTCCTGGTCACAAAGTACCTCTTTCATATTATTAAGATAACGGATGTCAGGTTTTTTGAGTTCCATAGTATAATATTCTCACAAATTGTTTCATAAAACCCCATAAAATATTTTTTTGTTTTTGGTCATAATTTTAGAAATTTCTCTACATCACCTTTTCTTAGTAAATAACTTGAAGAACAATTGGCAATCATTGCATGACTGGCTTTGTGAGAGAAGCCAATGTATTCAACAGTTTTGCCTAACTCCTTGGTCTTGAGAATGGCGGGCAACAAGTCAGTATCAGAACTTACTAAAATTATCTTATCATACAAGTTTTCATAAGCAGCAATTAACATATCAACAGCAATTAAAACATCAACGCCTTTTTCGTGATATGTGTCTGTCTTTAACATATGGCCAAAGCCGATTTTAAAACCTTGTTTTTGAAGTCGGCCCAATAAAATTCTCTGATTTCTCCATAATTCTTGACTTTTGGGGTTATCTGCTTCTGTTCGAATCGAGCCGATATAATAATTTGCCAGAGATATTTCTTCTTTCTCTTCGTTTATAATAAATTGTGTAAATTTTTGATAATCAAAGTCCAAAAGATTTCTTAACTCTAATTCTTTAAGGCGGTGATAAAAATTACTCCCGTCAACTTGAATAAAAACCTTTACTTTAGACATAAAGCATAAAAGTTAAACCCTGCGAGATCAAAAAGATGTCGCAGGGGGGGTTAACTATTTTAAGTATAGCAGAAGCAAAATCTTTGTCAAGGGGGGACTGTGGATAATTAAATTGTTTTGGAAAGTTTATTTCCATTTTCTTTTTGTTTTAATATACCAATTTTCTATGGTACTGAACCTTTTTGAAGGGTCAACAATCATCTCCATATCTATTCCCTTGATTGTTTTGGAAACCAAATAAAGATAATCAGGGCTGTATAAAAAGACACAGGGAGCGTCTTCAATCAAGATTTCCTGAAACTGCTCATATTTTTGCGCCCTTACCTCTGGATTTAGGGATTGGCGCGCCTCTTCAAGTAATTTATCCACCTTTTTATTTTCATAGAGAGCTAAATTTAAACCCGGGTCGTTTTTTTGAGATGAATGCCAGAAGGGAAAAGGGTCGGGCATACTACCTAAGACCTCGCCAAACAACAAACTTTCGTAATTTCTTTTTTTGATAAAATCTTTTTCAAGCTGCGAGAGCCCAACCGTTCTAATTTCAATTTCAACTCCTAAAGCCCCCCATTGTTCTTTTAAAAGTTGGGCTGTTTGGACTAAAGGCGGTTGGTCTACTGTGACTAAAGAGAATTTAAGGGGCAAGATTTCCTCTGAAGTTTTTCCGCAAATTTCATTTAATTTGCTTCTTGTGCTTGGGCCGACAATTCCCGTACCTTTTTTCAGTCCCGAGGGCTCTAAGATCTCCTGAGCGTATTTTTCCTGAAATCTAATAACCGCTCTTTTAGTGGCTGGTCCAAAATAGCCAATAACTTCACCTTCTGGATAAACTTGGGGGTCTTGAGCCAAACATCTTTGTAATTCCGTCACTTCAGCACTCTGACTTCCGGATTTAAGCTGGTTTTTGAAAGCAGATGCTTTTTGTTTTGTAAGAATTTTTTCTCTTTTGCCATCCCCATCTTGGTCCCGAAAGCCGGCTTTTTCCAAAAGTTCTTTGGCTTTTCTGGAGTCAAATACGTAAATTTTTTCAGGTTTTGAATAGCCGTAAACATCAGGCAGGATAGGGGAGTGGACGATTTTTCCCAAAGAGCTAAAAACATTGTCTAAGATAGCTTTTTTGTCTGTGCCGTAGTTTAAGGCCTGCCTTATTTTTTCGTCTGCTAAAATTTTTGATTGTTTGGAATTGAAAAAGATAGCAAAATACCTGGGCAAAACTATATTATGAGGGACGAAACGGTTTTCAAATAAGAAAGGATCTTTAAGAAATACACTGAAGCCATTAATTTCTTCTTGATTAGCAGCTTTAATTAGGTTTTCTTCATTGTCAAAAAATAAAAAATTGATTTTTGGAATAAATGGTTTTTGGCCGAAATATTTTTGATTGGTTTGAAGAGCTAAAGATTTTATATAGCCCAATTTATCTTGCTTGATTTCTGTTAATTTATAGGAGCCTGAGCCAACAGGCTGAAGATTGTAGAGAGCCAAAGGAAATCTTTGCGGGGGTACATCCTCCCAGATATGTTGGGGCAAGATTTTCAAGCTGAGCGTTTCAAGGAAAGGAGGATAAGGGTCTTTTAATGTAAAGCGAATTTCAAGGTCGGAAATTTTTTCTGTTTGAACGCCCAACCAGCTGGCTCGCAGAGGACTTTTATAATCTGAATTCTGGACCGTTTTGACAGTAAAAATTATATCGTCGGTGGTTAAGGGTTGGCCATCCTGCCAGACCAAATTCTCTTTTAAATAAAACTCAAACACCCTTCCTTCTTCTTTAATTTTGTATTCACGGGCTAAGTCAGGAATAATTTCGCCCTGCCCATTATATTTTACCAAGCCCGAAAAAATAAGTTCTACCAGGTCGCGGTCAACATCATTGGTGGGCGAGTAGATGGGGTTAATCCAGCGGGGTTGGCCAATTACACCTTCGGTGTAAGTTCCTCCAAACGTGGGGCGAAATTCGCTATGTTTAAAATAAAAATTGAAACAAAGAAAAATAGATGAACCGAAGAATAAAACCACGAGAGCCAAAAAAATTACTCTCTCTTTTTTACTCAGGATTTTAAAAAACTGTTTACCTCGTTCAAGGGAAAATAACTTTAAGGAATCCTTAATTTTTGAGGTCATTTTAGATTAATAAGTTTAACAAAGCCAGAAGAATAAAAAGGCTGCCCAAAACTACGCTGGCGAAGAGAAGTTTTTTTTGGATGCCACGACGGGTAGCATAAAATCCTCCTCCACCTCCAAAGGCACTACCCAGAGCAGTACCCCGCTGCTGGAGGAGAATAGAGACGATAAGTAAGATAGCAGTGATAATTTGTGCCAAAGGAAGATATTGTTTCATTATTCGTTAACAGGGACTGTCTTCTTTTTGGGAATGAGAAGAGGTAAAAGAAGTCCCAGTCCCCAGATAATGAGCGCGGTCCAGAAAAGAGGCAAAAGTCCCTTAATTATTAAGTCAGGGAAAATAATGTCTACTGCCCAGATCAAGCCCATATTAATGACAAAACTAAAAAGACCAAGAGTTAAAATTCTTAGAGGCAGGCTGATTGTTTTGAGGACAGGTTTGATAAAATAGTTAAGAAAGCCCAAAACAAGGCCAGCCAAGATTAGAGTTTTTATTCCTTTCGTAAGCTCAATTTCAGGGACAAACCTGACCGCTAAATAAAGCCCTAAAACCCCAACTCCTAATTGCAAAACTAACTTCCGCAACGACATTTATTAATGATAACAAAAACCTAAAACAAGGTCAAGCGCTTGACATGTTTCTTGTATATATTGAGCCATTCGCTCTATTTTTTTATCCACACTTTTTGGTTGATTTTGCATTAGGAATAGGGTAAAATGAGAACAGATGTATGGACATTTTTCGTCTCAAAAAAACCGCCTCAGGAGAAATAAAAAGGGCTCAAGATTTGAAAGCCCTCAATACTCTTTACAAAAAATATTTAGGTAAAAAGGGAGAAGTTACCCAGGTTTTGCGTTCTTTAAAAAATTTACCAGCCAAAAAAAGACAGCTCTTGGGTAAAAAGGCAAATGAGGTTAAGAATTCTTTAACCATCTTGTTTGATAAGAAAGCTCGGCAACTTAAGCAAAAAGCGGTCAAAGAAATGGAAGAGAAAGAATGGATTGATGTGACAGCGCCCGGTAAAAAACCGATTGTCGGCCATCTCCATCCGTTAACCCAGGTAAAAAGAAAAACAGAGGAGATTTTCCAACAGATGGGTTTTTCAGTGGTTGAGGGTCCGGAAATTGAAACAGAATGGTATAATTTTGATGCCTTGAATATCCCCAAAGAACACCCTGCCAGAGATATGTGGGATACGTTTTATTTAAAGAACGGACGTTTACTCCGTACTCATACTTCGCCGGTGCAGATTAGATATATGGAAAAGAATCAGCCACCCCTGAGGATTATTGTTCCGGGAAGAATTTTCCGGCATGAAGCAACTGATGCTTCTCATGAGATTAACTTTTATCAAGTTGAAGGGTTAATGGTGGATAAAAATGTTTCAGCTAGTAATTTTAAAGCCATTATTGAAGAGTTTTTCAAAAGATTCTTTGGCAAGCCGGTTCAAATTCGTCTCAGACCAAGCTTTTTTCCTTTTACTGAACCCAGTTTTGAGATAGATATCAGTTGCTTGGTCTGCGGAGGAAAGGGTTGCTCCACTTGCTCACGTACTGGCTGGGTAGAAATAATGGGAGCGGGCATGGTTCATCCAGCTGTATTTAAAGCTGTTGGCCTAAATCCTAAGAACTGGCAAGGGTTTGCCTTTGGTATAGGCATGGATAGATTAGCTATGATGAAATACAAAATTAACGACATCCGTTTGTTTTACAACGGCGATTTAAGATTTCTGCAACAATTTTAAAAATGAAATTCCAGACACAAAATTCTTTTACTGTTATTGAACTATTAGTAGCCATTGCGATTATCGGGTTATTGGCCAGTATTGTTTTGGTCGCCTTGGACTTACCGGGAAAAAGAAGAGCAGCCGAACTTGTTAAATCCTTACAATTCAGTCAGTCAATTCAGAATGCTTTAGGAGCAGAAGCAGTTGGTATTTGGAGCTTTGAGACAATAGAAGGCAATAAAACTCCTGACAGGTCTGGCTATGGTAATGATGGCACTATTTATGGAGCTGTTCAGGCTCAAGGAGTAGAAGTTCCTGGCGGAGGCACTGGTGGCATGGCTTTGAGTTTTGACGGAATAGATAATTATGTGGATTGCGGGACTGATTCAACTTTAGATATTACTGACGGATTAACAGTAGGAGCGTGGATAAAGCAAATTTCACGTAATAATTGGAGAACTATTTTGAGCAAAGGGCAGTCTCCGGTTTTCAGTGTTCACAACTATATCCTAAGCATTGAGTTGAATGGTAGTATTAGATTGAAAGGGACTTTTGGTGCCCTTGATTCTGGTAGTGGTTTTTTGGAGTTAAACACTTGGCATTATGTGGTTGGCGTCGCTGATGGAACGAATTTAAAGATATATGTAGACGGTAAACAGATAGCCTTGGGTGGTCAGTCTTCTTTGCCAACAGCGACGCCAGATAAGAAGTGTTTAATAGGGGCTTATAGCCTTACAGATAGTGATAAGTTTCACGGCCTCATCGACGACGTCCGCATCTATTCCCAAGCCCTGAGCGCTGCCCAAATCCAGAAGCTTTATGCAGAAGGATTGGAAAGACACAAAAATTTAGCAATTAAATAATTAATTATTCGTATATTCGTAATAATTCGTAATTCGTAGGGTTATGATTTTCTCTTACAATTGGCTACAATCTTTTTTTAATAAGAAACTGCCTAAACCAAAGGACTTGGCTCAGCTTTTGACCATGCATAGTTTTGAGGTGGAGAGCGTTGAGAAAAAAGGCAAAGATTGGATTTTGGATATTGATGTTCTGCCCAATAGAGCGCATGATTGTTTTTGTCATCTGGGCATTGCCAGAGAGATAGCTGCTATAACTAAATTAAAAATACAAAATGCAAAATGAAAAAAGATTTTATTAAATTACAAATTGAAAATCAAGAAGATTGTCCGCGATATACTGCCAAAGTAATTACTGGAGTCAAAGTAAAATCTTCGCCAAAATGGATTCAGCAGAGATTAAAGGCCTGTGGCCTTCAGCCGATTAACAATATTGTTGATGCGGCCAACTATGTGATGCTGGAGATGGGCCAGCCCATTCACGCTTTTGATTTGGACAAAGTGGGTAAAAAAATCATTGTCAGGAGAGCCAAAAAAGGAGAAAAAATTAAAACCTTAGATGATAAGACCTACAAATTAGACAAAGATATTTTGGTTATTGCTGATTCAAACAAACCGATTGCTATTGCCGGAATTAAAGGAGGGGACACAACAGGTGTTGATAAAAAAACCAAAAATATAGTTATTGAGGCAGCTAATTTTAACCGTTTGCTAACAAGGCGCGCTTGTCAAAAATTAAAATTAAAAACAGATGCTTCCTGGCGTTTTGAAAATGGTATAGACCCAAATTTAATTGACTTGGCTCAAGAAAGGGTTTGCGCTTTGATTCAGGAGATAGCTGGAGGGAAAGTGCTTAGGGGAATGGTAGATTTCTATCCTAAAAAAGTTTTAGTGAAAAAGATTCAATTAAATTTAGATTATGTTGAAAGATTATTAGGAATTAAAATCCCCAAAAGAGAAATATCCAAGATTTTAAGAAGTTTGGGTTTCATGTTTCAGGTAGAGGTGCCAACCAGGAGATTGGATGTTTCTTTACCGGAGGATTTAATTGAAGAGATTGGCAGGATTTATGGCTACGGAAAGATTAAGTCGGTCTTTCCAAGAGCTTCTTTAATCCCGCCTCAAAGAAACATTGATATCTTCTGGGAGGACAGAATAAAAGATATTCTGAAAGAACTTGGTTTTTCTGAAGTTTACAACTATTCTTTTGTTGAACAAGGCGGAGAGATTGAAGTAGCCAACCCAATTAGCAGAAAACAAAAATATTTACGGCCCAGCTTAATTCCTAATTTGCTCAAAAATGTAAAAGACAATTTAAATAATTTTAAAAAAATCAAAATCTTTGAATTGGGCAAGATATTTCTTGGCGGACAGGAGAAAAAAATGCTTGCCGGATTGATGACAGCCGAGAATAAGACAATAGATATCTTTTACCAAGTTAAAGGAGTGGTTGATTTGATGTTAAAAAAACTTGGCCTAAGTAATATCTGGTATGATAGTTATCAGCCGACCCCGGAACAGAGCAAGATTGACATATGGCAGAAAGGAGAATGCGCTGAGATAAAGGTAGATAATCAAGAGATTGGTTTTCTGGGCAAGATTTCTTCTGAAGAGGTAGTTGCTTTTGATTTTGATTTTGAAAAACTGATTAAGTTGGCTTCAGAAGAACATGAATATCAGCCAATTTCTAAATTCCCTGCTGCTGTTCGAGATTTAGCGGTTATAATTGTCCAAGGAGTTTTAGTGGAAGAGGTTTTAAATAAAATTAATGCGGCTGGCGGCCCTTTAATTCGAGACGTTGACCTTTTTGATATGTATGGAGGAGAAGAGATTCCAGCTGGAAAGAAAAATTTGGCCTTTCATATTATTTTCCAGGCAGAAGACCACACTTTGACTGCCGAGGAGATTGATAAACTGATGGCCAAGATAGTTAAAGCCTTGGAAAAGGAGCCATCGTGGGAAGTGAGAAAATAATTTTTAACTATGCCACCCAAAAAAACATCCAAAACTAAAAAGACAAGTAGCCGAGCGAAGAAGAAACGTCGCGATGACTACGGCGTTGAGGAAATTTATGTTTTGAAAGGAGTGGAGCCGGTTCGCAAAAGACCGGGAATGTATATTGGTTCAACCGGACCCGAAGGTCTGCATCATTTACTCGTAGAGGTTATCGGGAATTCGATCGACGAGGCGCTGATGGGCTATTGTAATGAGATTAAGGTCACACTCTTGCCCAAAAACCGGGTTAAGGTTGAAGATAATGGTCGGGGTATTCCTGTGGAAAAACATCCTCAAACTAAAAAATCGGGCCTGGAAACAGTAATGACCACCTTGCATGCAGGAGCTAAATTCGGCGGCAAGGTTTATGCGTCCACTGGAGGCCTACACGGAGTGGGAGTCTCAGCAGTTTGTGCTTTGTCTAATTATTTAAAGGCGGAGGTTTGTCGAAAGGGGTTTAGATATGTTCAAGAATACTCTCGAGGTAAGGCAAAGACCAAGCTTAAAAAATTAGGCCGCTGTAAAAAGTCGGGCACGAGCATTATTTTTGAACCAGATCCAGAAATTTTCAAAGAAATAAAACTCAATCTGAGAAAAATCTTGAATCATCTTCGTCAGCAGGCCTATCTGATGAAAGGAGTGAAGATAATTTTTTCAGACCAAAGAGAGGGGGTCACGCACTCGGCCCTTCTTCCCAAATCCTCCACTTTTTATTTTGAGGGGGGCCTTGTTTCTTACATTAAATATTTAATCCGGGGCAATATCCCTCGTCATACCAATATTTTCTATGGCCAGGGTGAAAGAAATGGCATGATTGTTGAGAGTGCTTTTCAGTATACCAAGGAATACGAGTGCTTTGAAGAAAGCTTTGCCAATAATATTTGTACTTCAGATGGGGGCAGCCATCTAACCGGCTTTCGGGCCGCTTTAACCAGAACCCTCAATGATTATGCTCGTAAGAATGGTTTACTTAAAGAAAAAGAGTCAAATTTATCAGGTGAGGATATTCGAGAAGGCCTGACTACTGTCATCTCAGTTAAAATAAAAGACCCGCAATTTGAGGGTCAGACCAAACGAAAACTGGGCAATCCGGAGGCTAAGCCGGCCGTCGAGAGCGTGATTTCTGAAACCCTGAGCGACTTCTTAGAACATAATCCTCAAGATGCCAGAGCCATTATTGAAAACTGTATTTTATCAGCCAAAGCCAGAGAGGCAGCTAAGGCGGCTCGTCAGACAGTTTTAAGAAAAGGAATATTGGAGGGCTTGGCCCTGCCCGGCAAATTAGCTGATTGTATTTCTCGCAAACCAGAAGAATCTGAGCTTTATTTGGTGGAAGGAGAATCAGCCGGCGGGTCGGGACGCCAAGCTCGCGATAGACATTTTCAAGCTATTTTACCTTTGCGAGGCAAAATTTTGAATGTTGAACGTACCCGCTTAGATAGAATTTTAACCTCCAAAGAAATTAAGGCCTTAATTATTGCCTTGGGTACCGCCATTGCCGAAGATTTTAATCTTGATAAATTGAGATACCATCGCATAATCCTAATGTGCGACGCGGATTCTGACGGAAATCATATTCGGACTTTACTTTTAACTCTTTTTTACAGATACTTTAGACCGCTTATTGAAGAAGGTTATCTCTACATTGCCCAGCCGCCGCTCTACAAAATTCAGTCAGGCAAGCAAATTGAATATGCCTATACTGAAGGAGATAAAACTGAGATTTTAAGTTCTTTGGGAAAAAAGATAACTCCCTCAATTCAACGTTATAAAGGTTTGGGAGAAATGAATCCAGAAGAATTATGGTCCACGACTATGGATCCAGAAAACCGAATTTTACTGCAAGTGACCATTGAGAACGTTAAAGAAGCCGACCAAATTTTTGACATTTTGATGGGCGAGGAGGTTTTACCGCGCAAAAAATTTATTCAAACCCATGCTAAAAAGGTCAAAAATTTAGATATTTAATATGAAAGACGTTATCAAAGCATTTGTTATTGCTCTTTTGATTGTTGTTTTGGGTGAGGTGGTTTTGGCTTGGCAGTATCATCGGCTGGAAAAGAAAAGAATTCCTCTGATTGAAGAAAAATTAGAAAAACAGCAGCAAGAGATGGAACAGGGCTCGGCTCAAGATATTCTGGATAGATTTATTTTAGCGCGGGTTGAGAAAAACGAAGCCCAGGCCAATCTTTATCTTACTGAACAAGCAATGGAGCAGAAACTTAAAGAGCAATTTACTTTAATTAATGATTTTACAAGTTACGAGATTTTAAAGAGTGAAAAGTTAACGGACGATAAATTCCGCTTCATAGTCAAGATATACGAGAAAGACGAAATAGGTTATACAATTGAGGCCATCATCTTAACCAAAATCCTCAACCAATATTATATTGAGTCAGTGGAGATAGCTGGATAGCTGGGTTGACATCCTGCTTTTAGCTTGCTACCATAAAAAATGGCCGGCAAGGCCGTTTTTAAGAACCTGCCTCGCTAACGCTCGTCAGAACCTTGATTCGCTAATATATAAATATATAATCTTGAATTAAGAACATGGCTATTAGCGCCTTTCCTAAAAAAATTGTCACTTTTTTGAAAGAAGTGCGACTAGAGATTAAAAAAGTTAACTGGCCTACTCGTCAGGAGACTTTGAGATACACTTTGATTGTTATTGGCGCCTCAATTGCTGTGGCCATTTTTTTGGGGAGCGTGGACTTTTTATTTAGCACTTTACTGAACAAGTTTGTATTATAAGAACCTGCCTCGCTAACGCTCCGCTAGAACCTTGATTCGCTAATGTATAAATATATAATCTTGAATTAGAGCTCAAATATGCCTAAACAAAGACTACCGCAAGAGAAAAACTGGTATGTTATTCACACTTATTCTGGATATGAGGATGCAGTGGCCAAAAATCTAAAACAAAGGATTGAATCCTTGGATATGGACGATAAAATTTTTAATGTTTTAGTGCCCAAAGAAAAAAAGATTAAGATTAAAGATGGTAAAAGAAAGGTAGTGGAGGAAAAGATTTACCCTGGTTATGTCTTAGTGGAAATGATTGTCACTGATGATTCCTGGTATGTGGTCAGAAATACGCCCAATGTAACTGGATTCGTGGGGGCTGGTACAACCCCGGTCCCCGTGTCAAAAGAAGAAATTGACATTTTGAAAAAAAGAATGGGTGTGGAAGAACCGCAGTATAAAATTGAATTTGAAATTGGCGACCCGGTCAAGATTACTGACGGTCCCTTTAAAGACTTTGATGGCAAGGTCTCAGAAATTGACGCCGAGAAAGGCAAAGTGAAAGTATTAGTCAATATGTTTGGCCGAGACACCCCGGTTGAGTTGGATTCGCTGCAAATTAAGAAGATATAATGTTCAATCACCAAGATACAAGAAACAATAACCAAACAATAACCAATCTTCAAACACCAATAACCAAACATTATATAATTGGTTATTGATTATTGGTTATTGAGATTTGTTTGGTTATTGTATCTTGGTTATTGGTTATTTCATTATGTCAAAATCAATCAAGACAGTAGTAAAATTACAGATTCCAGCAGGGAAAGCGACCCCTGCTCCTCCGGTTGGGCCGGCTTTGGCTCCACACGGCATAAACATTGCTGAATTTTGCCAAAAGTTTAATGACCAAACAAAAAATATGGCTGGTTTTAAGATTCCGGTTGACCTGACTGTTTATGAAGACGGCTCCTATACTTTTAAATTAAAGCAGCCCTTAACCTCCGAGCTTTTGAAAAAAGCAGCGGCCATTGAAAAAGGCTCGGGCGAACCCAATCGTAAAAAAGTGGCCAAAATCACCAAAGCCCAGTTAAAAGAAATCGCCCAAAAGAAAATGCCTGACTTCAACACCCAAGACATTGAAGCGGCCATGCGCATTGTACAAGGCACTGCCAAGAATATGGGTATTGAAGTAGAGTAGGCTATTGGGAAAATTATATATGCCAATAATAATTATTAAAGATTCAATAAAACGAGAAGAATTGAAACGTATTGCCAAAGAGCAGTTCGGTGATTTAGTAAAGGCAGTGGTAGATGTAGAGCAAGGAATTATGGCAGTTGGAGGAGAACTTCACTCTGATGAAGAGGTCTCTCTTATGGAGCAAGAAAACTCAAAGAGAGAGCATACCTGGGGTATTAACCTATATCCTGAGAAAACGGGTAATGACTGGATTGAGATTGATTCTGTGATTAATCTGAAGCCCTCTTTTGGGAATCGCTCCCGAGAGGTGGATAATCCCGTGATTCAAGAAAAAATTAGAAAAATTGTAGAAAAACTCGTATCAAGATGAAGAAACTTTTTCACAAAGAGTTAGCTAAAAATAGATGGTTTCAGCTTTCTTTGGCAGAGCAATTGGCAAATATTGGTAGTGAAGTAACACGAGCGCGTAAATGGCAAGGAAAAGACAAAAATATTTTTTGGGGCGCAGTTGACAGAGCTCTTGAACTCTTCGATCTGACTCTTGCGGATTCTCGCTGGCGTGGTCGTCTTCGGGAGATTGCAAGAGTGCGGGAAGTGTTCTGCGACGCTGTTTTTGGGGGAAAGAATTATCAGAGTTCCCTTAAAGACCTTGAACGTTATTTTCTGCTTTTTGCGTTTCTTGTTCGGCGACAATTAGAGGTAAAAAATGAAGTGGCCAATTTATAAAAAGAACTTGCTGGTTCTGGGGAATCTTAAAAGTAATGTAGCAATTTGTACTCTTTGGTCGCAGTGCGAAAGGATTGTAACATAGTTCTTTAACTTAAACGAAAGGAGTGTGGAGATGGAAAAACCGCAAAGTATTAGACAATGGCAAGGGTTATTTTTTTCAATTTATGGAGCAAGGAATGACGAAATTTACAGTCCCTCTGATATCTTGCTTCATGTTATTGAGGAGATGGCTGAACTGGCTGAACATCTGCGCAAGGAAGACAGAGAAAGTGTGGTAAAGAATATCCCGGATGTTTTCGGTTGGCTATTGGCCTTTTGCAATACTTGCGAGCCAACAGGGATTGATTTGGAGAATGCCGTCTGGCACAAATATCCGAGTGTCTGCCCTTACTGTTTACAGGAAAAGAACTGTACTTGTATTTCTCAAGAACTGAAATACAAAGACGATAGAGAACTATTGGAGAAATACAGGAACAGAATGAAACAAAAGCCCTTTATCCTTGACGGTTGGCAGCAGATGTTTGAAAGGATTTATGGACGAGTGAATAAAATAAAATTCCAAGTCCAAATATGGTTTCATCTTTTTGAAGAGATAGGGGAAATAAGCCGAGCCTTTAGATTAGGCCCGAGAGCAGAATTGGAGGCCGAATTGGCTGATGCTTTTGCCTGGCTTGTTGCTGCTTGCAATAAACTGCAGATATCTCTTTCCGAAGTCACTTGGCAAACCTATCCTGGAAAATGCCGGACCTGTCTCAAAGAGAAATGCCAATGCCCGGTTATCTAATGAGAGGAGGTAGTGAAAAGGAGGAATGATCTGAGAATATCCACAATTCACAAGAAGGTGTCTTGTCTAACAAGGCCCCTTCCATTTTTTTTATTTCCAAAAATGTGCTATGATAAAACAACGACTAATTTTTCTGTCTTAAACATCAATGATTCTCTCAGACAAAGACATAAAAAAATATATTAGGGAAGGAAAAATCACAATCAAGCCTGAGCCCGATTTTGAAAAGCAATTAGGACCTTGTTCCTTAGATTTACATTTAGGCAATATTTTTAAAACTTTTAAGCCCTCTCAATATCCCTATTTAGACCTTAAAAGAGATATCAATTTCGAAAAATTAATGGAGGAAGTAAAAATAGAAGATGGAGCTCCTTTTATCTTGCAATCAAAAGAATTTGTGATTGCTATAACAAAAGAAGAAATAATTTTACCCAATGATATAATGGCAAGACTGGATGGTAGAAGTTCTTTGGGTAGGTTGGGAATGATAGTTCATTCAACCGCCGCTCGCTTTGACCCTGGTTGGCAGGGAAAAGCAGTGATGGAATTGGGGAATTTGGGAATTATGCCCATTATTTTATATGCCGGGATGCGGGTTTGCGCCTTGACTTTTGAGACGCTTTCTGGTCCTTGCGAGGTTTCCTATTCAGAAAAAAAAGCTCAGAAATACGATAAACAGGAATCTCCTCAAGCCAGCAAAATAAACCAAGAATTTAGGCCTAATTGTCGCACTAACAGTGCGACAGACCCGTCGCACTGTTAGTGCGACTTATCAATATGGAAAGCAAGCTGCAAAATTGGCCGCCAGTTCAGGGAAGATACGAGGTGGGCAATAAAATTTCGCCAGTGGCTGTTTGCACTAATGCTAGTATTGATGAAATAAAAATCAGTCCTCAGAAAGTAGCAATCTGGGGTAAATGTGTTACAGAGAACATCGGCATAGAAAAAATAATCCAAAACATAGTTTCCAATCCCAATATCAGGTATTTGATTCTTTGCGGGAAAATTTCCAAAGGTCATTTTGTCTCTCAAGCAATAGAATGTCTTGTAAAAAGCGGTATAGACAATGATAAAATGATTATCGGAGCCAAAGGCAATATGTCCTATCTAAAAGGTATTGATAAAGAACTGATTGAACAATTCAGAAAACAGATTTCACCTGTCAATATGGTAGGTGAGAGGGACGGTAAGAAAATTGAAGAAGTGATTGATAAGCTTTTGCAAACCAAACCCAGCGAGTTTTCTCCAAAGGTTTTGAAAATTGAGAAAGTAGCAGAAATAGAAGCTCATTCCTGCCCTGACTGGATACCTGACCCAAAAGGATTCTTTGTTGTTTTAATTAATAAAGAAAGGAATAAGATAATCGTTGAACATTTCCAAGACAATAAATTAAAATGTAAAATAACAGGAGATTCAGCAGAACGTATTTGTAAAACAATAGTCAATCTTGACTTAATCGGTGATTTCCAACAGACCAAGGAACATGCTATGTATTTGGGCCGGGAGCTTCAGAAGGCTGAAATAGCTCTCAAGAATGGCTTAGATTATGAACAGGACCAGAAGCTGTTCATCAAAAAGGTCGAGAAAGAAAACCAAGAGTCAGCCGACGAATACGAGTCAGCCGACGAATACGGCTGGCACGACTAAAGTAAAAAATTAAAAGCTTAGCAAAGTGCTTATGTACAATACAACAATAATTGAAGCAAAAACGTTAGGCGAGGCCTGGGAAAAGGCCTGTGTCTTAGTAATGAAGCAAGGTCATGATAGGTACGTCCAGGCCCCGGAATACAAAATAGAAACAAAAGACCTACCTTTAATGATAAAGGTTTCAGAACCTTTTTCCGAGCCCAGGCTTTCTTCAAAGGCTAATGCCAACCGGGAACAAGCTGATGAGTATGCCAAGAAATTAATACACGGTTCAGGAAAAGAGCAAGAAAACAGTTTTGATTACACTTATTATTCTCGGCTTCGTTGTTATCCAGACTGTAAAGTAAGGGCTTGGTTGCCGAGTGTTACAGATTCTGATGAGGAATTGGCGACAGCAGTAAAGAAGATTTCTCCTGATGGCAAGTGCGTGGTTCAACGTATTGACCAGGTAGATAAAGCAATTCAAATCTTAAAAAAAGATCCAACTCGTCGAACAGTGGTGATGCACACCTGGATTCCTTTTAGAGATTTAATGAAGTTTGGTCCCAAAAGAGAGGATACATCTTCTCCCTGTCTGCTTTTGGCCTATCCTCAATTGGTGGACGGAAAACTGCATATGTTTGTGGTGATGAAGACCAATGATTTATACAATGCCTGGCCTGAGAACGCTTACGCCTTTACTGCTTTGCAAAAACATATGGCAGACGAGCTCGACGTGGCAGTGGGAACATATACTCATTTTTCTGTGAGTATGCATATCTATAAAGATATGTATGAAGAGGCGAAAAGCAAGTTTAATTTAACATGAGAAACATAGCAAAACTTATTGACCATACGAATATAAAACGGTTGGCGACGGCTAAAGCAATAAAAAAAACTTGCCAGGAAGCTAAAAAATACGGTTTTCGGAGTGTTTGTATTAATCCAGAAAGGGTGGGGTTGGTGAAGAAGGAGTTGAAAGATACCGATATTAAAATTGTTGTTTTAATTGACCCGCCAATGGGTCAAAGCGCGCATCAAAAGAGAGTAAAAATGTGCCAAAAAGCAAAGAATGACGGGGCTGATGAATTAGATGTGGTGATGAATATTGTTGACTTGAAGTACGAAAGATACGACAAAGTTTTGAAAGATCTAAAAGGGCTTTGTAAAATTCTGTCCACTAAAGTGATTATTGGTTCGGGCTATTTAACTGAAGAAGAAATAAAAAAGGCCTCACAAATTGTTAAAAAAGCAGGCGCTATTTGCGTTAAAACAGCCACCTTTAAAGACCCTTTAGAACACAGAGAACTAAAAGAAAAAGCCAGACACTTAGCCATTATGAAAAAAGCAGTGCCAGGGCTTTTAATCAAAGCAGCAGGAAAAATTAAAAGCTTAAAAGACCTCAAAGCCATGGTCAAAGCCGGCGCTGATATTATCGGGACTAGCTCCGGTGTTGAAATAATAAAGGAAACATGAACTATCAACCAACAATTGGCTTAGAAATACATATAGAACTTAATACCAAGAGCAAAATGTTTTGTTCTTGCCTGAATAACGTTAACGAAAGTCATGCCAATGTCAATATTTGTCCGATTTGTATGGGTCACCCAGGAGTGCTTCCGGTTCTCAATAAAGAAACGGTGAAAAAGATAGTTAAAACTGCTCTAGCTCTGAATTGTGAGATTGTTAGAAAGTCCGAATTCTTTCGCAAGCTTTATTTCTATCCAGATTTACCTAAAGGATACCAAATAAGTAAAGATATTTCTCCTTTGGGCAAGAATGGTTTTTTAAAAATTGATGCTAAGAAAATACGAATCCATGAACTCCATTTAGAAGAAGATGTGGGGACGTTAATCCATAAAGAAGATTATTCTTTAGTTAATTTTAATCGAGCTGGGATACCCCTTATAGAATTAGTGACAGAGCCCGATATTAGTTCAGCAAGAGAAGCAAGGAAATTCGCCCAAGAATTGCAAATACTCTTAAGATACTTAAATGTCTCTGAAGCTAATATGGAAAAAGGTCAGATGAGGGTGGAGGTAAATATCTCAATGGCGCTGAAAGGCAGTAAAAAATTAGGAACAAAGGTAGAGATTAAAAATTTAAATTCTTTCCGGGCAGCAGAAAAAGCAACAGAATTTGAGATTGAAAGACAAAGAGAACTCTTGAAAAAGGGTAAAAAAGTGCTTCCCGAAACAAGAGGATGGGACGATGAAAAAGGAATGACTTTTTCTCAGAGAAAAAAAGGAGGTGGTATGTTTTCCACGGAAGACCTGCATGCTCCAGAACCTAACCTTCCTCCGCTTCATCTTGAAGAAGATTTTATCAATGAAATTAAAGCAGAAATTCCTGAATTGCCTCAGTCCCGTAGAGAACGTTTCAAAAGAGAATACGCGCTCAAAGATGAGGAAATTGAAATTTTTGTTTTTAATAAAAATTTGGGCGAATATCTTGAGAAAGTTATGTCTGAACTGGACAACTGGGCAAAGATTGAAAAGATTAAGCAAACTAAAAAGTTCACCCAATTGGCTGTCAACTATATTGTTACTGACCTACAAGGTCTTTTGAAGGGGGCCTCTATTGTCGGCGAGGATTTTCTCATCACTCCCGAGAATTTTGCTGAGTTTATTATTTTGATTTACAAAGGTGAGATTTCAAGCAAAATCGCTAAGACCGTTCTCAAAGAGATGTTTGGCACTGGAGGAGACCCTTCCCATATTATTGAAGAAAAGGGCTGGCAACAAATGACTGATGAGAAAAAAATTGAAAAAATAATAAAAGAAGTTATTAATAAAAACCCAAAACCAGTTGAGGATTATAAAAAGGGAAAAGAAAACGCCTTACAATTCCTGGTGGGCAAAGTTATGGCTCAAACAAAAGGAAAAGCCAGCCCGGGACTGGTTAATCAAATATTAAAGCAACTTCTTTAATGTTTATAACTCACGATCGTGAGTTATTTACATAAAGTTATACCAAGAAATTTTTGATCAAATTTTCCGCTTGTTTATAATTCTCAACCCAAAGGATTCTTTTATCTTTTTTGAACCAGGTCATTTGCCGCTTGGCAAGATGATAAGTATTAAATTTTATTTCCTCTGCTATTTCAGCGGCAGCCCGGCTGCCGCTTTTTTCCCATTCTTGGTAGCCAATACTTTCTCCCAACACAGAATTGAAGCCGTATTTTTCAGATAATTTTTTTACTTCTTTTTCAAGACCTAATTCAATCATTTTATCAACTCTTTGGGAAACTTTTTTTTGTAATTTTTCTTTTGTTAGTTTAATCCCTATTAACAAACAATCAAATTGGGGATTTTTTTTCAGAGGCAAAACTTTGCCTAAAGCCTTGGCAATCTCAATTGCCCTGATAAGCCGTCTTTTGTTTTTCTTTTCAATTGTTTTGGCTCTCTGCGGAGAGAGTTTTTTTAATATGTTGAAAAGTTCTTCAATTGATTTTTTTTCCAATTCTTTTCTCAGTTTTAAGTCGGCTTTCATTTTGGGAAAAACCCAACCCTCAACAATAGAGTAAATATAAAAAGGACTTCCGCCTACTAAAAACGGGATTTTTTTCTTTTTTAAAATTTTGTTTATGACTTCAATCGCCTTTTTTTGATATTGGGCAACCGAAAACCTTCTTCTGGGGGAGGCAATATCTAAAAGATAGTGGGGGATACCTTGCCTTTCTTTTTTGCTTATTTTACCTGTTCCGATGTTCATTCCTTTATAGACCTGACGGGAGTCAGCCGAAATCACCTGGCCGTTAAATTTTTTGGCCAGCTTTATTGAAAACTCTGTTTTCCCTACAGCCGTCGGCCCCAAAATAACAATAAGTTTGTTATTGTCATCCTGAGGCGAGTGATAGCGAGCCGAAGGATCTCGTTGGTTGAGATTCTTCGGCTTCGCCTCAGAATGACGGGTAGGAGGTATTAATTTTCTCAGGGTTTGTTCTCGGCGCTTTTTTTCTGCGAGGGGGACGTTGTCTTTTAGTTTATAGGCAACGGTGCCGGGGCGGGGGCTGTATTTGGCAATGTAGGCGGTAGCAAATTTAATCTTTTTAAACAAGTTAACTGTCTTTTGGAATTGTTTTTCGGTTTCACCGGGAAAGCCAACAATAATATCAGTTGTTAGGTCAACATTAGGTATTTTCTTTTTAATTTTTTTAATCAAAGCCAAATACTGCTCACCAGTATAATTGCGGTTCATCTTTTTTAAGATTTTATTATCACCTGACTGCACTGGCAAGTGAACATATTTGATTATTTTGTCATTCCGAGCAATCTCATCGATTAGTTCATCAGAAAAATCTTTGGGATGATTGGTAATAAATTTAATCTTAAAATCGCCGGGCAAGACAGTAATTTTCTGAAGTAATTTTACAAAATTGACAACGGAGTTATCATCCTGAGGCGAAGCCGAAGGATCCCGTGGTGGTTTATATTTATAACTATCGACATTTTGACCCAGCAAAGTAATTTCTTTAATTCCTTTTTTAAGAAGATGTTTAACTTCGCCAATAATTTCTTTTTGACTGCGATATTTTTCCGGCCCTCGAGTGTAAGGCACAACACAGTATGAACAAAAATTATTACACCCTCTCATAATGGGCACAAAACCAGTTAGAGGTCTGACCTCTGCAAGTTTTGCAGAGGTCAGACCTCTCCAGATTTTAACTCCCATTTTTGCAAATTCTTTTTTGTCAGCATCTAAAATACAACCTATTAAAATAATTTTTTTATTGCGGAGACGAGCAATCTGGTTTTTGGCTTTGTCTACCGGTTTTTGGCGAACAGAACACATATTAATTACTACCAAATCAGCCCGAGAAATATCTTTCGCGGGCTGATATCCTTTATTCTCTAATAGTGTAGCAATCCTCTCACTGTCGCTTTTATTCATTTGACAGCCGTAAGTAACAATATGATATTTCATTTAGGTTAGTGGATTTCTTCTTTCTTTTCTTTGAGAAAGTATCTCCATTGTTCTAAGAATTCTACAAAAAGCAAAAAGGGCATATCTATTAAGGCGCTGAAAAAAACCGAGATAACATTATACTTTTTCCAGCGGATTGACAACCATTTTCCCAAATGGACAATGGGTACAGAAAATAAATCAAGCACGATATTGAGCATACTTTCTTTCTTTTCTATAATATGTAATTCTTTGGCTCTTTCTCTGATTTTAGCTCCAGCAAAGGCAATTAAGGAAATAAAGATAACAAAAATAGGATAAGAAAGTATGGGAAAATGCACTTTATAAAGCCCCCAAATTACTAAACCAACCGATAGACAGAAACTGAAAAAGTAAAAAAGACTGATAATAAAATTGAGAATAATTCCTCGTTTTTTTCTAATTTTAATCTCATAAATGTCTTTTCTCTCTTTTTGATAGGCAATTTTCATCGTTTCCATTATTACATGAGTCAAATTTTCTTTTTTAGGAGGCCTAATGGTTACTACTAAAAAGGCCATTAAAAAAGTGGGGCCTAGGATATCTACGCCAATGGCCCAAAAATTAAAATGGCCGGTAACATAACAAGTAAATGGAATCTCCACTGCTAAAAGGGAGACAATATTGGTCAGAAATATAGATAAAGTGGCATAAACAGCTGCTCGAGAGAGCCGAGATTTGAGTGTGCTGAGTCGTTGATTATAGGCATTTTTGATAGCGCTTTCTAAAACCGCCGGTTGTGAGATTTTTTCTTGGACTCCCATGGGGTCTTTAGATAGAACATCACCTAAAAGTAGATAAGCCGTGTCATATTTTTCGCAGATTCTATAGAACTTGTCAGCCAGAGGATGGTTTAAGTCATTTTCTACACTTTCCCAAACAGAGTAAATGTTCTCACTATAGTAGTTAGGGTATCTTTTTTTAAAAAGATTATAACTGATAAGGGGCGCGTCTAATTTAAATAAAGCCCGCTGCACTGCGATATATGTTTGGATATTTTTTTCTTCTTCTGTCATCCCTCCGATGACAAGAATTCCTTGGCTGATTCTAATTCTTTCCTGCATCAATTTAGTCATATAATTCATCAGGGCTCTTTCTCTCAGGGGAGGTGACAAGGCTTCTTCAACCTCACAAGCAGCAATTCCCAAAATCCAGTTGTAAAGTTGGATTTTTAATTTTTCCTTGGGCGGTTTAGGACTCTTTTTAAGAATAAATCTATACTTATCAATTATTTTTTGCACCTCTTCAATCTTGTTTTCTTCAATTTTATCGTTAGGAAAGTGTCCTCCTCTGATTAATTCCATTATTAAGGATTCAGCCATATCCTGGTGGTTTTCGCCCAAAAGCAACCTTCTTTTGACCATCCTGCTTATGGCCGCTCTTCTCATCAGATGTTCTTCTTTCCAATCCACTACCTCTCTGATTCTCTCATAAAAAGCAGCCACCTTAGAGGCCACTTCATCAACATGGATGGTCGGCACACCTTCTTGAGGTTGTTTAGATTGATACCACTCTTGATAGCGGGAGATTAATTTTTGCGTTTGCAAAGACAATTCTGGCATTTTTCTATAAATTTATTCAGTTTCATTTTTCCAATATCGCCCTTGCCTCGCTGGCGGACCCTAACTGATTTTCTTTTTATTTCTTTGTCGCCGACAACCAAGAGATAGGGAATTTTTTGGATTTCCCCTTCCCTTATTTTTTTGGAAACGGTTTCATTGGCGTCTTTTACAATACTACGAGAACTGTTCTCGTAGAGTTGTTTGCATGTTTCACGGGCGTATTTTTTGTGACGGGTACCTACGGGAATAATCCAAGTCTGTTCTGGAGCCAGCCACAAAGGGAAAGCGCCTGCATAATGCTCAATCAAAACGCCAATAAATCTTTCCAAAGAACCCAGAAGCGCTCGGTGAATCATAATGGGCTGTTTCTTTTTGCCTTTTTTATCAATATAGCTTAAATTAAATCCCTCAGGTAAATTGAAATCAACTTGGATGGTGGTACACTGCCAAGCCCTTCCCAAAGAATCTTTGATTTTAATGTCAATCTTGGGTCCATAGAAAACGCCCTCGCCAGGGTCAATTTGATAGGCAAGTTTTACTTTTTCCAAGGCATATTTTAAAGCATTGGTGGCTTTCTGCCAACTTTTTAAAGTGCCAACATATTTTTTTGGCCGGGTGGAAAGACATATCTCAAATTCTTTAAAACCAAAAGTTTTAAATATTTTTAAAGTTAGTTTTAAAACAGACACTAACTCTTTACCAAGTTGTTCAGGAGTGCAGAAAATATGAGCATCATCTTGAGTAAAACCACGCACTCGCGTCAGCCCGTGCAAGGTGCCTGATTTCTCGTATCTATAAACCGTGCCTAATTCAGTGTATCGGATAGGTAATTGGCGATAACTTCTAATTTCTTTTTGATAAATCAAGATATGAAAAGGGCAATTCATTGGTTTGAGCTGATAAGGGATTACCTTGCCCATTTCCTTGAGTTGCATGACTGGGAACATACTGTCTTTGTAGAATTTGGTGTGGCCCGAGGTATCCCAAATGGAAATTTTAGCAATATGGGGAGTGTTAACCAGTTGATAGCCGGCTTTTAGGTATTCTGAAAGCACATAATCCTCAATGATTTTTTTGAGGAGTGCGCCTTTGGGATGCCAAAGGATAAGGCCTGGGCCGATGGCTTTATCAATATGAAATAAGTCCAATTTTTCACCCAAAACACGATGGTCTCTTTGTTCTGCTTCTTCAACTTGTTTTAAATAATCTTTTAATTCTTTTTCTGTTTCAAAGGCCACGCCATAAATGCGGGTGAGCATGGGGTTTTTCTCATCACCCCGCCAGTAAGCCCCGGCGATTTTAGTTAATTTGAACGCCTTGGGATTTATTTCTTTGGTTGATTTAATATGAGGCCCCTTGCACAAGTCAACGAAATCATGAAACTTGAAACATGAAACTTGTAGCCCTTTTAGTTCTTTAATTAATTCGAATTTATATGGTTGGTTTTTAAATATTTTTTTGGCTTCTGTTCTTGAAATACTTTCTTTCTCAAACTTTAAATCTTTTCTAATCAATTCCCGTATTTTCTTTTCAATTTTTGGCAGATTTTCAGGGAACAGAGGAGAGGTTAAATCAAAATCATAATAAAAACCATTTTCAATGGCCGGGCCAATACCGAATTTGACTCTTGGATAAAGCTCCTTAACCGTTGCAGCCATAATATGCGCCAGCGAATGCCGAATTTTTTCTATTTTTTTGTTTGACATATTTGTAAATTCGTAATTCGTAGGGTTATTTCTCCACGATTTCTTCTACTTCGTCCGCAATTATTTTGGGCACGCCGTCTCGGCTGTCTACTCTGCCCGAAACAAAAACAATTTTATTTTCCTGGAAAACACTCGGGTTTTTCTCCAGAACCCCCGGAAAAGCAATGACTTCAACTTTAGTGGTCTGGTCTTCCAAGTTGACAAAAAGCATTGGCTTGCCATTTTTAGTGATAATCCTTTTAATGCCAGAAATAATGCCGCCCACCCTTACTCTTTTATTTATAAATCCATCGCTGATTTTTTGCAAGGAAATGGCTTTTTGGGCAAAGATATGCTTGAACTCTTCCAGGGGATGGCTGGTAACAAAAAGTCCTAATAATTCTTTTTCCCATTCTAATTTTTCTTTTTTGGAAGCAGGTGCAGTCTCTTCAAGGACTAAGGTAGCGGTGTAGGTGGTATTATCAAAAAGTCCTTTTTGGCCATTGGTCTTGGTTTTCTGGGTTTCCCTGCCCCATTCTAAAAGTTTTTCCAAATTGAATAAAAGTTGTTTTCTTTCTGCTAACTTATCAAAAGCACCGGCTTTAATTAAACTCTCCAAAGATCTTTTATTTAAATCTCGGGCACTAATACGGCTTATAAAATCTTCCACAGATTTAAAAATTCCTCTTTCTTTTCTTTCTTTAACTATGGCTTCCACCACATTAGAGCCAACATTTTTTATGGCCAAAAGCCCGAATCTTATTTTATTTTCTTCGGGGACCACTGAGAAATGGCGATAACTTTCATTAATATCGGGAGGCAGCACTTCAACGCCCATATCTTTGCATTCTTCAATTAAGAAAGCAACTCTTTCCACATCTGTTTTTTCTGAGGTTAAAACCGAAGCCATCAGTTCCAATGGATAATGGGCTTTGAGATAGGCGGTTTGATAGGCGATCATGCCGTAGGCTGTACCATGGGCCTTATTGAATGAGTAACGAGCATGCGGCTCAATCCATTGGAAAACTTTTTCAGCAATTCCTTGAGAAATATTCTTTTTAATGCATCCCTGGATAAACTTTTCTCTTTGGGCTTCTAATAAATCTTTAATTTTTTTACCGATTGCTTTTCTTAAAACATCGGCTTCAGAAAGGGAGAAGCCAGCCAAAGTGCGGGCAATCTGCATAATCTGTTCCTGAAAGACCGGTAATCCGTAGGTTGCTTCCAAGACTGGCTTTAAAGACGGATGGATATATTCTATTTTCTTTCTTTTATGTTTTCTGGCAATATATTCAGGAATAAGTTCTATGGGCCCTGGCCGATAAAGGGAAATCATGACCACTATATCGTCAAAAACAGTGGGCTTTAATTGTTTTAAGTATCTTTTAAAGCCCGAACTTTCACATTGGAATACGCCGGTGGTCTGGGCTTGTTGGAAAATTCTGAAAGTTTTTTTGTCATCAAAAGGGATTTTAGAAATATCAATATTTTTCTTATGAATAACATAAATCTTGGCTAAAGTGTCTTCAATAATGGCTAGGTTTTTTAAACCCAAGAGGTCTATTTTTAAAAGACCTAAGTCCTCTATGGCGTGCATCTCATACTGAGTCACAATATTCTCGTCGTTTTGAGTAGGGTGCTGCAGAGGAACAAGTTCTGTTAAGGGTTCTTTGGAAATGACTACTCCGCAGGCATGAGTTGAGGCGTGGCGAGCCACTCCTTCTAATTTTTTAGCCGAGTCAATCAGTTTTCTGGCTTGCTCGTCAGTATCGTAAAGTTGGCGGAATTCTGAAACTTTTTCTAAACACTCATCTAATGTGGAGCCAAAGGGAATCATCTTAGCAGTTTGGTCGCAGAAGGCATAACTTACGCCCATGGCTCGGCCCACATCTCGGATGACAGCTCTGGCGGCCATGGTGCCAAAAGTAATGATTTGAGCTACCCTGTCTCGGCCGTATTTTTGAGCCACATAGTCAATGACTTCGTCCCTTCTTCTGTCAGTAAAATCAAGATCAAAATCGGGCATTGAGATACGATCTTTATTAAGGAAGCGCTCGAACAGTAAACCGTGCTTCAAAGGGTCAACTTCGGTAATATTCAAGAGGTAGCAAACCAGAGAGCTTGCATCACTCCCTCTGCCGGGACCAACTACAATTCTTTCCCCTTTTGCCCAGTTAACAAAATCCTGGACAATCAAAAAGTAGGGGGCAAAGCCAGTTTCTTTTATTACCGACAGTTCATATTCCAATCGCTCAATTGCTTGTTTTTTCTTTTCAATTTGTTTTTTCTTTTCTCCGAGCCCCTTATAGCAGAGTTCTTTTAGATATTCATCTGGGGTTTTGTCATTGGGTGTTTCAAAAAAGGGCAATTTTGTTTCACCTAGTTTAAACTCAAAATTGCACATCTGGCTAATCTTTTCTGTATTTTCTACTGCTTCAGCCGCGCCTTGTTTTGCGCAGAATTCACTCATCTGCTGGGGCGTGCGCATTGAAAAATCGTCCGCCTTCATTGTGAGCCGTTCCGGGTCGTCCTGCTTGGAGCCGGTGTTGATTAACATTAAAATATCCTGGGCTTCGGCATCTTCTGATTTCAAATAATGGCAGTCGTTGGTAGCCACTAAAGGGATATTAAGTTTTTTGGAAAAATCAATTAAGGCATTGTTTACTTTTTGCTGCTCTTTGAGATTGGGATGGTCTTGAATTTCCAAATAAAAACTATCTTGGCCAAAGATTTTTTGATAGTAAAGAGCCAGTTTTTCTGCTTCTTCAGTTTTGCCAGCTATGACCAACTTTGGAATTCTGCCTTGCAGGCAGCCCGATAGGCCAATTAGACCTGAGGCGTGTTTTTCAAGAAGCTGATGGTCAATTCTTGGTTTGTAATAAAAACCTTCTAAATGGGCTTTGGTAACAAGTTTAACCAAGTTTTTATAACCCTGTTCGTTTTTGGCCAAAAGAACCAAGTGGTATCTTTTGTCATCAATATTAGGCCGTTTTTGCTGCATTCTTTCGTAGGCCACATAGACCTCGCAGCCAATAATGGGCTTGATGCCTTTTCCTTTTGCTTTTTTGTAAAATTCAACCGCCCCATACAAAACACCGTGGTCAGTTAAAGCCACAGAATCCATTCCCAGTTCCTTAACATAATCCAAAAGTTGGTCTATTTTGGGAAGTCCATCAAGTAGGGAGTAGTGGCTATGGACGTGAAGATGAGTGAATTTCATACAATTGTTGTATTGTATCATATATAGATTTTTTTGCCAAAATAAAAAAGCGCCAAAGAATTTTTCCTCTTTTCTATTCCTAGCGCTTGGTGAAAGGTTCTATTTTTCCTCTTCAAAAAAACTAAAATTAGTATTTCTTTTCAAATCCTTTCATATAACAATGCCTTCTCCAGAGTTTGGGTCCATTGCCCGAAACTTGCCATGGTTTACATTTACACCAATACATTCCAGTATGATAGCATATACGACAATACGGTTTGCCAAGATTAAGGATTTTGGCAATAAGCTTTAAAACGTAACATCTTATCTTAAATTTAAGAGAACGTAAAAAAAGATGATAATGTCGACCTTTACCATATTCGAAATAAGAAATAAACCTCCTTTTCCCTTTATTCTGCAAAGATTTCTCATCCTTTCCTAAAATTTCAGTCAGCAATGTGTTTAATCCTTCGGATTAAACATTCCATTGGTGTACATTCTAATATTTTCTGTTGCCGTTGGTAAACTCCACACAGGCTACAATGACACTTCGTCTGCTTCAATTAATCTTTTCATTGCACTCTCTCCCTTCATAGAGAATAAAACATTGAAACACAATCAAACGGGACAACCTTGTTTTCAAAGATCTATCCCTCCATCGCTTTGAATTTAGCAAATATGATATAATAAGTCAATGGCGAAAAAGAGATATAAACGTATGGTGGGAATTGATGAAGCAGGCCGCGGACCGCTTTCAGGCCCAGTGGTGGCTGCGGCGGTAGTAGTAAAAACGACGGGATCCTTCGCTTCGCCCGCCCAACTTTCGAAGAAAGTTGGGCGGGCTTCGCTCAGGATGACAACCCTTAAAGATAGTAAAAAATTATCACCTAAAAAAAGAGAGGAGGTTTACAAATTTTTGAAACAGCATCCAGATATAGAGTGGGGGATAGGTAGAGTCGGGCATAAGGTTATTGACAGGATTAATATCTTGGAGGCAACAAAGTTAGCCATGAAAAGAGCGGTCAAAAGCTTAGAGAAGAGATTAATGTTTAAAACTCACGATCGTGAGTTATTTAAAAAAATAGATTTTTTACTTATTGACGGTAATTTCGGCATTAACTTGCCAATTCTGCAGAAATCCATTATCAAAGGTGATGAAAACGTTTTTTTAATCAAGTTAGCTTCCATCATCGCTAAGGTAACAAGGGATAGAGCAATGCTTAGATATCACAAAAGATATCCCCAATATGGTTTTGACAGGCATAAAGGATATCCGACAAAGTATCATCGCGCTATGTTAAAAAAATACGGGCCTTGCAGGATACATAGGAAGTCGTTTAGACCCTTGAAAAGTTAATTAGTATCTGTTAAAGTAAAGAAATGGCAGTTCCCAAGCAAAGAAAAACAAAGAGCCGCCGCAATCAGAGAAGGATGCATATCTTTATCAAAGGGCCTTCTTTGGTTAAATGCCCCAAATGCGGCAACCCAACCAGGCCCCATACTGTTTGCTCAAATTGCGGTTATTATAAAGGAAAGGCAATCATTGATGTCTTGAAAAAATTGACCAAAAAAGAAAAAAAGCAAAAAGAAAAAGAATTGGCAGCCAAGGAGAAAGAAGAGAAAAAGGCAAAACCCTTAACTTGGGAACAAATGTCACGTGAATAGAATTATGAATTAAGAATCAGGAATTAAGAATAAAATATTCATAATTCTTAATTCGTTATTCGTAATTCGTCTTTCAAAATGGCTTCTCGTCATCTATCACGTTCAATCGTGATGCAATCTTTATACGAATGGGATTTTTCCGGCAAAAAGCCAGGCCAACTTAAGAAAATTGTTGAGCGCAATATCAAAGAATTTGGGCCGGGCTTGGAAAATACAGATTTCATCTGGCAGCTGATTAATGGCATCAGCAGTAAACTGCCGCAAATTGATAAAATAATTGAAAAGGCAGCCCCAGAATGGCCAGTAGAGCAAATAACCATTGTTGACAGAAATGTTTTAAGAATTGGCCTTTATGAGTTATTGTTTAGCAAGAAAGAAGAAGTGCCGCCCAAAGTGGCTATTAACGAAGCCATTGAATTGGCCAAGACCTTTGGCGGGGAAAGCTCAGGCAAGTTTATTAACGGCGTCTTGGGCACGGTGTATAAGCAATTAGGAGAAACGAATCAAGAATCACGAATTAAGAATCAAGAATAAAATATTCATAATTCGTAATTCATAATTCGTAATTCGTCTTGACAATGAAGGATTTCTCTAAACTTGAAAAAGCATTAAATATATCATTTAAAAATAAGGATTTTTTAACCCAGGCCTTTGTTCATCGGTCTTATCTAAACGAAAATCCAAATTTTCGGCTCAGCCATAATGAAAGATTGGAATTTTTGGGCGATGCGGTTTTGGAATTAGTGGTCACTAGTTATCTTTATAAAAATTATCCCAAAAAATCAGAGGGCGATTTGACTAATTGGCGAGCCGCTTTGGTCAATGCCAAAGAGCTTTCCAAGATTGCTGGAGAGCTGGATTTTAATGCCTTTCTTTTACTTTCTCGAGGCGAGGCAAAAGAATTGGGCAAGGCGCGTCAATATATCTTGGCTAATACTTTTGAGGCCTTTGTGGGTTCACTTTACCTTGATCGGGGCTATAAAATTTGCCAAGAATTTATAGAGAAATATTTAATCAAAGACCTGCCCCATATTATTGAGGCCCGCCTTTTCAAGGATGCTAAGTCCCGCTTTCAGGAAGAAGCTCAAGAAAGAATGAGAATTACCCCTGCTTACAAGGTTTTAGACGAGCGGGGTCCAGACCATGCCAAGCATTTTATTATCGGCGTTTTTTTAGACAAAGATTTAGTAGCCAAAGGCGAAGGTTCTTCCAAGCAGGAAGCCGAAGAAGACGCGGCCAAGAACGGCTTAGTAGCCAAAAATTGGTAATATGTTAGTTATTCGTTTATTTCGTGTCGGAAAAAAACATCAACCGTCTTTCAAGATAGTGGTTACAGACAAACGTAATCCTCCCCGAGGAGGTCGTTTTGTAGAGCAAGTTGGTTTTTACAATCCCTTAACCAAACAAAAAGTGCTCAAAAAAGACCGCATTAAATACTGGCTTTCAGTTGGCGCTCAGCCTTCAGACACATTGCACAACTTATTGGTCGGGCAGGGAATTATCAAAGGCAAGAAAATAGACGTGCACAAAAAGCCGAAGGAGAAAAAAGAAAAAACAGTTTCAGCTGAACCCGCGGCGGATAAAAAAGAAAAGTCAGCCGCAGAGAAACCTGCTCCTGAGAAATCCAAAGAGCCGGAGAAAAAACCTGAAAAACTACCTCAGGGACTTGACAAATAAAACACAGTATGCTACAATATGGGTGTTGGAGAGAGTTCACCCGGTTAAATAATTTCGCCTTTGGCGAAACTTAGCGGCAAAACCGCTAATTAACTGGGTAAATTGACCACGAAGCTTCGTGGTTAGAACTAGGACTTCGGTCTTAGGGACAATCACGATATTTGCTGAGTTAATGAGGACTTCGGTCCAATTTAACAAAGCATTCGCAATAGGTGGCTCTCTCGGGAGCCACTTGTTGTTTTACTTGTCCGGTTCAGCTATATGCTGGAAAGGACAAGGATGAAGGAGAAAAACATTTTGTTCTTTACATATACATTCTCCTTCATCCTTGTCCTTTATTGGTGAGGCAAAAGTACATTAACCGTGGCCGTAAGGTCACAAAAAAGAGAAAGGAAAGAAAAATGAAAGCAGTAATTTGTGTCGTAGGAATTATCCTCGTGGTGATGCTGGCAAGTTGCGCCGAAGGGCCAACTGAACCAGTGTTAGATAACCCTTTGGATCCGCACTCTGATCTTTATATCGGAAACGAAGCCGCAGCAGAGATTTATAAGGAAGCTGATGAGTTGAAATCTGTGGCTGACAAATATGGCGTCAAGTTAAAAGTACGGATTGATTTCGAGGATGACGACGACTAAAGCCCAAGGGCGATCTCTACATATTAATTGATCGCCCACACACCCAAGTTCACAATCCTGAAACATGAAACTTGAAACATGAAACAGGATTATGGCCTTAGGCGCGTGAAAAGTTTTTGAAAACCAAAACAAGCCCGGAATTCGGACTTGCTTTGGCACGGAGGCCGGTGGAGTCGAACCACATCCTAATTAAATAGGACCGTTCGGGTATCAATCGACGACCAGACCGTCTGGTTTCAGCCTCCCCGTACCTCCGCAGTTTAATTATAACTATGGATAGAAAGAAAAACAACATCTCCAATCTTGAAGATGTTGCCTTGGTCCTCTTAATAAGGATATGGCATCGATTGATACCCGCTAGTTATAAGATAGCAAAATTAGAAATTCTGTCAAGTATAGTTATCCACAAACGAGATTTTCTTCAGGGAGTTGTCAGTAGGGCCAATGAAATCTCTCTCCTCGCCCCCACACCATAACGTTTCGTTTGGTGTGGGGGCTCGGTCCTACTGGTAGCTCTCTGGAGGAAAAAACTTGACATAGTTTCTCAAACAAGTAAAATTGGAAATAGTAGCGATATCAGATTCCTTCTGAAAGGTCGGGCTACTAGATTAAGACGATTAACAGTTATTATGGCTGAGAAAAAAACAAGCGATCAGGAGTTCCTTGAGTTTCTCATTAAGGCCTTGGTTGACAATCCCGACGATGTAAAAGTAGACAGAAAAGTAGACGAAATGGGAGTTTTGCTTTCTTTGAAAGTGAATCCCGAGGACATGGGTCAGATTATTGGTCGGCAAGGTCAGACAGCCAGAGCCATCCGCAGCTTGGTCCGATTGGTCGGGCTTAAGCATCACGCTCGAGTCAATTTGAAGATTGAAGAGCCAGAGGGTGGTCGGGCTGCTCCTCGAGTAAAGAGAGAAGAAGCTGCAGGAGGAAAAGGGCTGGAAGATCTGAAGTTATAGCCCGTATTCCGGATCTCAGAAAACTGTGCTATCATAGTAGGTGGCGCAGTTTTCATTTAATTCATGTTCCATGATGAAATTTGACATCATTACAATTTTTCCTGGTATTTTTGACTCGTGGGTTAAAGAAAGCATTATTGCCAGAGCGCAAAAAAACAAACTCATCAAGATTAAGGCGCATAATTTGAGGAAGTGGGCCAAGGACCGCCATCAGACGGTTGACGATAGACCCTTTGGCGGTGGCTTGGGTATGGTTTTAAAAGTTAAGCCGATTTTCAAAGCAGTTTCTGCTTTAAAGAACAGAAAAACTAAGATTATTCTCTTTACTCCCAGAGGCAAAAAATTCAATCAGAAAATGGCCTCCAAGTTTTCCAAGCTGGACCAGTTGATTTTAATTTGCGGTCGATATGAAGGAGTAGATGAAAGGATAGCCAAGTATATTGCTGATGAAAAAGTTTCTATAGGCGACTATGATTTGATGGGCGGAGCATTGGCAGCTATGGTGGTTATAGAGACCGTAGCCAGGTTGATTCCAGGCGTTATTGGCAAGCCCCAATTATTAAAAGAAAGGATTACCAAACAAAAAGGATTTATTGAATATCCACAATATACCCGACCCGAGGTTTTTTCTCCTAAAAAGGGGGTAAAATGGAAAGTACCCAAGGTTTTGCTCTCGGGCCATCACAAAAAAATCCAGGACTGGCGGCAAAAACACGGCAAGGTGGTTGAATAATGGCTCAATTTTTGCTAAAATAGTTTTACTATTAGGGTAGGTACCTAAGTAGTCAAAAGGAGCTGACTGTAAATCAGCTGGCTTCGGCCTTCGGGGGTGCAAATCCCTCCCTGCCCACAGTTCAATTTTCAAACAGTCTGCCGAGGTAGCTCAGTTGGTGGAGCATCCCCATGGTAAGGGGAAGGACACGAGTTCGAGTCTCGTCCTCGGCTCCATGGCAGCCAAGAAACCATTTATTAAACTTCAGTGTCAAGAATGTAAAAGGGTTAATTATTTTACTCACAAGTCCAAAACAATGGTTGAGGAGAAATTAGAATTGAAGAAATACTGTAAATGGTGCAGAAAGCATAGGATGCATAAAGAAACTAAAAAGTAAGGGTCTGTAGTTCAATTGGCAGAACGCGTCTCTCCAAAAGACGAGGTTCCAGGTTCAACTCCTGGCAGACCCGCCTTCGCTTACGCTTCGGCGGGCAAGCCCGCAGATAATCAATATGTCCACAATTGATTTTTTAATTAAGGAGGGCTGGCTGAAAACGGCTGAAATAATTAAGGCCTTTAGGAGTATTAAAAGGACGGATTTTATGACGGAAGATATGAAAGACCTGGCTGATTTAAATGAAGCTCTGCCTATTGGCTATGGCCAGACCATCTCGCAGCCATTGACAGTAGCTTTTATGTTTGAACTTCTGCAGCCGCGGCCAGGGGATAAGGTTTTAGATATTGGTTCCGGCTCTGGATGGACGAGTGCTCTTTTGGCTAAAATTGTTGGTAACAAGGGCAAAGTAATTGCCATTGAACTCCTTCCAGAATTAAAAGAATTTGGCGAGAAAAATACAGCCAAATATAATTTTGTAGAAAAAGGCATTGCCCAGTTTATCTGCGCTGATGGCTCAAAGGGCTATCCAAAAGAAGCGCCTTTTGATAAGGTTTTGTGTTCAGCAGCAATCCAGAAACAAGTTCCTCAGGCCTGGAAAAAACAACTAAAGGTTGAAGGAAGAATAGTAACACCAATTGGTTCTTCTATCTGGCTTTTTATTAAAAAATCTGAAAAGGGATTTGAGGAAAAAGAATATCCGGGCTTTGCCTTTGTGCCATTGATCAGTAAACAATGAACAGTAAACAGTAAACAGAACATACTTTTGGAAAAAGCAGATAGATTTGCCTGGTTGGTATACAAGTTAACGAAACAATTTCCACGAAATGAACTATTTGGTATAATCTCTCAAGTTCGCCGGGCAGTTCTTTCTGTGTCACTAAATATAATTGAAGGTTTTACAAGATGCTCTTTAGGTGATCACCGTAGATTTTTAGAGATAGCGTATGCCTCTCTAAAAGAAGCTAAATATTTGCTTTATTTTTCATACAGAGAAAAATACCTCGCTAGTGAAAAATATAAAGAAATTATAGAATTATCTGAAGAAATAGGAAAAATGTTATGGAAAAAAATTCAAACATTAAAGAATCAAAAGGCAAAATAACAATTTTTCTTATCTGTTCTTTGCTCTTTGTTCTCTGTTTTTTGTTGTTTTGGCAAGCCATCTACTTGCCCAAGGATTTAAGTTCCTTCCAGGAAGTCCTATTTAAGATTACCCAAGGGCAGGGGGCTAAAGAAATCGCTTTTAATTTAGAAAAGCAAGACCTGATCAAAAATGACCTTTTGTTTCGTTTCTATACTTTTTTAAAAAGAGGGGCAGGCAAACTCCGAGCCGGCACTTATTTGCTCTCTTCTTCTATGTCAATCCCTCAAATTTGTAAAAAAATTATTTCTGGTGATGCTTTAAAAGACAAAATTACTATTATTGAGGGCTGGAATTTAAGAGATATTGCCTGGTATTTTGAAAATAAAGGAATGTTCCAAGCCGAAGAACTTCTTGAACTTTCAGAGAGTTTTAAAAATAATTTGGAGGGTTATCTTTTCCCTGATACTTATTTAATAGATAGAGATACCACATTTGAAGAGATTGTAAGAATTATGTTGGATAATTTTGACAAGAAATTAAGTCCTGAATTAAGAGAAGAGATTAAAAGACAGGATAAATCAATTTTTGAAGTAATAACCATGGCTTCTTTGTTGGAAAAAGAAGTAAAAACTTTTGAAGACCGCCAAATAGTAGCTGGAATTCTTTGGAAGCGACTAAGAAATAATATGCCCTTGCAGATTGATGCCACCATCACCTATATCACTGGTAAAAAGACAACTAAAATTTCAAGGACAGAAACTGAGATTGATTCTCCTTATAATACTTATAAATATCTGGGCTTGCCCTTGGGACCAATTTGCAATCCAGGCCTTGACAGTATCAAGGCAGCGGTGTATTCTAAAGAAAGCGAGTTTTGGTATTATCTATCCAGTCCTGATGGAGAAACCATCTTCAGCAAGACGTTAGAGCAGCATAATATTGCCAAGGCAAAATATTTATGAGCAAATAGCAACTATGAAAATTGTCATGGTCATTGCTTTTCGGGATTTCCGAGATCTTGAGTATTTTATCCCCAAAGAGGAAATAGAAAAAACAGGAGCTAAGATTTCAACAGTTAGTTCTCAAAAGGGCTTGGCTGTGGGGACTGATGGCGGAGAAGTGAATGTAGATTTAGAAATAGGCGAGGTAAGCCCAGAGAATTTTGATGCCGTCTTGTTTATTGGAGGACCTGGAATGGCAGCACAGTTAGATAATGAAAATTTCCAGAGATTAGCACGAGAAACAGTTACCGCAAACAAGGCCTTAGGGGCTATCTGCATTGCCCCTGCCTTATTAGCTAAAGCTGGTGTTTTAGAAGGCAAAAAGGCAACTGTTTGGTCAAGCCCAATGGATAAAAGCCCGGTCAAGATGTTAGAAAAAGGAGGGGCAGTTTATGAAGATAAAACAGTGGTAGTTGATGGGAAAATAGTTACGGCTAATGGACCCGGAGCTGCCAAAGCATTTGCTGAAGCAGTTATATCAATAATTAATAATTATTAATTAATAATTAATATTTAACCGCAGACAGCAGGCAAGGTAAGTCCTGCCGAGGAACTTGTTGGACATCCGATGTCCAATTACTATTATGTCTGCGGCAAGCAGACATTTTTTATGGCTTTAACAAAGGAGCAAAAACAAAAAAATATTGAGAACTTAAAAGAGAAAATGGCTCGTCAAAAGGCAATGGTTTTTGTTGACTTTAAGGGTCTTAAAGTGAAAGACCTTTTTGAGTTGAAAAAAAGATTAAGGGATCTTGACTCGGTCTTTCAGGTTTGCAAAAAGACCTTGTTCAACCTTGTTCTAAAAGAAAAGAAAATAAGAGTAGACGTTAAAAAATTTGAAGGGCAGTTAGGTGTTCTTTTTGCATTTGGAGATGAGATAGCACCGTTAAAAGCAATTTATAATTTCTCAAAAGAGCAAGGTAATCTTAAAATTTTAGGAGGCTTTTTAGAAAATCAGTTTCAAGGCAAAGAATATTTAGTTACTTTGGCTGAATTGCCTTCTCAAGAAGAATTATGGGCAAGATTGGTGGTCAGCATAAAAGCACCGGTGTCAAATTTTGTGCAGGTATTAGAAGCAAACATTAAAGGTCTTATTTATGCACTTCGTGCAATCAATAAACAATGAACAGAGAACAAGATAAAACTGTTCATTGTTTACTGTTCATTGTTTACTAAAACATGGTTGATAAAAAAAGCAAAGAAAAAGTAGAAGTGCCAAAGAAATTCAAAGATATCATTGAGAAAATAGAAGTGATGTCTGTTCTTGATTTGGCAGAGTTAGTCAAGGTTTTAGAAAAGAAATTTGGCGTGTCTGCCACAGCTCCCGTGGTTGCCGCTCCCCAGGCAGCGCCTGCTGAAGCTGCTCCAGCTGAAGAAAAAAGTGTGTTTAATATTGAACTGACCAAGGTTGGCGACAAAAAAATTGAAGTTATCAAGGCAGTCAGAGATATTATTGGCAAGGGTTTGAAAGAATCTAAGGATTTAGTGGATGCAGCAGCTTCAGAATCTCAGGTTTTGAAAGAGAACGTCAAAAAAGAAGAAGCAGAAGAGCTCAAAAAGAAACTGGAAGCAGCCGGCGCTACGGTTGAGTTAAAGTGAAAACCTTCAAGCCATTAAGCAGCCAGATTGTTTTACTATCTTCAGAAACAGCAAAATCTAAAAGATTGTTAAATGCTTCGCTTTGGTATTGTTTGATTATTTGACCGTCTTTACTCAAAATAACTATTCGGTTCTGCTTGGGCTCTAATAAATAAAGCTCTTGATGCTCTGGAGAAGTCCAGATTTTAGTTGGTTTTTTCAAGACAGGAAAAAGATTAAGTTTCAATGTTTCTTGATAGAACCCGGCATGATAACGTCCAATTGAATTGTCTTGAAATAAAATCCAGATGGAACCATCAACAGCGATGGATTTAGCTCTGGAAATATCTGGAGCTTTTTCTATTTGCTCGTTTTTGGGCTTCAGCCAAAACTGTGGCTCTCCTCGCCCCCACACCAAAAATTTTGGTGTGGGGGCGAGGCCCGAAAATAAAGTATAAGGATATTTTATAATCTGTCCCGAATTTGCATCTAATACATAGATGGCAAAACTGTTTTGAGAAAAGCTAAATACAAATAGATAAGGCGAAGGCAGTCTTACTTTTTCAAAATCAAAATCGGGCAAAACCTTCGGGCTTTTAATTTCCTCTAATTTATTAATTAAAGATAGTTCTTCCTCAATGGAAGTTTTTATTTGAGACGCTTTTTTTTCTAAAGGAGCTCCGATGTTTGCTTGAGGCAGGATTTCTTGCCAAGCTTCTTGGAAAAGGAGATTAGCTTTTGCTTTTTCTTCTAAAATAAGAAAACTTTGGGCTTGAACAATTTTTGATTCTGCTCTTGCTAATATTTCTTGCGCTATTTTAAGAGATTTCGCTCTCTCTCCTTTAAAAATAAGAAAACCGACTAAGAGGAAAAAACACAAAACAGGGATTAAGGTTACTTTTTTAGGCATTTTCATTTTGGGCAGTTTTATCTTGGCAAGTTTAGGTCTCCTTAGCAGTTTTTGAAACTGCCGAAAGAAAAGTATTCTTGGCAAAGGTATCCTTCTGAGCAATGTCCTTGGAAGTTCCCCAATTTTTTTAACCCCGTCAAATAATTTCGCCAAAAGCGAAATTGCCGCTAAGCGGTATTTGGCGGAGTTAACCCGGTTAAATAATTTCGCCAGAGACGAAATTGCTGCTTCACAGCATTTAACCGGGTTAAGCCAAACAAACCTTTCTGGCTTCTCTTGAAGGGTCAAAGCTATAGGATCCGAGGCCTCTCTAACCAAATTGGCTAAGAAGCAAAATCCTAAAAGACTGGGGGCGTCGCCGGTTTTTAAGAGCTCTTTGAGTTCTTTTTCATCAAAGGTTTTGAGGGCAGCCATTTTTTGAATTAAATCTTGTTTTTCCTTAAAAAGCTCTGACGTAACCGCTATAATCCTGTCGTCCTCCTGTAATCTGCCAGAAGCAGTATTAAAAAAGATTTTTAAAGGGTAGGGTTCTAAGTCTTGGGCTTCTAAATCCTTGCCAATTTCCAGCATGGTACCTCCTCTCATTAAGAGAATTTTGATTTTGCCCACCTTGGTAAAATTAAAAGTAAAAAAGGTCCTTTTCTTAGATTGAGATTGCTTAAGTGCAAGAATAGCAAAATCTAAATTTCCCAGCCAGTCAACATTTCCTTTCTTTACCAAATCGGCTAAAAATTTGTTGGCCGCTTTTAAGCTTTCTCTGAGAGATTGTCCGGGCGAACGAGCAGAAAGAGTATAATACTTGCCTTTAATGACGGAGGCCAGATTGTCTAAAAGCTGAGTATTTTGAATTCCTATATTGGAAAGCTGACCTGCCATATACAAATTCCCTAATCTCTTCTCATAGATATTTTCAGCTTCATAGCAATAGGTATCAAAGATTACACCTTTCTGCGCTTTGGGATTAAAATGTAGTTCTAAAACTTGCATAAAACCTTGTTTTTATTATATAATAATTTCATAGACCAAAGCAAATGGGCGTGTAGCTCAGGTGGTCAGAGCGCACGGTTCACATCCGTGAGGTCTGTGGTTCAAATCCACACACGCCCACATTTCTGTATTTGCCGCCGCGGCCCGCCGCGCGCGGGCGGAAAAAATCGTTTCAGCCAAGTAATTCCAAGGCTTTTTGAATGTTATACAAAGCTGTTGGTCTTGAATAACACGGTTCGACCCGATTTTTTTCAGAAAATTTTTCATTTCATGAAAATTTTCTGTTGAAGCGAGATTTTTGGCTTGGTTGCTGGCTAAAATCCAATTACGGGTGAGTTCGACCCAATGATTTCCTTTTTGTTCAAAATCTTTTAATTTTCCCTGTAAGTCCGCCTTCTGCTCAAGCAAGGTGTTTTTCTTTGCCTGAAATTCATCAAGCTCCAACAACCCCTCCAAGTGTGCGTCTAACAAGCGGCTCATTTTTGCTTTCACCTTGCTTATTTTCACTTTAAGATTTTGAACGAAAAGTTCTGACGTGTGGCGGCCATCTTTCTCCCAGTTGGCAAGTTTGTCCGAGAATCTATTCCGCCATACATCAGGCAAAGAAACTTTTTGAACATATTGTTTCACTTGTTCGGCAAACTTTTCTTCCCGCAAAAAGCGGTGTTGGTTGCAGATTTTCACTTTGCTCTTTTTGGTGCACCTATAATACACGAAGCGCAAGCCGCTCTTTTTGATATGTTGCTCGGCTGTCATCATATATCCACAGTTACCGCATTTGGCAAAGTGTAAAAACAAAAAGCCCCTATCCCGCTTTTTGCGGGGTTTGCTATTATCGACCAACGCCAGTTGGATTTTATCAAAAAGTTTCTTTGAAATCATTGGCTTATGACTACCTTGATACATTTCTCCTTTATGCTTCATCATGCCATAGTAAAATGGGTTGGTTAAAATATCATATATAGTTGCAAGGTGCAATGACTTGCCCGTTCTAGCAACCAAGCCCAGAGAAAACATTTTGCGTTGTAGGGCTGTCAAACCATGTTCACCTAAAGCAAAAAGCTCCAGACATTTTTTTACCTTGAGAAACGCCTTGGGGTCGGGGACTATGGTGCGCAACCGCGGTTCATTGAGATAGCCAAGAGGAGCTTTTGCTGGCAGTTCGCCTCGTCTCAATTTTTGCCGTATTCCACGCAAAACGTTTTCTCTTAAATTGTCGGTGTAATATTTTGCCTGTCCGAAAGCAACCGAAAGCATAAATTTACCTTGCGGAGTCGGCTCAAACCAGAATGTAGGGAATTTTAGCGACTTTATCTTGCCGGTGTCCACTAAGAATATCACCTTGCCGCCGTCAATCGAATTGCGAGCCAACCTATCAGGGTTCCAAGCTAAAATTCCTTCCACAACACCCTGTTCAAGTTCAGCCATCATTTGGTTAAAAACAGGCCGTCCAGGTTCTTTGGCTGTCTTGGTCTCGGTGAATTCACGGGCAACATAAAGCCCCTCACGCTTTGCATATTCGCGCAACTCCGTCAACTGGGCCTCTATGGACAAGGCCTGTTTTTCTTCGCTTTCGGTTGATTTCCTGCAATAGATAAAGTATTTCATAAATATTACACCGACAATTAAAATCTTGTCTTCAACCGCCCGCGCGCGGCGGGCCGCGGCGGCAAATACAGAAATGTGGCGTTTACTGCAAAAAGTTAGAACTTTCTACGAACAAAATCCTGGCACTGGGAATTAGCCGCGCCTTCGGCGCGGCATAACTCGCGGCGTCGTTGCCACAGCTACGCTGTGGCTGCAAAACAGGAAATTTACTTTTCCTTTTAAAAGAATTTGCCCGCCGCGAAAAAATTAATAATGTAGGTAAATTTTCCTGTTTTGCCCTCTTTTTGTTTTTCCTTAGAAGAACAAAAAAAACACGCCGCGACCTTACGGCTTGGCGTAGCCAAGCCGTAAATTTTTGAAGTTTTGTAGTTAATTATGCTAATTATAGTATGTAGCACTAAAGTTAGCAAGTGTTATAATGTTAATAAGTTGTATGAAAAAAGAAATCTTGATAAAATTTGGTAACAGAGTTAGAAAGGAGCGTATAAAGTTGGGTCTATCTCAGGAAAAGCTGGCTGAACGCGTAGGCGTTCACCGAACTTACATTGGAATGATTGAAAGGGCAGAGAAAAATATCACTCTAAACAATATAGGTAAAATTGCCAAAGCCCTAAAGTTGCGTTTAAGTGACATGTTTGATTTATGACATATAAAGACATTCTTAAAAAAGCTTCAGAGGAGGTGGCAAAAATGAAAGGACATAATCTTGATGTTTTAGATATTAAAAAGCCTCATAATGTGGAATATGCCAGACACTTAGCAAAAGTTATTTCAAAAATTTCTCCACTACTTGGTAACATGATTGAGTTTTCTGTTGTTGAAGAACTTAATAAAGTAAAGTGGGGTGGATTTGGACAATGGATTCGTCAAGATCCAGGCTTCCCAGATGCTTTATTTCGGGGCTCAATTAAGCCTGCACCGGGGATTGAAGTTAAAGCATGGTTTCCGTTAGCTACAGAGATTACCGCCCGCTTTAAAGATAGCATTCTTCACTTTGAGAAAGATCAGACAAATGTTGCTGTTATGGCCTGGTTGCCTGAGTTTTTAATATATGGAAAACCAAAGATTATAGACGTATGGATTGGTTCTGCGAAAAGTCTGGCACTGGCTCGGGATAAACATTACCATAGACCACCCGATTATCTTGTTTTAGAACCTGAGGACACTTCTGCTCGTACTGCGAATTTACAACAGACGAATACAAACGGGTATAAGTTTCAAGGTACGCCTATACAGTTTAAAAAGGCAGAGACAGAAGTAAAGAGTTGGGGAAAGAATGAAGCGGAATTTCAACCTACTGTGGAATATCAACAAAAAGTAAAAAGTTTACTTGGTCGTTATCCTTACCGCCTTGACACTAACTTTGCAAAAATTGACAGGATAGAACACGATGATCTCGAGCGATTCAAAGCGCGTGTACTTCACACAAAAGTCGATGGTAAAACTATCGGTGAATGGGCACGTGTCATAACATCTGACGATTCAGTTATTGAACAGATGATTGCTGAGATAATTTAGAGGTTTTCGAGTAATTCTCAAAGCGATTCATGGCATGCTCGAAAATGTTTTTATCTATCTCACTTGCCACTCCGTGGCGATTTAGTTGCATAGCGGCCAAGACACCACTACATAGTCCACCAAACGGTTCCCACACGAGATTATTTTCATCCGAAGATGCACGGATAATTAAATGCATCAACTTTAGTGGTTTTTGATTAAGATGAACTGATTTCATTCCATTTTTAATTCTCTCTTTTCCATTTACGGACGGCTCTCTCCAAACATTGGTAATTCCATGTTCGTGATTGAATTTTGCTCTAAGCCCTGCCCACTCTTTTCTTGTAATTGGCTTTTTTGCATTAATTGAAAAATATGGTTTGCCCGATTTTTCTCCATGCCTATTAGCATATCTTTGTAGTTTTTCAAACGCCTCTGCGGGAGGAAAATACCAAAGGTGGGAAAGTGTGAAGTATTTTCTAGTTGCGGCATCTTTTACGTCACATACTTCATTCGTTTTCGAAAATGGCATGCCGCTTCTTTTCCACTCATGGCGGAGCCATTCTTTTGTTGATAGTTTATGACCATCTATGTCGAACTGCGGCTCTTTTACATATTGTACACATGCTTCTGTCACCACAGGTAGCTTCCTGATACTTTTTCCATTTACATTTCCAGCAATGTGTGCAAGTCCTTTATCCCAAATATGACATGTGCGGTATCTCCATCCATGTTTAACGAGAACTGGATGAACAGTCGCCCATCCAACTTCAGTATTCCAAAACCATAGAGTTGTTTGTGGGGTAGCTTTTTCCGACCACTTTTTTATGTGAGGTTCATACCACTCCGCTAGTTTTTCGTGAGTAGGAGGATCGCCAGGAAACCCACCAATGCCATAAGGACCATCAGAAATTATCACAACCGGACTTTCCCATAAATCATAAAAATCCATGGCATCACCATGCTGGATTTTAATCTTTCCGTTTTTGTAGTTATCGGTTTTCATAGCATCACCAACTATAGAATATATGGTATAACAAGCGTGCAAAATAACTAAACTTCTTTTCTTAAGACCCCAACAACCTTCCCTTGTATTTCAACATTTTTTTCATAGAACGGTTGCATTGTTTTATTAGCGGGCTGAAGTTTGATACGATTTTTCTCCTTGAATATACGTTTTAGGGTTACTTGATTTTTGTCGGGGAGGTAAGCAACTGCTTTTTCTCCATTTTCTACAATGGGTTGTTCGCGAACAATTATTATGTCTCCATCAGAGATTCCTTCTTCAATCATACTTGTTCCTTGAACTTTCAGAGCATAGTGCCTTCCACTTTTTGCGAGCATATTGCGAGGCACCTTTAATCTTTTTGGATCTCTTATTGCTTCAATAGGGCCGCCAGCGGAAATAGTCCCCAACAGAGGAATACTTGATAGATTGGATTTCTTCTTTTTTATCTCTATCGTCCTTGGTCCATTTTTAATTTTTCTGATTAATCCTAATTTTTTCAGGTTTGAAATGTGGAAATGAGCTGTAGATATAGAGGAAAGCCCAAGGCATTCTTTGATCTCTTCCAAAGAAGGGGCATAGCCATGCTTTTTTGAAAAAGACCTAACAAAATCTAAAACTTGTTTTTGTCTTTTTGTTAACATATTGGTATTGGAGACTGTGGATAGCAGGACTTGACCTTCTATTTATCTTCGATTATACTTTATTATAACGGCTATCAAAAGATGCCGTCAAGGTCGAGTTATCCACAATTGTTAATTAATCATTATAATGATTATGGCAAATAAAAAGGAAGTTTTCGTAAGCTTCGACTACGAGAACGATAAACATTACAAATATCTTTTGGAGGCATGGGATGCAAATGATGATTTTGATTTCGTTTTCAGCGATAAGACTCCTACTGAGATTAATAGTGAAAATATTGGCCCAATTAAAGCTGGCCTTAGGAAGAAGATTAGGGAGGCTACGCATACGCTTGTAATTGTTGGAGAAGAAGCAAACAAAAGACACGAGGATTACGAGTTGATTGGGTTCAGGAATTGGATTAATTTTGAGATAGCAAAAAGCATTGAGGATGGAAATATGCTTGCCGCTGTAAAGCTGGACAAAAATTACTCGCTTCCCGAGGAGATGTCTGAAGGAAAATATGCCCTTGTCGAAGGGTATACTGAGAGCAATATTATTGATGTGTTAAATCGCGCTCCTCAAAACTGATATGATTGAAGTTTCTGATGATATTAAGTTTCAAGCATTGCATGAGCATTACAGGGACACCTTTTCGAATATTAAAGGATCTATAGTGCTTCGTGACAAGTTGACGCTTTTGGTCTTTTTGGTTTTAGGGATTTTAGTTTTATACACCTTTTGGCCCGCAGATACTCTTACAACTTTTTCCCAGATAACCATGCGAGAGTTTGGGATTGCCGTGCCCATTGGTGCTGAATTCCTTGGGAGCATTATTTGGCTGGCATTGTTGTTCACAATAATACGGTATGCGCAAACCGTTGTTTATATTGAACGACAATATGTGTACATACACAGAATTGAAAAGGAATTATCTGAGCATTATGACAAGGGCATATCTTTCACTAGAGAAGGTGAGTCCTACTTGAAAAAATACCCAAAATTTTCAAATTGGGTATGGGCGCTCTACATGATAGTTTTTCCTTTTGTTTTAGCAATTATTGTTTTAGCAAAGATTGTAAGCGAACTGGTAATTTCTTTTCCTAGATTTTCTTTACTTGCAGTACTTAACACGGCGATAGCAACTTGTGTTTTGATATCGATTATTCTTTATGTGCTTTTTATGCATCGTCAAAAGTAACAGAGCAGGTGGGGCAACGACGCCGCGAGTTATGCCGCGCCGAAGGCGCGGCTAATTCCCAGTGCCAGGATTTTGTTCGTAGAAAGTTCTAACTTTTTGCAGTAAACGCCACTTTTTTATAAATAAAATAGCTCGTGGTTTGGATACTTTTAACATAATTTGCTTGAAAAATCTATTGGGTGGTTGTATACTATTAATAATGCCTACAATCAATGAACTGCGGAAAATTCGCTTGCAGAAATTGAAAGCTATCAAAAAAGCAGGAATAGAATCCTATCCGGCCACAACCAAAAGAACTCATTGCATTAGAGAGGCGCTTGATAATTTTACCGAACTTTCCAAAGAAAAAAAGAAAATAGTTTTAGCTGGTAGAATTAGAACCATCCGCGTCCATGGTGGCTCAACTTTTTTGCATTTTGAGGACGGCGGAGGCAAAATCCAGGCCTATCTTAAACAAGATAAATTGGGCCAAAAGAAGTATAAATTCTTTTTAGACAATTTTGATATTGGCGATTTTATTGAAATCAAGGGAATATTATTCAAAACAAAAAAAGGCGAGAAAACTCTTGAGGTAGCTGACTTCCAAATATTGGCTAAATCCCTTTTGCCCTTACCTGAAAAATGGCATGGCCTCCAAGATATTGAAGAAAGATACAGAAAAAGATACCTGGATTTGATTATGAATTCTGAGGTAAGAGAACTTTTCCAAAAACGGAGCGAAATTATTAAAAAAATCAGAGAATTTTTGGATAAAAACGGCTTTATTGAAGTAGAAACCCCTATTTTACAGCCCATTCCCGGAGGAGCCATGGCCCGGCCTTTCAAAACCCATCTTAACGCTCTCAATCTTCCACTTTATTTAAGAATTGCTCCTGAATTGTATTTAAAACGGCTCTTAATCGGCGGCTTTGAAAAAATTTACGAAATTGGCCGCTGTTTCCGCAACGAGGGCATAGACAGAAACCACAATCCCGACTTTACTATGTTGGAGTGGTATGCGGCTTATTGGGATTGGGAGGACTTGATGAAATTTACAGAAAAACTAATGTCGCAATTTGGGATTCCAAAAAATTGGGACCGCGTTGAATACAAAGATATTGTCAAAAACAACGATGAAAAAACTGCCTTCCAAAAACTCAAAAAGCCTACATTTGTTTTACATCTACCTAATATCCCCTTAGCCAAAAGAGGTCAAGCCTTGCAGGGAGTGGTTGGGGGCATAGAATTAATTAAAGCTTTTACAGAACAAAATGATCCTATTGAACAAAAAAAGGCCTTCGAGAAACAAGAGAAGTTGAGAAAGAAGGGCGATAAAGAAGCCCAAAGAATGGATGAAGATTTTCTTGAGGCCTTGGAGTATGGCATGCCCCCGGCCGCTGGCTTTGGCTTAGGCATTGATAGATTGGTTGCTTTGTTAACCAATTCACATAGCTTAAGAGAAGTGATTTTATTTCCCACCATGAAACCAAAGTAATTTATGCCTTTAACGCCGTTTCATTTAGGCCCAGGATTATTTTTTGCAATGTTATGGCGGAGATTTTTTAATATCTTTGCCTTTCTGCTGGGTAGCGTGGTTATGGATTTTGAGCCTTTGATTCTAATTTTTGTCAGGCAGTGTTATTATTGTCCTCATCATGATTTTTTTCATACTATTTTGGGAGCAATTGTAGGAAGCTTGATTTTGACTTTTTTGCTCTGGGTTTTCAGAAAAGAATTAAACAAACTTTCTTTGAAATTTAAGATTTCCCAGAATTTCTCTTTTAAAGTTTTGTTTCTTTCTTCTCTTTCGGCTTGGCTTCTGCATATATTTCTTGATTCCTTAGTGCATAACGATGTCTTTCCTTTCTGGCCTTCCCTTTATAATCCTATTTTAATCGGCAGACAGCTTCTTTGGCCTTTACATTTAATACTTTTTATTTTAGGAATTTTAGGCCTAATTTTGTTCTATAAATATTATGTTAAATATAAATTTCATTCGTCAGCATCCAGAGAAAGTTAAACAAGGATGTAAAAACAAACAGGTCAAGGTTGATATTGATAAACTTTTGGAATTGGATCAAAAAAGGCGAGAGATTTTGAAAGAAGTTGAAGGTTTAAGGCATCAAAGAAAATCAATTACCGAGACCTCTGACAAAGCAAAGAATTTGAAAGAAAGAATAAAAGCTTTGGAACAAGAATTAAAAGAAGCGACGAAAAACTTTAATAAGTTAATGGCGCAAATTCCTAATATCCCTCTTGATGATGTGCCAGTTGGCAAAGATGAGAACGAAAATGTGGTTCTCAAAAAAGTAGGTAAAATTCCAAAATTCAATTTCAAAGTAAAAGACCATTTGGAAATAGGGGAGAGGTTAGATTTGATTGATATTGAAAGAGCAGGCAAAGTGGCTGGTTCAAGGTTTGGCTATTTGAAAAACCAAGCGGTTTTGCTTGAATTTGCTTTAATAAACTTTGCTTTTGACTTTTTGATAAAAAAAGGATTTATACCTGTTATCCCGCCAGTAATGCTCAAACCAAAAATGGCTTGGGGTATGGGTTATGTAGAACAAACAGATGACGAAGAAGCGTATTTTTTGCCCAAAGACAAGTTATACTTAATCGGCACGTCTGAACAATCTATCGGCTCTATGCACGCGGGAGAAATTCTTGAAGAAAAGGAGTTACCTAAGAGATATATTGGCTTTTCCACCTGTTTCCGAAGAGAAGCCGGTTCTTACGGCAAAGACACCAGAGGAATTTTGAGGGTGCATCAGTTTGACAAAATTGAAATGTTCAGTTTCTGTAAACCAGAAGAATCAATAGAAGAACATAAAATGCTTTTAGCAATAGAAGAAGAATTGATGCAGGCACTAAAACTCCCTTATCAGCTGGTTCATCTTTGTACCGGCGATATGGGAAAACCTTCAGCCAGCACTTTTGATATTGAAACCTGGATGCCGGGCCAGAATAAATACCGGGAAACGCATTCAACTTCAAACTGCGCTGATTTTCAGGCAAGAAGATTAAATATTCGCTACCGCGATAAGTATGGTAAATTAAACTTTGTTCATACGCTTAATGGCACTGCTTTTGCCATTGGCAGAATGCTCATTGCTATTTTAGAAAACTATCAAAAAAAAGACGGCAGTATAGATATGCCAAAAGTGCTCCAAAAATATTTAAATTTTAAAAAAATCCGTTGATGTAAAAATTCTACGATCGTAGAATTTTTACATCAAGCATAATAGAATAAAAATGGAGACCCTTTTCATTCTTCACGGCTGGGGGTCTTGCGCTGAAAACTGGAAAGGGATTAAACAGAGCTTAGAAAGCAAGAGATTAAAAGTTGCTGTGCCTGACTTACCCGGATTTGGGCAAGCCCCTCCACTAAAGACAGCCTGGTTTGTTGATGATTATGTCCAATGGCTCAAGGATTTTTGCGAAACAGAGAACATTTCGCAGTTTTTTTTATTCGGTCATTCATTTGGCGGCCGCCTGGCAATAAAGTTTGCCGCTAAATACCCTGAAAAACTGCAAGGACTTATTTTGTGCGCCGCGGCAGGCATTAAACCAAAAAAGAACTTGCTAATTTTAGCAATTGCCAAAATTGGAAAGATAATTTTTCCCTACCCTTTTTGCCGAAAAATCTTTTACAGCAAAATATTAAGAAAAACAGATTACTTAAAAGCCCAAGGCATAATGAAACAGGTTTTCAAAAATGTAATTGAAGAAGATTTAACTCCTTATTTGGCGCAGATAAAAGTCCCGACTTTGATTTTGTGGGGCGAGAAAGACAAAATGACGTCAGTAAAAAACGGTTATTTAATGAAAGAGAAAATAAAAAATTCCCAACTTAAAGTTTTTGAAGGAATTGGCCATTCTCTCCGCCGAGAAAACCCCCAACTTTTAATTAAAGAAATTCAAGATTTTCTCTCATGACCATAATTATTAGTATTCTTTGGTTTCTAATCTTTAACAAATTGCTGTTTTTTTGGCTTTGGCTTTGGCAATTGAAAGAATATCATCTGGGAAGATTTAAGGCGCATTTTGAAACGCAAAAACTCAAAAAAATTGTCTCTTGTCTCTGGCGGCCCAAGTTTCCTAAACCTACAAAAAAAGCCTTGGCTATTATTTTTTATGGCTTGTTGCTTGAAGCGAGTATTTTAATCCGTTTTCCTCTTTGGCTGGCTATTATTTCAATGCCTTTAGTTATTGCTCTGTCTTTTTTATTTTTTGAAAGTATAGCCCATATTTTAAAAAACAAAATTTTGGAGAAAGCCAAACAAAAAAGAGAACAATTTAAGAACCTTTTGGTTATTGGCATTACTGGCTCTTACGGCAAAACCTCAACTAAAGAATTCTTGGCTACAATATTAGCTGACAAATTTCACCCTGTTAAATCCTGCGAAGCAGGTGCGAAGCAATTTAACAGGGTAAAGGTGCTCAAAACAAAAAAACATATTAATGCTGAGATTGGCATTGCCCAGACAATTCTCAAAGAACTTAAACCAGAACACGAGATTTTTATCGCCGAAATCGGCGCTTATAAGAGAGGTAAAATTAGAGAGGTCTGCCAAATACTCCAACCAAAAATAGGCATTTTAACTGGTATTAACGAACAACATATGTCAACTTTCGGCTCCCAAGAAAATATTATTAAAGCAAAGTACGAACTGATTGAGTCATTACCCCCAGACGGCTTAGCCGTCTTCAACGGCAATAATAAATATTGTAGAGACCTTTACCAGAAAACAGCTGTTGCTAAAAAACTTATTCAAGCACCTGCTGATGGATTTATGGCTGAAAATGTTTTGATGGCTCAATCAACGGCTGAAGCCCTAGGCATGAACCCAGAGGAAATAGCCAGAGCCAGTGAGAAAATCAAAAGTCCAATCCAGATTAAAAAAGGCATCAATGGTCTAAATATCATTGATAGTACTTATTCTGCCAATCCAGATGGAGTAATTGCTCATCTTGAATATCTGAAAACCTTGCCCGGCCGCAAGATAATTGTTATGCCTTGTCTAATTGAACTTGGCCAAGCAGCAAGGCAAATCCACCAACGGATAGGGGAGAGTATAGCTCAAATTTGTGATTTAGCCATCATTACCACCCAGGACTATTTTGAAGAAATAAAAAAAGCCGCTATTGCTAATGGCATGCCAGAAGAAAATATTTTATTTCTCAAGAAATCAAATCAAATTTTGGAGAAAATACAAACATCTACCAATTCTGGCGATGTAGTGCTTTTAGAAAGTAGAATGTCACCCAAATTAATTAATTTATTATGGAAGTAAGAAAAATAAAGGACAAACAAATCTGGGAAGAGTTTTTACAAGAAGTGAAAAATAAAACTTTTTTGCAGAGTTGGAGTTGGGGGGAGTTTCAGAAGATGATGGGGAATAAGATTTGGCGAATGGGGCTTTATGAAAATGAGAATTTGATTGGGGTGGCTTTGGTGGTGAAGATTGAAGCAAAGAGAGGAAGGTTTTTGTTTGTGCCGCACGGCCCAATAATAGAATCAAGAATCAAGAATCAAGAATCAAGAATATTAGAATCCTTATTAGAAAAATTAAGACAAATTAGTAAAGAAGAGGGATGTATTTTTATCAGGATTGCGCCGGTTTGCGAGAGGGATGAAAAAAATAAAAAGATATTTAAAGATTTAGGTTTTAGACAAGCGCCGATTCATATACACCCGGAGTTGACATGGCAAATGGATTTGGGGCTATCGGATAATGAGTTATTGATGAATATGCGAAAAACAACCCGTTATTTAATAAGACAGGGGTTGAAAAATAAAAAACTTAAAATAGAAAAATCCCAAAACCTAAAAGATGTTGAAATTTTCAATGAGCTTTATCAAAAAACAGTTAATCGGCATCATTTTGTGCCATTTTCCCTTGAGTACCTAAAGAACGAATTTTTGGCTTTTTCACGGGATTCTTCGCTGCGCGCTCAGAATGACAGTGTTATTTTCTTAGCAAAATACAAGGGGGAAGTATTGACTGCAGCAATTGTTTTGTTCTGGCAGAAGATTGGCTTTTATCATCAGGGGGCTTCATCGCAGAAATATGCCAAAATTCCTGCTTCTTATCTTCTACAGTGGCAAGTCATCAAAGAAGCCAAGAGCAGAGGATGTAAAATTTATAATTTCTGGGGAATAGCGGATATTGAATCAGAACAAGAACTTGAAAAACACCCCTGGAAGGGTTTGAGTTTGTTTAAAAAAGGATTTGGCGGCTCTAAAAAGGCTTATCTTAAAACCCAAGATTTGCCTCTTTCAAAAAAATATTACTTAACCTATATTTTTGAAAAACTAAGAAAAGCCAAAAGACGAGTCTAATGACTAAGATACGCAGAAAACCGCATAGGATTAGGAAAAAGAAATCTATTCTGAGAAGTAGATTTTTTTGGCTGACTCTATTATTTTTGATTCTTGCTGGCAGTGTTTTTTATTTGATTGTTTTTTCCTCTTTTTTTCAAATCCAAGAGATTAAGTGTACTGACGAGGGTGTGCGGAAAATTATTATAGAAGAGATTGGAAAAAGATTGTTATTTCTCCCAACAAACAGTATTTTTTTAGCTAATTTGAGCAAAATTCACAAAAAAGTTCTTAAAGAATTCCCTCAAATTGAGAAAGCGTATTTAAAAAGAGATTTTCCTGATAGCTTAGTTGTAATAATTAAAGAGAGGATACCGATTGGCCTTTGGTGCCCGGACAAACAAGAGTGTTATCTGATTGATAGAAAGGCAGTAAAGTTCGGTCAAATATCCTTGGCTTCAACAACTCCAGCCCGCAATGCTACGCCCGCCAGACATGCTGACGCAAGTCATGCGGGCTGGCATAACGTTGCTGGCGGGTTGGATTTAATTATTAGTTCCCAGGAATGTCCTGAAAAGGAGGACGTAACGGCTATTTTGCAAATTAATAAAAAACTTAAAGAAGAACTTGAGATAGAAATCAAGGAATTTATTATTTCCTTTGACCATTTAACAGCCAAAACGATTGAAGGTTGGGAGATTTACTTTAATCTAAAAGAAAACATCTTGCAACAACTTTTCAATCTCGAAGCTCTTTTAGAAGAACAGTTGCCTTTTGAAGAATACATTGATTTAAGATTCGGCAATAGAATTAATTACAAGTAACGCCCTTGACTTATTAATTGTAATCTGCGATAATAGATTTATGAAGAAAGAAAAAGAATTGGAGAAATGTCAAAAAGAAAGGAAAGAATACTTAGCTGGCTGGCAGAGAGCCAAGGCCGATTTTTTGAATTATAAAAAAGAAGAGAAAGAGAGAATAGAGGAGATTTTCAAATATACTAATGAAGATTTAATTTTAAAAATGCTGCCCATTTTTGACAATTTTGAATTGTTTGAAAAAAATAATCAGGTGGCTGAAGGATTTTTGGAGATTAAAAGGCAACTTCAGGATTTCCTGAAAAAGCAAGGAGTAGAAGAAATCAAGGGAGTAGGGGAGAGGTTTGATCCAAATTTACATGAGGCAGTAGAAGAAGTTGAGAGCAAAAACAAAAAATCAGGCACAATTGTAAAAGAAATTAAAAAAGGTTATAAGTTAGCTGGTAAGGTTATTAGACCTGCCAAAGTTAAAATAGTAAAATAATCACCAATAACCAAGATACAAGATACAAACAAATCTCAATAACCAAACACCAATAACCAAACAGTTTGATTATTGGTTATTGAAAAATTGGTTATTGTTTGGTTATTGTTTCTTGGTAATTGGTTATTTAATACAATTATGTCAAAAATACTCGGCATTGACCTGGGCACCACTTTTTCGGCCATGGCCGTGGTGGAAGCCGGTGAACCAAAAATTATTGAGAATAAAGAAGGAGCCAGAACCACGCCCTCGGTGGTGGCTATGACAAAAACCGGGGAACGACTGGTTGGTATTATTGCCAGACGTCAGCAGATTACCAATCCGGAAAATACTATTTTTTCAATCAAGCGATTGATTGGCCGCCGGTATTCTGACTCCGAGATCCAGAAGGATATAAAAATCTTACCTTATAAGATTCAGGGGACAGGTGAAGGCGTGGAGGTAAAAATGGGAGAGAAATGGTTCAAGCCCCCGGAAATCTCAGCTATGATTTTACAGAAATTAAAGCAAGATGCGGAAACGAAGTTAGGAGAGACAATTACTGAGGCCATTATAACCTGCCCGGCCTATTTTGACGATTCTCAAAGAAAAGCCACCAAGGTGGCTGGAGAAATTGCTGGCTTTAAGGTAAGAAGAGTTATTAATGAACCAACGGCAGCGGCTTTGGCCTATGGCTTAACCAAAAAGAAAAACCAGCAAATTGTGGTTTATGATTTTGGCGGAGGTACTTTTGATATCTCCATTCTTGATGTTAGCGAGGACACGGTGGAGGTAAAGGCCACTGGCGGCCACACCCATTTGGGTGGAGATGATTTTGACCAAAGAATTATTAACTGGTTGGTAGATGAATTTAAAAAAGACCAGGGCATTGACCTCTCCCAAGATGGGTTAGCGCTGCAACGGCTCAAAGAAACAGCTGAAAAAGCCAAGATTGAGTTATCCACTACATTAGAAACACAGATTAATCTGCCTTTCATCACTTCAGATGCTGCAGGACCTAAACATCTTGATTATAAATTAACCCGTTCTCAGCTGGAAAATCTGGTGAAAGATTATATTGAAAAATCTATTGGCTTGGTTAAAGAAACTTTAAAAGAAGCAAAATTAGAGCCCAAGGATATTGAAGAGGTGGTCTTGGTTGGCGGCCAAACTCGGATGCCCAAAGTTCAAGAAGAAATTAAAAAACTTTTTGGCAAAGAAGCAAACAAAGAAATTAACCCGGATGAGGTGGTGGCTATCGGAGCTGCAGTTCAAGCCGAGATTCTTGCGGCTAAAGATGAGGGTCGCAAACCGGAAGGAGAAATAAAAGATATACTTTTATTGGACGTTACCCCTCTTGGTTTGGGTATAGAGACGTTGGGCGGAGTAAATACAGTTTTAATTTCCAAGGATACTATTGTTCCTACCTCTAAAACCCAAATTTTCTCTACTGCCGCTGATAATCAGCCCTCAGTTGAAATTCATGTTCTGCAAGGAGAAAGATCAATGGCTGCTGATAGTAAAACCTTGGGCAGATTCATTTTGGATGGCTTGCCGCCCGCTCCTCGAGGCGTTCCTCAAATTGAGGTCACTTTTGACATTGATGCCAATGGAATTTTGAATGTTTCAGCCAAAGATAAAGCCACTAACAAGTCCCAGTCCATTAAGATTGAGGGCTCCTGCGGACTCAAGGAAGAAGAAATAGAAAAAATGAAAAAAGAAGCAGAAGTTCATCAAGCTGAAGACCAGAAAAAGAAAGAGTTGATAGAGGCCAAAAATATAGCTGATAGTTTAATTTATACCTCAGAAAAAACTTTGAGAGACGCCGGGGAAAAAATTGCTCAAGAAAAGAAAAAAGAGATTGAAGAAAAAATTGAGGCTTTGAAAAAAGTAAAAGACAGTGATAATATAGAAGAGCTCAAGCAGAAAACAACTGATTTATCACAGGCCATTCAGAAAATAGGCGCTGAGATGTATAAAAAAGCCCAGGAGAAGAAACCTAAAGACAAAAAGAAATAATTATGAAAGATTACTATAACGTATTAGGTATATCTGAAGAGGCCTCCCAAGAAGATATAAAAAAGGCCTACCGCAAATTGGCTCATAAATATCATCCTGACAAGGGCGGTGATGAGAAAAAAATGAAAGAGATAAATGAGGCCTATCAGATACTTTCCGATAAACAAAAAAAGGACCAATATGATAGATTCGGTAGAGTTTTTGAGGGAACAGGTGAAGGCCCGGGTTTTGATTTCAACTGGGCCTGGGGAAGACCCGGAGGAGGAACAGATTTTGGGTTTGATTTTGAAGACCTGGGAGAAATGGTAGGAGAAATGTTTGGCTTTGGCAGAGAGCAAAGAAGAAAGGATTTAAAAAGAGGAAAAGATATTGAGATTGATATAGAAATACCTTTAGAAGAAACCTTAAAAGGCAGAGAAAGAGAAATGAGTTTGTATAAAATGATTCTTTGCTCAAGATGTCAGGGCAGGGGAGCAGAACCGGGCACTCCGGTTAACGAATGTTTTAGTTGTAGGGGGACTGGAGTTGTCCAACAAATTAAAAGGGTGCCGGGAATTCCTATTCATTTTACCAAAGATATTATCTGCCCTGAATGCAAAGGTGAGGGCCAAAAACCAGAAAAACCCTGCAATGTCTGCCAGGGAGAGGGAAGAATTAAAGGAGAAGAAAATATTAAAATTTTTATTCCCGCTGGAGTTGACTCAAACCAAATAATAAAAATTAAAGGTAAAGGGAATGCTGGCAGAAAGGGAGGTAAGTCAGGAGATTTATATGCCAGGATTTTTGTTAAAAAGCATCCGGTTTTTGAAAGAAGAAGTAATGATCTTTTTATTCAAGCGCCGATTTCTTTTTCCCGGGCGGCTTTGGGCGATAAAATTGAAGTGCCCACCCTGGAGGGCAGGAATATTTTGCTCAAAGTGCCCTCGGGCAGTCAATCGGGCAAAATTTTAAGAATCTCTGACAAAGGAATTCCCCACTGTGTCGGCTACGGAGTAGGCAACATGTACGTTGAGTTAATTATCAAAACCCCAAAAACATTGACAAAAAAACAAAAAGAGTTATTAAAAGAATTAAAAGAGCAGGGACTGTAATATGCGCCCGTAGCTCAATTTGGTAGAGCAGATCCCTTTTAAGGATAAGGTTGGAGATTCGAGTTCTCCCGGGCGCACAAACATTTGACTTCAGTATTTGATAAGATATGATGAAAATATATGCCTATTCAAAAGCCGTTATGAATGGCGAAAGTGGAAAAACAAAATCTGGCAAAAATTAGAGTAATACAAATTCCAGGAGCCCAAAGAGGAACTGCCGGAATAATTTCCTATATTTCCAAGCCTTGGTATTGCTAAGCGATACTGAGGCATATTTTTTGACTTGTTTTTTTATTTTAAATTTGTTATACAGTAATAATGTCTAAAAGAAAAGTATTTTTTTCTTTTTTGATTTTTATTGCCGTGGTCAGTTTCGCTTTTGGCGCCTGGTTTGGAAAAAGTCAGGTGGTCTGCGAAATTTGCCCGCCAGAGGAAGTAAACCTTTCTCTTTTCTGGGAGGCCTATTATAAACTCAAAGAAAAGTTTGTTAACCCGGAAAAACTCGGTACTCAAGAAATGATTTATGGAGCCATCTCGGGTATGGTAAAATCTCTGGAAGACCCTTATACTGTTTTTCTGCCTCCCCAAGAAGCCAAAAAATTCTTAGAAGATGTCAGTGGCCGTTTTGAGGGAGTGGGTATGGAAATTGGCATCAGAAAAGGCCGACTTCAGGTGATTGCTCCCTTGGAAGGCACACCAGCCCAAAAAGCAGGTTTGAGGGCTGGTGATAAGATTATCAAAGTTGATGATACCCTCACGACTGACATAACTATTGATGAGGCGGTCTCTCTAATCCGCGGACCAAAAGGAACAGAAATAACCTTGAGTATTCTTCGCAAGGATTGGGACAGCACCAAGGACTTCAAAATAGTCAGAGATGTGATTGATATACCGTCTTTAAGATGGGAAGTAATGGAAGATGACATCGCTTACATAAAACTTTATCACTTTACAGAAAAAGCCAGTTCGGATTTTAGTAAAATAGCGGTTGAAATTTTAAAAAGTCCGGCCAAAAGATTAATCTTGGATTTAAGAAACAACCCCGGTGGGTATTTGGAAGTAGCCCAAAATATAGGGGGTTGGTTTTTAGAGAAAGGTCAGATTGTGGCCATTGAAGATTTTGGGCAAGGTCAACAAAAGGAATATAAATCATTGGGAAATGCTAAACTTTCAGTTTATCCCATAGTTATTTTGCTCAATCAAGGGTCTGCTTCGGGCGCGGAAATTTTGGCCGGTGCCTTAAGAGATAATCGAGGCATTAAAATCATCGGAGAAAAATCATTTGGTAAAGGTTCTGTGCAGCAGTTGGAAAAACTGAAGGAGGGTTCTTCTCTAAAAATCACGGTTGCCAGATGGTTAACTCCTAAAGGTCAACTCATTACTGACAAAGGATTAGAACCAGATATTAAAATTGAGATGACAGATGAGGACTATAAAGAAGGTAGAGATCCGCAATTAGACAAGGCAGTTGAAATAGTAGAGGAGATGGACTAAGATAAAAACATGCGGGTAATTCTTCTTCAAGATATTAAAAATTTAGGAAAAAAATATGACCTCAAAGAGGTTAAGGATGGTTATGCCAGGAATTTTTTGATTGCCAAAGGGTTGGCAAGGGCAGCGACAAAAAAGGCCTTAAAATGGCTGGAGGCGCAAAAAGAAATTGAAATAAAAAAAGCCGAAGAGGAATTAAAAAATGTCCAACTCCTGGTCAATAAGATTGAGGGGGTAGAAGTGATTATTCCGGTGAAGATGGGGGAGAAAAGCGAGCTCTTTGAGTCAATTACTCCCCAAAGGATTTCTGAAAGATTGAAAGAACTCGGTTTTGAGATTAAAAAGAATCAAATTAATCTACCCGCTCCTGTTAAAGAAATAGGGGAATTTCCCATAAAAATTAATTTTGAACATAATTTAGAGGCAGAAATAATGCTAATAGTAACTAAGGCGTCACATTAACAATTTTTGCTACTCGCTGAGAACGGTCAAACCCCCTTTTTCTTTTTGTGCTAAACTTAACTATGCCTTTTTTTAAGACGTATAAGGTGTCATCGCGGCCTCGTTTGACATTTTTACCAGGGAGAAACCTTGTACCTCGTTGACGGATAATAATCATCCCTGGTCTCACTTTTTGGCCCTCAAAAAGTTTTACCCCCAAATATTTGGGTCGTGAATCTCTGCCTAATTTTGTTGCACCTTTAGCTTTTGTCTTGGCCATCACATTTATGCTAACAAAAATTATTCACTTTGTCAAAAAGTATCAAGGTGATATAATATTAGTCATTGGCGTTATTTTAATTTCTTTGCTTTCTTTTGCTCTTGGCTATATTACTGCCAAAGAGCAGGAAAAAGAGCCAATCAAATTTGAATATGAAAAAAATTCCTCATCATTTGGGTATCATCCTTGATGGTAATCGCCGATGGGCTAAAGAAAAAGGATTGCCGGTTTTTGAAGGCCATAGAGTTGGTCTGGAGAAAGTTAAAGAAACAATAAAATGGTGCCGAGACAAAAGCATAAAAATTTTAAGTTTGTTTGTTTTTTCTACTGAGAATTGGCAAAGGTCAAAAAGGGAGGTTAATTATTTAATGAAATTAAGCAAAGGCGCTATTGTTGATAATTTAAACGAGTTGTCCCAAACAGGTATTAAAGTGAGAGTCATTGGTCAAAGAGAGAAATTCTCTAAGTCCCTTCAAAAATCAATTCGGAAAGCTGAGCAATTAACTAAAAATAACGGGGGAATGATTTTAAATTTTGCTTTAAGCTATGGGGGCAGAGCAGAGATTATTGAGGCAGTAAAAAAAATCATTGAAAAGAAAATTCCTCCTCAAGAAATTACCGAAAAGGTGATTTCTGAAAATCTCTGGGCTTCTGATTTGGACCTAATTATTAGAACAGGCAGAGAGCAGCGGCTTTCCAATTTTCTAATCTGGCAGGCGGCTTATTCCGAACTTTATTTTTCCCAAAAGTACTGGCCTGATTTCAACGAACAGAACTTAGACGCCGCCCTTGAGGACTACACCAACCGCCACCGAAGATTTGGCAAGTAATGAAAAGAGAATATGAAGTTAAACTCTAATAAAAAAGATAATATCCAACCTAAATGGAAAAGGATTTTATTTAGTTCCACCCACTTGCACGAGCTACGATGTGGCAAATGGTCTGGGCTGCCAGCGCAATGGCCGGTTTGGGTTTCTTAGCAATTATAATAAGAGTTTTTATTAATTACGTTATTCGTATCTACAATAATAAGAAACGCAAGGAAAAATAAAAATATCAACAAAAGAGATATTGAAAAAACAGCCCGCGCGGCTGCTCTTCTATTTCAATCCAGAGTAGGGGAGAGGGGATATTTTTTTATTGTTTTGAAAGAAGACAATTTACAATGTTTTAACTATTGACTCGGCCAACGAAATCCACTTAAAACCTTGTGGTCTTTTTGCTTTATATTTTTGCATTAATTTTTGGATTCCTACTAATCGTTGGAAATCTTTTTTGTTCCAATCTGTTTTCAAAAAACCTTTAGTCCCTTTTTTGACATTCGTTTTTTTCTTCTTGTGTTGATAAAGAATTTTAATTGCCTCTGCCCACAGCTCAAAATCCCTCTTTTTTTTACCAAATAGATGGTTTTTTTTAAAAAATGGGGCAATGACATAATATAGATCATTTACATCTTGCACCGAATATCTGACCTTATTATCTTTAGTAAAATAAATGCATCCACATTTTAATGTGTTTTTCACTGCCTTAAATAGTTCTATTTCGTCATTTCTTGCAAGGATAACAAATTGAGCCGCCCAGCTATAATAAACAGGTTTATTTTTTCGTTTATGGCGAACATCTTTTCGGAATTGCAAATCAAAACATCCTTCACCATCAACGAATCCAGCAATATAATCTGGCGGTAATACTAATTTTTTAGAAGCCATAATAATTTTACATTTTTAGTCTTTTTCCGCTGTGGAATTTGCGATGGATTTCACGGAGTTTTTTACTAGTAACATGAACATAAATTTGGGTGCTGGTGATACTTTTGTGTCCAAGAAATTCTTGAATAGTTCTTAAATCAACACCTTGACTCAATAAATCGGTCGCCATGCTGTGTCTGAGCGTGTGCGGACTAGTAAAGATCGGGACACCAGCCAAGAGAACGTATTTTTTAACAATGTTTTCAACTGAACGCGTAGAAAGACGCCTTGGAGCGTTTTTTGGTCCTTTGTAGTTAATAAATAAAGCATTTTCTTTATCTTGACGAGTATCTAAATATTTCCTTAGCCATTTTACTGCTCGCTCTGAGAAGAATACCGGACGAGGCCTATTGCCTTTACCAATAATCACAATTTCTAAATCCTTTGTCTTGGGGGTAATTTTGATCTGTTCTCTATCTAAACTCGCTAACTCAGCCACTCGGAGGGCTGTGGAGAACAGAGTTTCTAAAATGGCTCGATCTCTGAGTCCGGTAAGAGCGGAGGTTTTTGGGGCATCCAGTAATTTTTTTATTTGATTGAGTGGAAGAAATTTTACAACTCTCTCGTCCCGCTTCGATTTAGTTAACTTTATCTTTTCTGCTGGTAAAGATAAGATATCCCGGTCAGCAAAAAAATTTAATAAGTTCCTTAAAACAATAAGATAATGGTTTCGTGTAGATTTTTTTAGGGGTTCATTGGTATTCTTATTGATATGGCGGGAAAGGAAAACTCGATATTTCCAGATATGTTTGCTTGTTAATTGGTAAGGCTTTAAATCCTGAAGATTATTCTTGTTTAGCCAATTAGAGAACTTGTCCAATAGGCGAGAGTAGGTTTCTTGAGTTTTGTTACTTAATCCTTTTTCTATATCTAAATATTCTAAAAAGTTAGGGATATGTTCCAAAATTGTTTTGGTACTTTTTTTCATATTTTTGATAGGGGAGTGCTTAGCTTTTTTGTCCATTTTGCGTCCCTATCATTAGTTATATTACACTTCTATAAACTATCATTCTACGAAGTATCTTATATTCATAATAAAACAGGTCCAAAGGACCTGTCAAGTGGAAAAATAGTAGTCCCCTAATTAGTGTATCTGTTGTATAACAATTTCTACGGCCATAGGATTTGTAATACAATTCTACGGAGACACCTTCTCGGATAATTTCTTTCTCAGGAAGTTAAAAAGTTTAACAAAATCTTGTTTCATTTCGTCTATTTCTTTCTTAAAGTCTTCTTGAATAATGTCTCTTCTTTTTTTTACTATTTCCCCAGCATAAGCTAAAAAAGTAACCGTTTTATCTGATATAATCTGCCAAACGGTTAAAACGGCCTTTTGGAGCTTTTGTAGGCCTGGAAGGCTTACTACTACTATTTTTGTTTCCAAGAGCCTTAAATCGCTATTTTGGGCCTCCTGAGCTATCAGAAAGCCAGGCAAAGTCCAAAAAATCCCAAAAATAATTAAAATAGAACATATTTTCAATTGCCAAGACATAAGACAATCACCAAGATACAAGAAACAATAACCAAACAAATCTCAATAACCAAACAGTTTGGTGATTGGTGTTTGAAGATTGGTTATTGTTTGTATCTTGTTTCTTGGTTATTGGTTATTTAATTTTATTTTTGGCTTGTTTTAGTCGTTCCAAAGTTCTTTCTTTGCCCAATATTTCAGCTATTTCAAAAGGACCAGCTGAGGTCTTTTCTCCGGTTAAAGCCACTCTCAAGGGCCATAAAAAATATCCCCTATCCCCCGCTCTCTCTTTGGCAAACTTCTCGGCTTCAGGGAAAAGAATTTTTTCCAAATTTTCTTTATGGAAATCTTCAGCTTTTATTTTAGACAATATCTTTCGCAATTTGTCAAGAGAGTTTTTGATTTCTTTATCTGACATTTCCTTCCATCTCAAAAGTGTCTTAGGATATTCTAACCTTTCTTTAAAGAAAAACTTAGTCAAGTTAGTAATTTCAGATAATTTTTTCAATCTTTCCTGATAAAGAGCTACAATTTTTTTAAGCTCATTCAAGTCAACTCCTTTTGGCAAGCAAGGAAGGCAGAGTTCTGTCAATTTCTCAATGGATTTTTGGCGAATGTAGAATCCATTAAGCCAATCTAATTTTTTAATATTAAATATGGCCCCTGCTTTCTGGACCTGTTTTAGAGAAAATTCTTTTACTAAAGAATTGAGACCAAAAATTTCTCTTTCTGTGCCCGGATTCCAGCCCAAAAAAGCCATAAAATTATTTAGGGCTTCGGGCAGGTAGCCGGCTTTTCTGTATTCAGTAATGGACACGGCGGCATGTCTTTTACTTAATTTGCTTCTATCCGGCCCCAAAATTAGGGGTAAATGGGCATATTTGGGCTGAGGGAAACCCAGCGCTTCTTGAATTAGAATCTGCTTGGGGGTATTGGAAAGATGGTCCTCTCCCCGAATTACATGGCTAATTTTCATCTCAAAATCATCTATGACGACGGAAAAATTATACAAAGGACTAAAACCCTGCCCTGTCTTTTTAACAATGGCCATATCCCCTATTAGACCAGTATCAAATTCTACCTCGCCCCTGATTAAATCATTAAACTTCACTTTCTTAGCAGGAACTTTAAATCTAATAATAGATGATTTTCCTTGAGTCAAATATTCTTGCACTTTTTCTGGAGAAAGCTCTCTACATTTTCCAGTATAACGAGGTGCTTGGCCAATTGACATTTGATACTGCCGTTGGGCTTCTAATTCTTCTTTTGAGCAAAAGCAATGATAGGCTTTGTTCTCGCTTAAAAGTTTTTTAAGATATTTAGTATAAATCTCCCCTCTCTCGCTTTGCCTATAAGGACCCTCGTCCCATTCAATCCCCAACCATTTTAAATTTTCCATAATATCTCTTTCAAATTTTGGAAACGACCTTTCAATATCAGTATCTTCAATTCTTAAAATAAAAATTCCTTGTTGTTTTTTGGCAAAAAGATAATTAAAAAGAGCGGTTCGGGCCGTACCAATATGGAGAAATCCGGTGGGAGAAGGAGCAATTCTAACTCGTACTTCCCCGGGCCTGATAAATTTGAAATTATTTAACATAATCTATAATGTATTGAGCAATTTTTTTGGCTGCTTCCGGCCGAGCAAATTTTTTGGCTTCCTTTTGCATTTCTTCCAGTTCCTTTAGATGAGAAAATAGATATCTTAGTTTTTCTAAAAAGAAACGAGGGGTTAAATTCGGCTCTTCCATAACCAAAGTAATTCTTAAGGTACTTAGAGCATAGGCATTTCTGACTTGATGGTTTTGAGCAGCTTCGGGCAAGGGCACTAAAATACTGGGCTTGGCCAGAGCGACGATCTCAAAAATAGTGCCAGAGCCCGCCCTACTCACAATTAAATCAGCTGCTGCGTAGGCCTGTCTTAGTTCTTCTTCTTTTAGAAAGGGAAAAGGATGATAATATCTTTTAATACTTTCTTTGAGCAAAGTAGCTGCTTCGGCTTTAACTTGTTGAAAATTCCTCTCCCCTGCTTGATGAATTAGTTCAAAATCATTTAAAATTTCTGGAAGAATAGCCAATAGCATATCATTAATCCTCTGAGCTCCTTGAGAGCCACCCAAAATTAGAATTATTGGTTTTTCGCCGCTTAATTTAAATGTTTGTTTAGCTTTCTCTTTGGTACCTTCTAAGATTTCTCTTCTTATGGGGTTACCCACGAGGAGAGTTTTTTCCTTCGGAAAATACTCCGTTTTGGGAAAAGAGGTAAAAACTTTTAAAGAAAGTTTGCTCAGAAATCTATTAGTTAAACCGGGAACAATATCTGACTCGTGTAAAAAGATAGGAATCTGGAAAATCCAGCCAGAAATTGTAGAAGAAAATGCCCCATATCCCCCTTTACTAAACAGAATATCAGGATTCAAGAAAAAAATGTAGCCAAAAGCCTGAAGAAATCCAAAGGGCATTTTAAATAAAATATCTACAATGTTTTGCAAAATCGCTTTCCAAGTAAAATATCGCCTAATTTTCCCAGCCAAAAGTCCCTTAACTTTTATGCCTTCCTGGGAAAGTACAATTGAAGCAAAATCGTCCTTGGGGCCAAGGTAAAAAAACCGAAGATCCTTCTTTGGGCAAATACGCCTTATTTCTCTAACAATAGCAATGATGGGAAAAATATGGCCACCAGTACCACCACCAGTGAATAGTATTTTCATAAATTTGAATTACGAATTATGAATTAAGAATCATGAATATTTTTATTCTTAATTCTTGATTCATGATTCATGATTCTTTGGCAATATTCAACAATATCCCGACTCCGATTAATTCGGCAATTAAAGCCGAACCTCCATAACTAATAAAGGGTAAAGGAATGCCGGTGAGGGGCAAAATTCCTATCATGGAGCCGATATTAACGAACCCTTGAATTACCAGCCAAGAAGTAATCCCTACGGCAGTAAGCTGAGAAAATTTTTCACCAGAGTTTCTGGCAATCTTGAATCCCTGCCAAGCCAAAATCAGAAAAAGCGAGATTAAAATTAAACTGCCAATAAAGCCGGTCTCTTCAGCCAGTATGGCGAAAACAGAATCAGACATGGGATAGGGCAAAAAACTAAATTGGCGGCTCATACCCAAGCCAAGACCAAAAATTCCTCCTGACCCTATACCCATTAGGGCTTGTTGTATTTGATAACCAATGCCTTGGGGGTCGGTTTCTGGTTTTAAAAAAACCAATAATCTTTCCATGCGGTAGGAAGCAACTTTTATCAAAAGATAGAAAGCTCCTGCCCCTAAAGAACTGACTAAAATAGTGTGCCAGAGAGGAGTGCCGGCTAAAAAATAGGTTAAACCGGCGACAAAAACAATTATGGCCAAGGTGCTAATATCGGGCTGCAAAATTAAAAGTGAACTCACTATACCAATTACTGCTAAGAAGGCAAATAAGGTCTGGCTAAACCCGGTTAAATAATTTCGCCTTTGGCGAAATTGCCGCAAAGCGGCATTTAACCGGGTAAAATGTTTCTTTGTTTCTTTGTTTCTTTGTTTCTTTGTTCTAGAAGTCAACCAGGCAGCTAAATAAAGGATAAAAGTTAGTTTTAAGAATTCGGTGGGTTGGAAAGAAAGAGGCCCCAAATTAATCCATCTGGCTGCTCCGCCAAAACCAGCCCCGATTTTGGGAATAAAAACCATGGCCAGCAGAAGCAAATTTATTAAAAGTAAAATTAGGGACCACTTTTTTAAAAAGGAGAAGGGAATTCTATAAGCTAAAACACCCAAAAGAATTCCTGGAACTATGCCTAAACCTATCTGATGTATCAAGAAATAAAAAGGATTGCTGAATTTTTCCTGAGAGAAAGAGGCCGAAACGCTAGCCAGAATTAAAATCCCCAAAACTATTAAAATACTTGTTGTGCCAAGTAATAAATAATCAATTTTACCTTTTTTTGGCATACTGCCTAATATGTCTTTTAAACAAATTTCCCCTTTCTTTATAGTCGCGGAAAAGATTGAAACTGGCTGCCCCCGGTGAAAGCAAGCAAACCTCTCCCCCGCCCGCATCGCTACGCGAAGCGTTGCGGGCGGGCCTACTCGTTTGTTGATAGGCAATCATAACTGCCTCCGACATAGAATCAACAAAAAAGGGTTGAGGCAGATTAGTTTTTTTAAGCGCCAGGATTTCTTGCCAAACTTTTTCGCCTGTTCCCGGGAATATAATAAGGGTTCTTATTTTGCTTTGAGCAATCTTTTGGGCAAGTTCTGCATAATCACTTCCTTTCTCTGAGCCACCTAAAATTAACGTTTTTACCTTGCTTCCCAAAGCATCTAACGCAGCCATAGTCACCTCAGGAATAGTTGACATAGAATCATTATAGAAGTCAATGCCTTTGTGTCTGCCAACAAATTCTAAGCGATGAGGCAAGGGCTTGAAGTTTTTTATGGCTCTTGCAATGTCTCTTTCTGAAACCCCAAGAATCTTTCCAACAACAATGGCTGCTTTTATATTCTGAAGATTAAACTCTCCCCTCAAAGGAATATCCTGCTGTTTAATCCTTCGGATTAAACAGCAGTTGAAGGAGAGTTTTTGGGCTTTGGTTGTTTTAGCAATCTCTTTTACTATTTTATCATCTCTGTTGTAAATGAAGAAGTCGTTTTGTGTCTGGTAAAGAGCGATATTCTCTTTAGCTTTTTGATAGGCATTGAAATTTTTGTAATAATCCAGATGGTCTGGAAACAAGTTTAGAAAAACAGCAATATGCGGCGATTTTTTGAGATTTTGCAGCTGATGACTGGATAACTCATAAACGAAAATATCCTCTCCCTTACCCTTCAACAAATATTGAAAAACTGGTTTGCCAATATTACCTACCAAATGTGCTTTTAGTCCTGCTTTTTTTAAGATTTGATAAATTAAAGAACAAGTAGTCCCCTTACCTTTTGTACCGGTTACTCCAATAATAGTGCCTTTGAAATTATCAAAGAAAATCTCGGTCTGGGAAGTCATTTTAATGCCTTTTTTCAAAAAGGGCTTAACTATTCTTCCAGGAATACCCGGTGTTTTAATGATAACATCATAATTTCTAACCGCTTTAAGATAATCTTTGCCATTTTTCTTTTCATCCGCAATACCTATTTTCTTCCCCGGAAACATTTTCTTCAAAGCCAAATAACTGTCTTTCCCTTCCCTGCCAAACCCCAAAATTAATATTTTTTTGTCTTTTAATTCACTTAATCGCATTCTATCTACAGAATAGCACAATCTCCCCCAGAAAAAAAGTTCGCCTGCGAACAGAAATGTTCGTAGGCCTTAATCTTTGCGTCTTTTAACCGTGCTATAGTCCCCTACCCCAATAATCTAATAGTAACTCCAATAATGGCCATTACTATTCCGATTACCCAAAATCGCATGGTCACCTTGTAATGGGGCCAGCCCTTGGCTTCAAAATGGTAATGGATGGGGCTGGCTAAAAATACTTTTTTATGACGGAATTTTTTAGAAAGAAGTTGAATAATCACCGAGCCCGCCTCAACAACTAACAGAAACGCGATTATCGGTAATACTAACACGGAATTAGTTAAAAAAGCAATAACCGTTAAAACAGCGCAAAGCCCTAAGACACCGGTTTCTCCCATATAGAAACGGGCCGGTGGGATATTAAACCAAAGAAAAGCCAAAATAGCGCCTAAAATAACAGCGCAGAAAGCGGCTAAGTCCGTCTGACCTAGAAAAAAAGCAATCACAGCAAAAGCCGCAAAAATAGAAGCAAAGACCCCGCCGGCTAAACCATCTAAGCCGTCAATTACTCCGCCAGCGTAAGTAGCTAACATAACTAAAATAAATAAAGGAATATACCAAATGCCAATAACAAAATCTCCGATGCCGGGAATATGCAAAGTATTCCAGTCCAATTTAACAAAACACCACCAGCCGCCAATCAAACCAATCAAGGCCACGATAATCAATCTCTTCTTAAGCCCAAGTCCTCCTCCAACATATTTTCCCAAGCCCGTAACCTGCAGAAGGTCATCTACCAGTCCCAATAAAGAAGCAGAAATTAAGGCAAAAAGAGGCAGCCAGGTTTGGGAACGGCTTAAGAAATTCAATTTTTGGAACCACCAGATATTGGTTTTGGAAAGAATAAGAAAAAGAACTGCCAATAAAAGCGTGGTCCCCCAGATTAAAATGCCGCCAAAGCGAGGAGTGCTTACCTCTCCCCTACTTCGGAACTTTTTAAAGATAGGCACTTCTTTGCCGTCAATTGATTTAGTCCTTACTTTTTTTCGCCAAAGTTTGCGCTTATAGAGAAAGTGCGTCAAACCGGGCGTTAATAAAAAAGCCAATAAGAAACTAATGGCTCCCAGAGTAAAAATTTTAATAACATTAATCGCTACATCCGGCATAATATGATAAAATAAATGACATGAGAAACCTTTTATTATTACCTGTAGTAATTTTAGCTATTACTTTAGTTTTTTCAATTCTGACTCTTGAGAGAAATATCGGCATACAAAACTATCCTCTCAAGGTCTCTCTTGGGCAAAGATTTCTGGCTACTATTTCCCAGGTTTTTGAAACCGGCCCGGAAAAAAGAATAAAAGTTGACCTTTCTCAACAAAAAATTAAAATATTTGAAAATGGAGAAATGGTCAATGAATTTTCGGTTTCAACAGGGAAAAGAGAAACTCCCACTCCTGATGGAAAAGAACCTTTGACTTGGTGCTATGATTTTAAAACAGGCAAGATATCCAATCAGTATCAGAGAAATTGGTTTTGTTGGAAGTACTAAGGGGTTGAAGACCAAACATCATTTTTCCATTTCCAGTTGCTGTTCATACCTCCCATCACCCAGATTCTATCCTTAAAGACCACTGAGGTATGGTCTTCTCTTCCTATCCAGGGCGTATCTTTGAGGGTTTTTTCCCACTGGTAACCATCTTCTGAATACCAAGTATCTCTTAGCCCTTCATCTTGTTCAGTATCCCAGCCACTGATAATCCAGAGTTTATCTTTAAAGACAACCGAGGTGTGTCCATGTCGTACTGGAAAAGATGCTTGCTCAGTAACAAGTTGCCAATTTTTGCCATCTTCTGAGACCCAGATATCATTTTTGGCTGGTGCATTATGAAGAGCAACTCCTCCAGTCAACCACATTCTATTCTTAAAAACCGCTACTGCATGGTCATACCTTGGCGACCAAGCAGCCGAGGATGTAGCTTCAAGCCAGTTTATTCCATCCTCAGAATACCAGACATCATTTTTCGTTTCTCTTTTGTAAAAATTAACACCTCCGATGACCCATATTTTATGGTCAAAAACTACTACTGCCTGACCGCTTCTGGCCTGCCAGGGAGCAAAAGAGAGAACTCTTTGCCAACTTACCCCATCTTCAGAAACCCAAACATCATTTTTGTGGTCATTTTTTTGTTTTTCCCAACCTCCCAATAACCAAATTTTATCTTTAAAAACTACCATTCCCAAAGATCTTCTTTGTCCCCAGGGAGCATCTTCCCTTATCAATTGCCAATCTTTTCCGTTTTCGGAAACCCAAATATCGCTTTTATGGGGAAGTTTTGTATAATTGCCATCAAAAACTTCTTCTCCCTCTATTCCGCCAAAAAGCCAAATTTTATCCTGAAAAACTAAACTGGCATGAGAGTCTCTTTTTGACCAGGGTGCCTCAGAAGTAGCTTCTTCCCAATCTAACAAAGCCGGCTCAAAAACTTCAGTTTTTGGACCCTCCTCCTGGGAGGGACTTTCTTTTTCTTTTGTTTGTTGGAAAATAAAAAAGCCAAAAACAACTATGAGGAGAAGAATTAAAATTAAAAAAAATACTTTTGGCATAATTACCACTTGTAGGCTCTACGGACCCAGCCAATCAGTTTTTTCATTTCTTTGAAACGGTCCTGAGAACCCAAAATTACATTTATCAAGTAACCATTGTTTCGAGGGGCTTTCAAAACTAAAAGAAGGCAATCTCCGGCTTTGGGGGTTTCACCAGTTTTGCCCCCCACAATGCTGGGTATTTGCCCTAAAAGCTCGTTAGTATTTAAAACCTTATGGTCAAAGAGGCCGTTAGGGGAGTAAAGGTCAAACTCGTAAGTGGAAAGAATCTCCCAGATTAATGGCTTTTTAAGTAAGTAATTGGTGAATTTGACTAAATCTTCAGCAGTTGAATGATTGGGCAACGCATCCTCTTTTGGGTCCACCCCCACACCTCCAGAGGTGTGGGGGTCAAGCCCAGTGGGGTTGACAAAATAGGTATTCTCCAGCCCCAAATCTTTGGCCGTTAAATTCATTAAATCTACAAAAGCTTCCTCTCCCATTGTTTCAGTTAAAGCATAAGCAGCATCATTGCTTGACTCCATCAGTAAAGAATAGAGGAGATTTTCAATTTCTTGGTTAAAAGGATAATTTTCTAAAACTATAAGCGCGGTCATCAGTTTAGTCAGGCTGGCTATGGGCAGTTTGGCCTCTTTATTTTTTCCCAAAAGAACTTTTTGCCTTTCAGTAGTAAGGTGTACTGCCAGGACTGATTTTGCTTCAATCTCTAAATCGCCAACTTGATGGTTACGAAAGGGCTTTAAATTATTTAATTGTTGTTCAAACCGCTCTTGACTGGCCTGAGCCACCAATAGCTGAGGATCAGTAGCTATTTTGTACCAAAAGAAAAAATCTTCTATTTTTTGGCTAAATACATTAAATCCCCACCAAAAAGGCATACTAACAACAAATGCAATTAAGAAAATTTTAAACGGTTTTGACATGAAGTTCCTTTAATTGAGCTTTATCCACTTTTGACGGCGTATCCATCATCAGAGACCGACCATCGCCGGTTTTGGGAAAAGCCATTACCTCGCGAATACTTGATTCATTAGTTAAAAACATCAGCAAACGGTCAATGCCTAAGGCAATCCCTCCATGAGGCGGCGCGCCATATTCAAAGGCACGCAACAAATGGCCAAATTTCTTCTTTGACTCTTTTGCTGGAATGCCGACTAATTCAAAAATCTTCTCTTGCAGTTCACGGGTATGAATTCTGAGACTACCCCCGCCAATCTCATAACCATTTAAAACTAAATCATGTTGCCAGGATTTGGCAGTTTTGGGGTCTTTGAAATTCGGGTCCTGGGGAGCGGTAAAAATATGGTGCATTGGATCCCAACGTTTTTCCTCTTTATTCCAGTCAAACAAAGGCCAATCAAGAATCCAGCAAAAAGCTAATTCATCTTTGTTTCGTTGCAAATCCGGCTTGTCTGTTTTGTGTTTCTTTAGGGCTTGAGCATAAGTTAAACGATGCCAAGTTACTTTACGGCCAATTAATTTAGCAATCCCATTCATTAATTTCTCAGTTAATTTCAAAATATCTTCCTGTTCAACAAAACTCATCTCCATATCTAATTGAGTAAATTCTGCTTGCCTATCAGCCCGGGGGTCTTCGTCCCGCAGACACTTAACAATCTGAAAATACTTTTCCACTCCGCCCACCATCAACAGCTGTTTATACTGTTGGGGGCTTTGGGGCAGGGCATAAAATTTTCCCGGGTGCAATCTTGAAGGCACAATAAAATCACGGGCACCTTCGGGCGTGCTTTTGGTCAGCAAGGGCGTTTCTATTTCTATAAAGCCGTTCTCGTCCATAAAATCCCGCATAAATTTGACTACTTTATGGCGGAGGATTAAGTTTTTTTTCATTCTCTCTGTGCGCAAATCTAAATAGCGGTATTTTAATCTTGTTTCCTCATTAATCTTGCGCGAATCAGCAGTTATTTCAAATGGCGGGGTCTTGGATTTGCTCAGGACTTTAAGATTTTCAACTACTAATTCTACTTTACCGGTTTCAATCTCAGCATTTGCCATACCCTTGGGCCGTTTTTTGATAGTGCCCGTGAGTTCAACCACCCATTCGGGCTTTAACTCTCTACCCTCCGTTCCCAAAATTGCCTGGAGCAAACCGCTTCGGTCTCTTAGGTCAACAAAAAGAATCTTGCCATGAGACCTAATGGAATTTACCCAGCCACATACCCTAACCCTTTTCCCGAGTTTTTTGAGTGTTTCAACGTTTAGAGATCTTTGCATGATTTTTTTCTAAATTAAAGGTAAGTTTTAATTTTCTCAATTATTTGTTGGGGCGTATAATTTGTTTTAATTAAATAGGCCTTGGCTCCAAGCTCTATGGCTCTTTTGGCTGTCTCAGGGTCGTCATAATTAGAAAAGGCAACAACTGGAATGAGGCAGGTCTGAGCATTTTTTCTTAATTTTTCCAAAAAGAAAATGCCGTTTTCTCGGGGAAGCAAAATATCAAGAACCACCAAATCCGGCTTTTCTTTCTTAGCCAAAGCCAAGCCCTCCCGGGCGTCAAAGGCCGAAACTATCTCAAACCCGGCCTGAACAAACTTGTCCTTATACATCTTAGCCAAAATTTGCTCATCCTCAATAAGTAAGATTTTCACTTTTTTCTCGGGCATAAGAAACCTCTATATTAATGATATGAAATTTAAATAGTTCCGTCAAATGCCAGTAATCCCCAAAAAACATAAATGAAACTTTTTGTGACACTTTTGCTGTGCTGAAAACAAACCAAACAAAGCAAAATCGTTTAAAAAACTTGACAAGTATGTGTCGCTTGGTATATAATGTAAATAAAGTTAAAAGGAAAGCTCTTTGAAAGAAGAATAAGAGCTGAAATGATTTTGAACCGATTTGAACCAACCGAGCGCAAGACGCTCAGAAACGGAGGTAATTGAAATGAAACGCAAAGTTTTGTTTGCTGTAGCAGTCCTTGCTATGTGGTTAGGAGCAATCGCCACAAGTTGGGCAGGCGACTGGTCAGAATCTAAAGTGTTCTTTGAAAACAGTCTCGCTCCTCCAGGCCCTTTCTCTGTTGGCACCGAAGTTATTACGGATAGCATGGATAATGTCCATATTATCTTAAAACAGGTAATGGGAGAAAAAAGTGAAATCTTGTATTCTTATAAGAAAAGGGATTGGGATTGGACAGAACCACTCGTTCTTGAACGAATAAAGCCAAACGGGGGGTACAATTGCCATCTACTCGTTGACGAAGAGGAAAATCCTTATATCTTCTGGCAAGGATTCAATGAGGAACATCAGGAGGATTTCTTTTTCTCTACGAAAAAAGATGGTATTTGGTTAAGTCCTCAGCGGCTTATCCCTACTGAAATTAGAGAGCTGTTAGAATGGGGTACCGAAGACTATCCAAGCTGGAGTATCACCTTTGATAAAAAAGGCGACCTCCACATAATTTTCCATATCCATTATTCTGACTGGTGGATAGTGAGAAAGAAAAACGGGGAGACGATGGCTTCTTTAATTCCTCCTGCAGTAAAAGAAAAGCCACTAAATGATTGGCAGGTTGCACGAACAATTTATCCAATGGAAATATCTGGATTTCTTGGCGCAGATAGTAATAATACTCTGCACCATTTCGCTGCATCGATCGGATGCAAAACTGGATATCTCTGGTTTTATACTTACAAACCAGAGAATGGTGAATGGAGCCAGCCAGTGGACATTTCGCTTGAAAAAGACCCCCGATATCCTTTTATCTTCTTAAGCGATGTGGTTTTCGATAATGAAAATAACATGCATCTCATTTGGCTACTTTGGCCAGAATCATCTGACGAATGTCCAGATGGTGGGCCTATCTTACATACAATTGCTCAACAAACAGGAGAGGCATTTAAATTGTTTGAGCCAGTTTCTACCTTCGACCATATTGATCCGAACAGAGAACACTGGATCCTGAGAGCAGGCGTTCACCTGGCTATAGATAAGGATGGTAGTTTCCATCTCGTCTGGAAAGAAGCCCCTGAAGGGAGCATCTGCTATGTGTTCAAACCCAAAAATGGTCAATGGTCAAAGCCCACAACACTCGTTGAAAGCTTTGCGAAGTCGCCTAATATAACTGCCGGAAGGGGAAAAGTACATCTCGTTTGGGTGGAAACCCACTTCGGAGAACCACCAATAAACTTATTTGGTTCGGTTACTCCACTTGAGGCGAGATATTTCTATGCCTACCAACCCAGAGAGATGCTTTCGGTGGAACCCGAAGGGAAATATCCCACAACCTGGGGCAAGACAAAACCCGATTGGGAAATAGGAGAAATTCCCGCCATCCCTGCTAAGACAGCGTTGCTTCAAAACTATCCTAATCCGTTTAATCCGGAGACGTGGATACCGTATCAGTTGGCCGAAGACGCGGAGGTGATAATAAAAATCTTCAGCTTAACTGGTAGTTTAATTCGCACATTAGAACTTGGCCGTCAACCAGCAGGCACTTATCTGTCAAAAGATAAAGCCGCTTACTGGGACGGCCGAGATAATCTTGGTGAGCCGGTGGCCTCTGGAGTGTATTTCTATACATTCAAAGCCAATGAGTTCACCGCAACTAAAAAGATGATTATCGTCAGATAATCATCTAAGTGGATATAAGGAGTTGTGATCCAGCTTCTTGCACTCCTCAAGAGCATGGGAAGAAAAAGAAAGATATGAGGCATCACTCATCATCTTTCCCCTTCCCATGCTCCTTTTTTTTTACCAACTTCCCAGTTTCCGCGCGATCGTGAACTTTTTGGGAAGTTTTTAGTTATTTAATCGGCAGTTCAATATAAAAGGTGCTGCCTTTTTCTTTGCCTGGTGATTCGGTCCAGATTTTGCCTTGGTGCATTTCAACAAATTTTTTGGCTACATAAAGGCCTAAACCCATGCCGTCGCTCCATAACCGAGCGCCGACCCTGCCCCGGGAAAAACTCTCAAAAAGATAAGAAATTTCTTCTTTGCTGAGTCCTCCGCCGGTATCAGAAATCTCAATTAACAAAAATTCCTTTTGCCTTTTGAGCTTGACAACTATTTGGCCGTAATGAGTGTATCTTATGGCATTATCAATCACATTTAAAATAACCTGCCTTATTTGATCTTTATCAATGAGGGTTTCGGGCAAGGGCTCAGCCGGCTTTTGCCATTTCAAGCGAAGCCCCTTCTTTTTGGCTGTAATTTTTAATTCCTGCACCACGCTAAAAATTAAATCTTCTAAACTTGTCTTCTCAAGCTCCAACTCTATGCGACCTGACTCAATCCTGGAAACACTTAAAAGGTCGTTAACCAGTTTTATCAATCTTTCATTGGATTTGTAGACATTTTCCATTGGTCTTCTGATTTTTGCAGTCATTTTTCCATAAGTGCCTTCAAGAATCATGGAGATGTAGCCCTTGATGGCGGTCAGGGGCGTGCGCAATTGATGCGAGGCAATGGAAATAAACTCGGATTTGGCTCTGGACAATTTTTCAACCTCTTCCCTTCTCTCAATTTCTGCTAAAACACTTTTAATCATTAGATAGCCAAAATACAAAAAGATAATTAAAATCGCCCCCTTCAAAATCTGCAAATTCAACTGAGCCGTAAAAACAAAAGTATCCAACGCCAACAAAATCGCAATCAGAGTAACAAAAAGAGTAGTTAAGACAACCTTCATACCAAATAATTCTCGTTTAACAATTGCGTAGGCAGTAAACCCGAGGAGAAAAATCGCGGAGTAATCACCGAATTGATAATACTCATGGGTTCCTCTTAAGATAGGGAAAAGAACATTGAAAAGGAGGTTAAATGGGGCGAAAAAGAGACAACTACCAATTAGAAAATAGCTAATTTTCTTTTTATCTTTGAGTCCGAGAATAAAATATTTTTTTATTAAATTTAAAATAACTAAAAAAGTGAAAAGGAATACTAACAAATAGAAAATATATCCTCCT
>JAUWAW010000017.1 GCA_030601865.1 Candidatus Nealsoniibacteriota bacterium | reverse complement strand
GTTTAAATGAGTTTCAAAATACTAAAATCTAAAACCTCTAATCTAAAACCTAAAAATGAAGGTTTTATTGCTCTGATAACGGTTTTAATAATTTCAGCCATAGGTCTAATGATTGGCGTAGGTCTTGGTTTGGGGAGCATTGGTGAGATGAAAATGGGTTTACAAAAAAGTCAATCTTCCGAAGCTTATTATTTAGCCAATCTTTGCGTTGAGGAAGCTCTAATGACATTAAAAGAGGGTGGCACTTATACTGAAAAAGTAACCATTGATATGGAGAATGGCAGCTGCACAATTTTTCCTATTGAAGGTAACTGGACCGTGAAGGTTTTAGGTACTGCTTCAAATCAAGTAAAAAAAATGAAAATAGTAATTAGTCAAATTTTTTCTGAGATGGTTATTGATTCCTGGCAGGAGGTGGCCGATTTCTAAAAAGTTTTATGCTTTTAAAATTTTTAAAAAAACCAGCATTCGGATTGGATATATCTGACTATTCTATTGAAGCGGTTTTGTTAAGGGGGTCGTTTGAACACTCCAAGCTTTTAGCAATGGGGAGGGTAATTCTTGAACCAGGCATTGTGGAAGATGGTAAAATTCTTAATAAAAAAAAGCTGGAAAGCGCTCTCCGAACTTTGGTTGAAAAACCAAAATTTGGCAAGATGAAAACCAGAAAGCTTATTTTTGCTTTACCAGAATCAAAAAGCTTTATTCATATTGCAGAACTTCCCAAAAATTTAAAGGAGAAAGAAGAATCAGAATATATAAAATATCAGACAGCACAATTTTTCCCTTTCCCGCTAAAAGAGCTTTACTTAGATTATAAAGTGAGAAAAAGGGATAACTTGAAAGAAATAATTTTAGCTGCTGTTCCAAGAGATATTGTCAATGACTATTTGGAAGTATTCAAAAATTTAAAACTTCAACCTCTTTGTTTAGAAGTAGAATCAATAAGTTTGGGCAGATCTCTTATTGATACAAAACAACCAGTTTTAATTGCAGATATTGGAGCTAAAACTACTAATTTCAGTCTTTTTGTTGAAGGGGCATTGAGAACCAGTTTCGCTTACGGAATAGCAGGAAATCAATTTACAAAAACTCTTGCTGAAAATTTAGGCATCACAATTAATAAGGCAGAAATCCTAAAAAAAGAAATCGGTCTTAATCCGGAATTAAAAGAGGGGAAAGTGTTTTTAGTTCTCCAAAGCGATATTCAGAAAATAATTTGGGAGATTAGAAAAATTGAAAGATACTTTCAGGAAAAAGAACAAAAAGAAATTAAGAGAGTAATTCTGGCTGGAGGATCGGCTCTGCTGCCTTATCTCTCTGAATACTTAACCCAAAACTTGGAAAAACCGGTTGCAATTGGCGACCCCTGGATTAAAATGAATATAGATATCTTAGAAAAGAAAGAATACTTTGAAAAAGCTCTGGAGCTCAGTCCTATTTTATATGCTACCTGTATTGGTTTAGCTTCAAGAGCATTGTTGAAGAATCCTAAGACAGCTGGAATAAACTTAATAAAATGAATCTCTCAGCCACTTAAAAGTTTTCCACAGGGTATTTTTTTGAAAAATGCTACGATTAAAATAATTGGAGTCAAATAAACCCCCACACCAAACAAGGACAACCCGCCGAAGGCGGGAAAATTGGCGAAGCCAGTCCTCGTTCTGGTGTAGGGGTAAAGGTCGAGCTAATCAACCCAAAAGTAAAAAAATATGCAAAAACAAGGATTTACTTTAATTGAGCTTTTAATAGTGATTGGGATTGTGGTTATTTTAATGGGGATAGCTATTGTGGCTATTAATCCGATGCGCCAGTTTGCTATGGCCAATAATAGCCGACGATGGGCAAATACCACTGCTATTCTAAGTGCGGTTTCTCAAAATATAATAGACAATAGGGGAATATGGTGTCCTACAGGAGATCCTTTACCTACTTTAACTAATCCTTGTATGGGAGATTCTGGGCAAACTCCAACTGCAGAGTGTGCTTCCTATTACGATATTTGTGATTGCCTTGTTCCAAGATACATATCTGAGCTTCCAGTTGATCCCACCGCCGGCAGTTGGACAGATTGTACTACTTACAATACCTATTATCAGGTTATTCAGGATGCTACTACTGGCCGAGTCACTGTTTCAGCTCCCAATGCTCAATCACAAAACGGAGTAGCTCCGGTAATTTCTGTTACCCGGTAGATTGGAACAAAAAGAAAATACACGGGTCAGACCTGTGTATTTTGTGTTTGGGCGGCGGGAGGAGGATTCGAACCCCCGGTAGCTTTCGCTACAACTGTTTTTCGCGACCCCGTAAGAAAGCGGTGGGGGCGAGAGTCGAACTCGCATGCCCTTTCGGGCGCCGGTTTTCAGGACCGGATCCTTACCAATTCGGAGCACCCCACCGCTTTCTTACGGGGCAAGCAGCCCCAATCGTCCACTCTGGCATCCCGCCAAAGAAACAGAGCGGTGGGTGCAGGATTTGAACCTGCGTGGGAGTTTAATCCCCGAGACTTAGCAAGTCCCTGCTTTTAACCAGACTCAGCCAACCCACCTTTACTCTATCCTACCATCAAATTTTTAAAAAATCAATTGAAAAACATCAATTTTTATGCTACTCTAAAACATTGTCCCCATAGCTTAATGGATAAAGTGCAGCCCTGCGGAGGCTGTGATGAAGGTTCGAGTCCTTCTGGGGACACAAACAGACCCGAGCCGCCACAAGCGGCTCGGGTCTGTTTGTATTTCTCAGTGTGGCGAGAACCTTCCTCCCGAATTCCGACCGAAGGGAGGGAATGCCTTCGGGCAACTCGTTCGAGTCCTTCTGGGGACAAAAAGTTTTCCACAGAGGGCTTGACAGAGTTTTACTTAGGGTGTAAACTACAAATAAAGCCTATTAGCGAGCTTTCTTGAATTGAGCAGGTTCAGGATACTAACCTGACTTTACCGATGGCATTGCTGGGATGGCTGGCGCCTATTATATAATCCTGAACCTGCCTTGGGAAGCGGCCGCGCCGACACCTTGGTTGCTTCCCAACGCATTTATTTATAGTTCTTTCCCATTATAGCTCTTTCCCATGTTTCACATAACCAAGTTCCTCGGAACAAAGCCTTCAAAATGAAGGCTTTTTCTATTTTTTATGTTAAGATAAATATAAAGTGCGCCTTACTAATGACTTTGGATACCTCCATACAAACAATACCCAGAATTGGGCCGAAGTTTCAGAAAAAGCTCAAGAAAATGGGCATTAAAACAGTAGAAGACCTGCTTTGGCATTTTCCTCATCGTTATGAGGATTTTTCTAATGTCTGCCCCATTGCCCAACTTACCTTAAATGAAAAATGCTGCATTATGGGCAAAATCTTGGAAATCAAGAATTCAAGAACCTGGCGCAAAAGAATGATTTTGACGCAGACAGTGGTTGAAGATAAAACAGGGGCGATAAAAGTTGTTTGGTTTAACCAGCCGTATTTAATAAAAACTCTCAGAGCAGGGGATGGGGTCTGTTTAGCTGGCAAAGTGAGCTTGGGAAACGATGGTATTTTCTTGTCCAACCCCGCCTATGAAAAATTGCCAAAAGACGTTGTCCGTTCTGTCGGGGCTAACATCCCCGACAGTATTCTTACCCATACGGGTCGGCTTGTGCCGGTCTATCCAGAAACCGAAGGCCTTTCTTCCCGATGGTTGCGTTACATTATCAAGTCCTTGTTAGGACAATTCAAGAATGTCCTTACTGATGTCCTGCCCCCTCAGGTTATTAAAGAACACAAACTTCTACCTATAAACCAAGCCATAGAGCAGGTCCATTTTCCTGTGTCAATGGCAATGGCAGAAAAAGCCAAACAAAGATTCTCTTTTGAAGAACTCTTTTTTATTGAACTTTTTGTTCTTCGAGAAAGAGGTAAATTAGCCCGAGAAAAAAGCGTTGCTATTCCTTTGAACTTAGAACTTATTCAAAAATTTGTTAAAACATTACCTTTCAAACTAACTGACGCGCAGAAAAAATCCAGCTGGCAAATCTTAAAAGACCTGGAAAAACCTCGGCCCATGAACCGGCTTTTGGAAGGCGACGTGGGTTCGGGCAAAACAGTGGTGGCTGTGATGGCCGCCCTCAATGTGTTTAAAGCCGGTTTTCAAATTGGCTTTATGGCCCCCACTGAAATCTTGGCCAAGCAGCATTTTCAAGAGGTGGCCAAACTTTTGGCAGATTTCAAAGTGAACATCGGTCTTTTGACCGGCAAAGAAGACAAGTTTATATCCAAAAAATTAAAAAGAGAGCCCATAGAGATTTCCAGAGAGAAACTTTTGAAAAAGACCAAAGACGCAGAAATAGACATTTTAATCGGCACCCATGCTTTGATTCAAGACAAAGTCAAATTTGGCAGGTTGGGCCTGGTGATTTTGGACGAACAGCACCGCTTCGGCGTGGGGCAACGAGCCAAGCTTTGTCAACATCCGATGTCAACATCCGATGTTGACATCGGATGTCAACAAACGGACAGGCGTGTTGACATCGGATGTCAACAGCATGTACCGCATTTGTTGTCTATGACGGCTACGCCCATACCCAGAACTTTGGCTTTAACTATTTATGGTGATTTGGACCTTTCTTTAATAGATGAGATGCCCAAGGGAAGAAAAAAAATCATTACCAAGGTGGTAGCGCCAGCCAATCGGCAGAAGGCCTATGATTTTATCAGAGACCAGGTAAACAAAGGGAGGCAGGTGTTTGTCATTTGTCCCCGTATTGAGGGTCAATCGCCAGAGGAAAGTGTGTCAAAATCCTGCGATCGCAGGATTTTGACACAAAAAGGGAATGTTTTAAGCTGGGCGGAGGCCAAGGCCGTTAAGGAAGAGTATGAAAAACTGGACAAAGAAGTTTTTCCTGACCTTAAAATAGAAATGCTGCACGGCCGCTTAGCAGCCAAAGAAAAAGAAAAAATTATGAAAGATTTTCGGGCTAAAAAAACAGATATTTTGGTTTCCACCTCAGTTATTGAGGTGGGTATTGACGTGCCCAATGCCAGCGTAATGATGATTGAGGGCGCGGAAAGATTTGGACTGGCGCAACTGCATCAATTTAGAGGAAGGGTGGGGAGAGCCGAGCACCAGTCCTTTTGTTTTTTATTTACTGATTCACCGGCCCAGAGGACGCGCCAGAGATTGAGAGCTTTGATAGATTGCGAGAATGGCTTTGACCTGGCTGAAAAAGATTTAAAGATCCGCGGACCAGGAGATTTCTCCGGCACTCGTCAATGGGGAATTCCGGATTTGGTCATGGCTTCTTTGACCGACCTTTCTTTGGTGGAGAAAACCAGAGAGGCAGCCAAAGAGCTCTTGGTTGATGACCCCGGTTTGAGAAAATATCCCTTGTTGCTGAAAAAACTAAGCCGTTTTGGTCAACGCGTGCATTTAGAATAATATGGCAATACTTTTTTATTCATTTATTTTCCTTTTCGGTTTAATAATTGGCAGTTTTTTGAACTGCGTCATCTACCGCCTGCGCAAAAATGGCAGAGGACAGTCCTCTGCCATTTCGGGCAGGTCATATTGTCCGCATTGCAAACATACTTTAAGCTGGAAAGACCTCATTCCGGTTTTGAGTTTTATTATTTTGCGAGGAAAATGCCGTTATTGCCACAAGAGAATATCGTGGCAGTACCCTCTGGTAGAAACAGCGACAGGAGTGCTATTTCTACTAATTTTCAATTTTCAATTTTCAATTTTCAATCAATTTTCAAATCTCAATTTTCAAACAATTTTGGAACCTCTGTTTTTATTGGTAATTAGTTGTTTCCTGATTGTTATTTTTGTTTATGATTTGAAGCATTATATTATCCCGGATAAGGTGATTTATCCAGCCATAGGAATTGCTTTTATTTTTGTCATCCTGAACGTAGTGAAGGATCCCGCAAGCACTATGGGATTCTTCGCTCCGCTCAGAATGACGATGGTAAGCGCGCTCGGAGCAGCTGGGTTTTTTCTATTGATTGTGCTTGTTTCCAAGGGTCGTTGGATGGGAGTAGGGGATATCAAAATGGCTTTTTTAATGGGTCTTTTACTCGGCTGGCCCAATATTTTGGTGGCCTTGTTTGTTGCTTTTATCTTGGGTGCTATAATAGGATTGGTTCTGATAATTGCCAGAAAAAAAACCTTAAAGTCAGAAGTGCCTTTTGGGCCCTTTCTGGTTAGCGGCACGTTTTTGGCTTTGTTTTGGGGCGAGAAAGTTATCAACTGGTATCTTAGTTTGTTTTTGGTAAAATGAAATAATCAGTGAAAAGGTCGGAATAAAATGACTAATTCCTAATTACTAATTTCTAATCAATGCCTAATGACAAAATGTCTAATGTCTAATGATTTTTTGGTCATTGGTCATTTGATCATTGGGATTTGATTAGGAATTAGGTCAATTAGAAATTCTAAACAGCGAATATGTCCAAAAACGTAATCATCGGTATAATCGTGGTTTTGGTTATTATTGTCGGAGGGATTTTTTATTTGGGTTCTCAAGAAATAGGCCTTGAGCCTGAGGAGGAAGGAAAAGAAGGGGAGGAAGTGATTGAAGGAGAAGTGCCCCAGGTCTTGAATATGGCAGCAGTAATCTCCAGCGTGGATGTTGGAGGCAATTCTGTGATGGTCAAGAGCCCGGAACAGGAAAAGGAAATCAAGCTCGTTCTTTCAGCTGAGACAGAAATTATTCAGTTGAAATTTCCTTTTGACCCGGCTAATCCACCGACCGGAGAAACCACTTTTACCCCGGAAAGAATACCCATAAGCATTGGAGATTTGGAGCTAGACAGTCATATTTTGATTGAAACAAAGAGCAGTTTGTATGGCAAAAGCGAAATCAGTGATGTGGTGAGGATTCAAGTGTTACCGTAGTGCGACTTAGCGGTGATTAAATTGTAGATGAAACCCCTGCGGGTAGGGTATTTTTGTAATTACT